>NZ_JAUOSH010000020.1:0-98341 GCF_030548765.1 Shewanella sp. 3_MG-2023 | reverse complement strand
GTAGCGATAACCCTCTCTCTCCGAAAGTAAAGAACAAGCCGTTACACGAGACCTTCGGCTCGTGAACTAAATCGTTATGAGTCAAAAGGGTTTTATATGTTGCCTATATTTGAATTAGGGTCAAAATTTGATCCGCAAATATTGGAAAGTTATGAGTTTACGGAAGCGCCCCATGAAAAAGTAAAAGGGGCTGTCGTATATACTCTGGAAGTTGGCACAGGCGATACATTGCTAACTGTCTATGAAGGTTTGCTTCACGAAGTGATTTATCAAAATCCGAGTTGGTTCCCGTGGACAAGAAAAAGAAAGTTGCGACACCTTTTTAATTCTTATTCAAGTAATTTGTCATGGGTAGAGTTTATGGATAATGGCTTCGGTAAAGTTTTTGATCGAGAAGACAAAGAGCTTTACGCACTTACTAGTCGTGCAATGGACTACACAACTTTTGGTACTGCATTTTGGCATACAAAAAAGCATTAAAAACTCATAACCAGTGCATCTTGTCGGACTTGGGCAAACTGTCACCTTTTTCGCGCTGCGCGGCAAAAAAAGGTGACAGTTCACCCAAGCCGCAAATGCAGGCGTTATACGTTTGAAGGGAGTTCAGCGTGAAATCAAAGTATGGAATAACTCTTTTATTTTTAGCCGCGATAATTGCTTTTAGCACTGCACTCGCACACTTTTCCTGTGTATTCTTTGGCCCTGAATGTTATTCGGCTCAAATGGCTCCCAAATTCATTGTAGAGTCAGCACAGCAAGGAACAATCGTTGCGCCTATAGGTGCTTTTTTTGCCGCAATTCTTTTCATTATTCCTGGCTGCTATGCGTTGTCAGCAGCGCATATAATTCGCAAACTCCCATTATTAAAGTTAGGTATATACACTATTGCTACTCTTTGCATAATCCGTGGTTTGCTACCAATACAATTGTGGTTACGAAAACCAGACAAAGTAACAGATGTAGTGCTTTTTGTTGGTATAGTTTGGCTTGTAGCTGGACTACTTTATTTATTTGGCTACAGGTCTGCAAGTAAAGCAAACGTATAACAAGCAATTCAACAGGACAAAAAACAGTTGGTTTTGCTCCTGCGTCGCTTATTTTAACCAACTATTTTTTGCCCATTAATGTGGGCGTTATGCGTAATAATTTAAATCATAGAGTAGGTGTTCGTGGCTAGAAAAAAAATAGAACAAAAATATGGTTTCCCATTATTCAGTCAGCCTAGCTCTGTTGTTAATCTAGGCAAAAATGAAAAGTTGGTAATATCTGATATTTGGGCATTTTGGGATTATGTAATTAAAAAAGGCTCTAGTGATAAAAAAGGAGAGGAGTTTCTTCGTTCTTTGCTTGAGCAAGCAAAGCATTTTTATTTATCAGCAGAATCAAGTCCAATTAAAAGCCAACCCTTGCTTTATTATTACTCATTTCTTAATTTAGCAAAAATCATGATCAATTTGAGAGGTTCATTCGGTGAGAATAAGATGTATATGCACGGCATGTCTGAAAAACACAATAATAAATTTCTTAATTCTGAAGTTACTAAACAAAAGCAAAAACACCAAATAGTCCAAGTTGCTCACGAGCTCGTTTCTCTTTTTGATCCAAATACAAATACCGCCGATATTAAACTGAATACAAAAGAATTACTGAATCATTGTGTAGGCGTTCACCGTGCTTATAGCGAGATTTATAATCAGAAAGAAACTTTTGTTCGTATAGAATCCTCTGAATTATTGAAAGATAGCAAACAGCTAATCTTCAGAGCTAAATTAGCATGTAGCCCTCAAGAAGTTATTGAATTAATAGCGATTGGTTATAACATCATTCAAGACGAGGATGGGGTCTTCTATGAAGAGCTACATCAAATGACCTCATACACTCCTGGTAGATCTGATTATGCTAAATTATCTAAGAAAATTAGAGATAAGGGGATATGGTATTTTATAGGTAATAATGGTTACACAATGTACTTGTCTAAGTGCGCAGACGAAAGGTACAGTCAAGAATCGATAATATATATGTTTATGTTTTATCTGGGGTCAATAACCCGTTATCACCCATATATGTTCGATAAAATATTCTCAGATAAAGAGCAATGGCTTATGAGTGAATTTTTAAGCACTCAACCCAAACAGTTTTTGTATCTTGCAACTGCAAATGTATTGGGGCAGAGTGTCATGAAAGCATATGCTAGCTTTTAGTTTACGCATAACAGATAAGGATAGGCCGCGCGTAGCCGCGTCCTTATCCCAAGTGTTGAACAAGCCCGAGTGATACCTTTATAGTGTAAATATCGGCGTAAGATCTTACGCTTTTTCGATGTGTGCAGAGCAGTTACATTTTTTACTAGCCGCATAGATCCCTTAGCATCGTCAGCTAATTTCTTTACCTAAAATATCAATGCCTTAGCACCTCCTGATACTTTTCTTGTTCCGCATCTTAAGTGTTAATTTTTAATCCTTCCGCTTAAACAGTGGCGTTAGGTGTGGTTGGTTTTTGTCTAAGAAAGCTTGTCAGTCGTGCATGCTTATTCCTATGCACCCCCATAAATATCATCGGTTGTCGGCAACAAGGGCAAGGTCGTATGGCTTGAGTTTTAGTGGTGTTTTCGAGCGGCGCAAACACGGTGTGTAGTGGCCAATTGAAATTGGCCACAGGTTTAGAGCTTATCCATACTTTGGGTAATCTGAAATGCCATGATTACCCAAAGTCCTAACACGAAAATGTCCAAAAGTGGGTTAGGGCGACTGAGTCGTTTCTACCCCAAAACGTAATTGAAATGGATATCCCGAAGCTTAGCCGTTTGTATATACCCTCAAAAACCAAATATAACCTTCAATTGAGTGGCAAATTATCTATACCACTACAGTTAACTGAGTTCTATTATAAGGCTACTATGTAGCCTTTTTGAGTTAGCTCAACTTTCTGTTGTTACCAGTATAGCCATCATCTTAAATCTAAGTTGAGTTTAAAATGATAAAAAAATTTGTCGTAAAAGTGTAATAACTGCAGTTGCTAAAAAAGCTGAATTAATACCCGAGTCTTCATTTATTGCTATTGTAATCCACCCTTTAAAAAAACCAAAACTATGCAAGTAACTAATAGTATTTATGTTATTTCCTGTTATGGCAGTGATAAGAGAAAATTGAATAGATCTATTCAGAGCTCTAAAACGTTTAAGGAGGCTAATACTTTTATAGAAATAACTTTTGTAAAAAAGGGTCTTGTTAATTAATTAAAAACTAAATTTGGATGTGACTTTGAGACTGACAACTGTAGTAGATTACTTTAACTAGGCACTAGTTTGTAGGTGAAACTTGTGCTTTGTTATAGCTGAGGTTATCTGAAATATGGAAGCTTTCAGAACTTCGTACAGTGTTATTGTCCTGGAACACGTTAGACAACCACTGAGGCAGTGGCCAGTTTATGCGCAGGAATGGACCCAGTATAAACAAAATGGATTAGGGGACTTATCTGTTCTTTTGACTATTCATTTTAAATTATGACAACTCAAATTACTGCAAATTTAAGCTTCCATGTCCTTGTATATAATTAACTGAACAAAACATCAAACTCGCAATAGGAATTTCTCAATGTAGATTCATTCAATATCACCAAATCATTATTAACTCTACTGGCAATGCATTGCTTTGATGAGGCCTTCGATAAATTTATAGAAGTAAAACTTGAAGTGTTTCCGAATTGGCACATTGATAATACATGTAATCTTAATCACGGTAAAAACGAACAAACTGATTTTTGAACTTCATAAATTTTTAAGCTGTTCCAGGACAATTTATACGTCCCAGCTTTAATTCTATAGGTCAACGCCTTAGACAAAGTCTCAGATTTCACGTAGCGACGCCCAATAAGCGAGCATTTAATCATTAGAGGTCGTTTGAAAATCATAATACTTTCATTAAAAGGTTAAGCACTATAAATTTTATCGTATCATTCAATACCTTGTGTAATTCACATAAAAATGGGTCATGGTGATAGAGTTTACAAAATACACTTGAAAACATGTTTCTAAAGAACGAGTGTATGTTTAGGTGTAGTGAATCAATAAATGGAACTAGAGTTAAAAGCTTACAATCTGGTTTATAAGACGACAACTAGAAAGCAAACTTGGCTTTAATTTGAATACACCCATAAGCTATTATTTCATCAGGCTCTTATATCATCAAGGACAAGCTATACTGGCACTCACTGCGCTCGCAACCTTGTCAATATAAGGCCTGAAGAAGATTGGCTTAGTATGAAGTGAATGGATCACCCTGTGAAGTTCATAATCCGTACAGTTCAAATAACAGACATACTAATTGACGCGACATACTGGTTTCAGTTCAAACGGCAGTTATCCTATATAGCACATAGTTATTGATACATGGGCAAAGGAAAATCTCATACTGCCGTGAAAACACAATTTAACTGTATAAGTCACATTACTTAATAGAGAAGGATAATAAAGAACAAATTCTCATATAGACCTGAAATCTCAAGTTAAAGGTTCCTGATCACATGACACCTGCCATTTAACTTGAGAATATCAGGCTTTTTCCTGTCATATAT
Source organism: Shewanella sp. 3_MG-2023 (assembly GCF_030548765.1). Classification (NCBI taxonomy): domain Bacteria; kingdom Pseudomonadati; phylum Pseudomonadota; class Gammaproteobacteria; order Alteromonadales; family Shewanellaceae; genus Shewanella; species Shewanella sp. 3_MG-2023. The sequence goes on along the minus strand of NZ_JAUOSH010000020.1, from coordinate 93,769 downwards.
TTCAATGACTTATGGAAGAACTAAAATTTTTCCATGACACTCAATTTGAGTTAAAAATTAATTTCTGCCACATCTATTGAGATCCATTTCCAAAAATAAATTTGCATGATTTCATTTGGTTATAAAAATTTAGCATTAAACTGGAGTGACATGTTCTGTTGTCAGGCATAATCAATATTTGACAATACCTTAATACTTTATAAAACAACAGCTTTTTTGAAAGCCTATGGGTCACTATGATTAACATCACAGCGATACCATTAAGTAGATAATAAAGGGGGGTATTTTGAAGAAGGTAAAAATTGCAACCAGGTACTGTGTGACTTGACCGTTATCTCGGGTTTTGAGTTAGATTAGGAGAGGTGAGACTAACAAAGTATGTTTGTCAGTTTTTTTGTTATTATGTCTTTTATTTTTTAAGTTCATGGCATCTGACATAAAACAATAACTACTATATGCAACTGGTTGTTTCAATAGTCCTTTCTTTCTGAACGTAATTAGTTCATCAAGTGAAAAACCAGTAATATGAGAAGCTTGTATTAGGGTAATTTCACTACTTTGTTTTGATAATAAGACCTTTTCACCTACTTTTATCAATTCATTTTTTCTACAATATATTGAATCGGGTAAGGTATTGGATGGTTTATATCCTAACGTGATATCACCTTCTAACAAGGCCTGCATGATATCAATTTGTTCTATGGTGTGTTTTAAGCAAATATCTCGCATTGAGTTTAATGAATTCATATCTGACTCAACCGTATGCTGACTTAACAATTGTATGATTGGAGACACATCAATTCTGGAGTTAATGGTGAGTCTAGAATTATTCTGTTTTTTGATAAGTCCCATTGAACTGAACTTTTTCAAAGATTGAGGTGTTGTTTCTAACAAGGCAGTCGCTGCTGGCATTGAAACAATCAGTGGATTTATAGGTTTTTGAATTCGTTTAAAGTTAATAGACGTTAAATGTTCAACAACGTTATCGATTGGCCAGGCCGAATTAAGGTTTTCAACTAATAACCACAGTTGCGCATATAGGAAGTTTGAAGGTAAATAGATAGATTGCTGTTCAAAAAATGACGTAAGCCAGGTAGTGAATTTATCCTTATCAGTCAATAGTTTATATCCGGAACCTAGTTGTTGATAGTAATTAAGGGTAGAGCAAAATTTTGAGGGCTCAATTATCGTTTTGTTTGGCGTGCTCAACAAGGTTGAAATGAGTAAACAATCTGCAATCTGCGGTGATGTTAATTGGTTTAACTGTGATAAATACGGCTCATCAATGGGGGAATCCGACAATTTAACGCAGCAACTATCTGCAGTGCAGATACCTTTTAATAAATTTATATCCCATTTTAGTTGTTGATTGCATTGGCTGCATTTATCAATAAATGTGCAATGATGTACTGAGCAGCATGCTATAAATGGTTGTTGTACTTCTGCTTTGATATAGCCAAGTTCACGAATACAAGTTAAGCACACTTTGGAATTTATTTGCCAAGATTGTTGAAAAAGCGGTGTGCGTACAACAGCTTGATTGTCATAATACATACCTTTGATACCCAAACTATCAGTCAGCTGTAGCCCTTTACCGCGCACCAACTTATTTATTTGAGTAACTGATAGCATTCTTGATAGATACTGAAACCCATTAACTTGTGCGATACGCAGTGCAAAACCGATTGAAGATTCATCGTCATATTGTGATGGCGTTATAGCTAAACGTATTGGACTAAAAGACGTCATTACAATATGAACCTATTGATTTCTTTTTTAACTTTCTCAGTACTAAAATGTTCGGTACTAAATGGGTTTTCATCCTTGTGACAATGTTTCTCGAAGTTTTTAAATAAAAAACATGTTAATTCAGTCTTTGTTTTTTGGTGAAATGGGGCTCTTAGAAACAAATCATCTAATGTACTCATACTGCGTCCGTGTCCATAAGCGATATAAATCCTGTCTAACAAATCACCATCTGAATAAGTCAAAGGCTCAAGTCCTATTTTTTGCACAAACCAATTAATACTCGTTAGCCACTCATCTGAACAAGGTGCTAAGCGACCAATCTGAATAGAGCGAAACATTCTACGACTTAATTGTTCATTTTCATCTACCGTCTTATCTGTTTGTCCAAAAGTTAATAGTCGACTTGCACGCTCACTCCCTATGAAAACAATAGAGGGGGGGAGTTCATCCAGTAATCCGCAAAAATACTTAAGGGTATTTAATGCTGTAACACTATCTTTTTCAGGTAAGACTTGTTGAATTTCATCCAAAATGATGAGTTGTACACCAAGTTCGTCGATGAGCTTATAAAATTGTGCACTAAGTTCACCTGCTCTAGTTCGGCCTTTGGGTGGACTAACCCCTAATGCGCTAATTAAAAAACGTAAAATATCGTCAATCGATTTTTTCGCTTCTTTAAACCTACAATAGAAGACGGGTATTAATTTCTTTTCTGTTGTCACAATCGGAGGGAAATGTTGCTGATAATTATTAACTAAAAATGTCTTGCCCTCACCAGACAATCCAAAAATAAGCTGCCCTTTATTGCGAGATGGGAGTGAGTACATTTGGTGCACCTCACAAATACGCTCCCATGCAAGCAATAACGAAGGATGAACGGCCATTGCTTGAGGAAATGGGAAAGTCTCAATCTTATGTTTTAAATCATTTTTATCTTGTACTACCATCGTCGTTTCTTATCTGTCATGTCAACTTTTATAAGGTCATCCACAAATGACTCGCCAATGTCAGACTCAGAAGTATTAAAGCGCATATTGGCCTTTAAGTGTTCATTTGACTTTGAATCAATCAAATTTGATTGTTCGATGCGTGCTTGTGCGCTGATGTTTTGTTTATTATTTTCCTCAAAACTTGATGTTTCTTTTCCTCGTCTTTTTCGACGTGTTGTTTGAGGGTATAACTTTTCAATATTTACGCGGTATTCTCCTGTGATCGTATGCTTTGTATCCCGATAAATGTCGAAGCTATCTTCAGTCTCACCATTCAACGCTTTGAATGATATAGGCTTAGACATATCTTCAATTGCATTATTTTCGGCAACTATGCGATAGGAATCTTGGTTTCTGTCATCAAAGTAATGAACAGTGACATAACGTGCATCGAACGGATTCAAAGTCACCACGACCTTGGCCTCACGACTTAATGATTTGGTTTTAATATAGAGTTGCTTTAATTCGTAACTGAAAAAAATCTGCTTATTGAGCTTAACGGTGCCATTGCTATATAGCTTTTGCTCTTCCTTCTCCTGTAAAACATGAAATTTGTTCAAGACAGCTTCATAATCATAATGTGAGCGCGGTACAGCATCTAAAGACTTAAACCACGCCTCATGAGGTGATATTTTAGTAGTGCCATGGTTTTTATTACTGTATTCACACAAGAAGGTATTTAGTGAAAATAAAAAATCTCGTACCGATAGCTCTGCGGCTTTAGAGAGACTTGTTATAGTATTTGGTTCACTTTTATTTTTTGTAACCCCTGCGTATCCTGGTATCCCAACTGTTAATTTATCGTCAACAAATATAGCCAAACCGCTGCAAAATTGTTGGCGAAATACATTGTTAAACGACTCCACAAATGGTTTTTTAGACGGCTGATTAGGAGGTGCGTAGACGGCATCAATATCCAATTGCTCACAGAGTTGTTGAACAGCTGCATTATTAAAACCTGGTCCATTATCCATGATAACGGTAGAAGGTTTAGCGCAAAATGGCAGGTTTTCATCTTGCATATAAATTTGTTGAAAAAGTTTAACAACACTTTCTTTGTTCTCTGCTAAACCGAGGTCAACGACTACGCCAACGATGGCACGACTATAGCAGTCGATGGCGAAGTACACAGAAACCTTTTTGGTAACTTCACCCGTTACATCATCAATTAGACACAAATTCAAATCTATTCTATCCATCTCAACTCGTTGCATCACGAAGTCTGTTCTTATTGCTTTCTGCATTGTGAGTAGCAACTGATTGCGACGAGCACTGCCTATTCCGCTGCGGAGTAACTCGTCTTCAATATTGTTTAATTCCCCGATACGTCGATAAAAAGAGCGCTCACTAACGGCGATGACAGCCTTGTTAGCTTTAGCGACCTCATTTACTCTCATGCAGTAAGCCCTATAGTGAGCACTCCTCAGTTTTGAATAACTATCTAGCCAGGTCTTTGCTACAAATTCACTTAAAACAGCTTCAGAAGCTGGATTGATACGGGTCGGGGCATTTCGACGTGCACAGGCAAGCGCATTATCCTGAAATCGACCCTTGACCCAGGTTTTCCAATAACGGCAAATACTGGATTTAGCAGGGTGTTTTTCAAAAGCGCGAGTAGTAGGGTAATCTAGCTCGACTTGCTCAATCATTAGTTTATATGCCTTCGACGTTGTCGGCCTGACGTTATGTTCATTAACAACCTTTTGGAGTGATTTAACATACATTAACCGTGTGTCTCTATCATTGATTTGATAGTCAGTTAAAATGGCTTTTGGCACAACAGGTATATCAATGACATAAATCCCACTTTTCAGAGCATCTACAATTTGCTCATGAGTCTTTAAAATTGGGTTATGGTCTTCGTCAAAGAGCAGGCAATGATTTTGGTTAATGATTTGTACGGTGACTAAACCATCACTCGTATGTACACGCGAGCCATCTTGATAACCTGAATATATCACTAGTTTTTACTCAACTGAGTGTCAGCGCTAAGTAACTTAGTCATATCAAATTCATAATGGCCTTGACCAACAATTGTATAAGCCTGGGCAATAGGGCGGTTATTAAACGTAGAAACGTGGTCAATTAAGCCTGATAATGTAATAGACAAGGGTAAGTCTGGGATTGAAATATTATCGTTTAAAAATATATCGCATTCAGAGGCAATTAATTGGTAGTTCACGCGTAACATCCTATGCAAGCCCTCATCTGTTTTTAGTACAATAGGTATACCGGATTCTGCGACGCTATATTCGTTAAAGTGGTCAAGACGCTGCCGAAATTCTTCAGTTATAAATTCTGTTGGGTGAACTTCAATAAATTCAAACGTGCCATCGATATAGCTCACCAGGAAGTCAGGCGTGTAACGACATCGCTTACCGTTATAATCACAGTGCATAGATTCGGTTTGGCTTCCAAATGATTTAATGTTTGGATCGCAAGAAAACATGAGCGCATAAGTCAGTTCAAGATATGACTCAAGCACATTGACTCCATTGTTCTTTTTTGACGAAAAGCGAAACACATGCCTTGCGCTGTGCATTCTAGGCTTGGTTTTATTTGTCATTCTTACCTCCGAACAGTGTTTCCATATATTACGACTCGCATAATTGGAAAAAAATGTTTCTATGATTAATAATTAAAGGTTGCGTCTTACCATATTGCAAGTTGGCAAACTCAGATTTTGCTAAATGTTATTACCTTAATAGGGGCTTTTTTAAGTTCTTCTAGGGCCGATTCCCATATTTTTATATCTACTGCCATAAAAAACTTAAATTTTTCGAAAAATGCATTTTGCCATCCTGCTTTTCTAAAATAATTTCATGCAATATCAACATAGAACGAAAAACGTGACGAAGGTCACGCAAGATTTTATGTTCAACATCAAATATTGTTACAGTTTGTAACCGTCGCACCATTAACCACTATTTCAGCACGTCAATATTCTTAAACAAAAAAAAGATTATGCTTGGTTGGGTGAATTTCAGCTGAAATCTGTCCTATTTAAACCTTTAATGCTTGGGTTTATCAGGCTATAACTGGCAATATGATGTGAATTGACTGGTGCTATTTGCTAGATTTGAAGTTAAAAGAATACTAACGAATAATCTAGGCTAGTGTGCCCATGTAGAAGGAACAGGTAAGTGTATTGATGGAACTCGTATAGCTATTGGGGTTGTTGTAGTAAACAAACAAAACAACTTATAGCAGTGTGAGAGAAGAATGGACGACTACAGTGGATTGTTAAACTGGCCTCTAGCCTGTAGGTGATACTCGCACCTTGCCATATCTTAGGTTATCAGAAATATGGAAGCTTTCAGAACTTTGTAAATCGTTTCTGCCCCATAATGAGTTTCGATTATTTTATGCTATCTTTTCCACTACCAAAGTGTGGGAAGTCCAAACTTCAAAATAATGGGTGGCTTTGTATTTGTCATTTAATGGTTAATGATCACTTTGTGCACAAAGCGGAAGCTTTTGGTATCAGCAACAAATCTTCCGCAGCTAAACATAAGTAGACCTAAATTTAAAAGTTTGAAATGTAAACTTTTCCAGAATTACATGAATAATGACCGATTAAGGGCAATTTTGAACCTGCCTTAATCGGTTATGCATAATCCGGCTTCAATGGTTATCACTATGCTCACTTTGTATTATCTGTCTTTGCATAAATAAATCGGTCTTGGGTAATTTCAACACCTAAGCAATCCTCGATATCTTTGGCAAGATTAATGGCGTATGTATTAAAATAACTAGAATTTAAACTAGTAAGGCTTTTCTCAACCTTCAATGCTTCCTGACAATGAGCTTGTAAAGCCACCATATTATTGTCTATATCTCCGCAAAACCTAGCTAATTTGATAATGCTGTCTCCCAAGTTAGCCAAACGTAAAGGTGTAATTCCATATTTATTTATTATGCTCCGTTCGATAGTTATTATTTCTTGGAGATTATTCCTAACAGGGTCCACTTCTTTTCCGAACTTAAGAGTTAAGTCAGCGAGATTATTTAACTTAAACGACAACATAAATAATAAAGAAGGTGTTTCACCGAATTCAATAATAATATCGCGTATTATTTGTATAGATTCAGCTAATTGTTGTAAACCTACCGCAACCTCATCACAATCTATATTGTTTTTGCCCACTCGAAATAAACTATCACTTACACCAACTAAACGTTCATAAGATGAACCAAAATCGTTGATGATAGATTGGTCAACATGTAAGCACTCTTTAAGGTATATTCCGGCTGTTTCTGTATCACAGTTATAATTACTTAAACTCATTAGACTATGAGATAAACTAGCTAAACTTTCTGGAGTAGCTCCAAAGTTATTGATGTTTTCTCGGCAGATAGCCAAACTTTCTTGATAATATTTCGCAATTGTTTCTGTATTTTCTTCCAAACGTTTAAGCCCATGCGCGAATTCAATGATTCTTTGGGATAGCATGTTGAACCTGCTCGGTGATGTTCCAAATTGTTTGATTATTTCTCTTGTAATATGTAATGCTTCTTGGAGAAGGTTCATAAATTCTTTGTCTTGGACTTCTTGCTCAAGCAATTTTTTTTGCTGAGTCAAAGTCAATTTTTCTGTACTATATGTCCACCTAATCTTCTGTTGTATAAGGCCAGCCATAATCATTAAGCTTTGAGACAGATACCACAATCGTTCATACGAAGATCCAAATACGTCTATTATATTCCGGTAAATTTCTATTGCGTTTAAGTAATGCTGCTTTGCCAAGTCGGGATCTGTGTAAACCCCCCCTGCATTGATAAGCCAGTTAGCTTTCCTACTTAATGAATCAGGGCATTTAGGATTAAACATCATGTTGTCAATTTGGGGTAATAAAATCAAAAAACCTTTTAATAAATTGATATCAAAATTGATCGCTGTTTCAATGTGATCAGGTGCAAACTCTAACTTTTCAAGGAATTCTAAATACCAGTGGTTACCATGATTGGTAAGAATTACACTCCACCATTTTGCTACTTCACCTTCTTGGCTTCTGTTATCAAAGGCCTCAATTAATGAATCAAAAGCATAGGCAATATTTTTAGGGGATAAAATTGAATCGGGATTATTACACGCATGATTGATCACTAATTTAAATAATATTATTTGCTCATTTGTGTTTAGTGATTTGTGTTTTTCAGATGTTACCCATTTATTCAATATATTGCTTATTGAAGAAAAACGAGCTTCATAACACTCCTCGTCCCCAATTTTAAGGTAATCTTTGGCAACATTGTGGTAAATTTTTTGTTGAAATACGTCACAATTAACTTCTAAATTTTGTACGAGGGCATGTATGTCCTGTGCTTCATCAGCAAGTTTATTGATATTTTCAAAACTTAGATAATCATCAATAGGGCTATGAATCAATAAATCTACAACAAGCGGTCTAATAAACTCAGGGCCGAACAAAGCTCCAGAGCTGAGAAAATCTTGTAACTCAGTATTTAGCTCACTGTATCGTTCGATAATTTTTTGATAAATCGATGTATGCTGTAATTTTGCTAATCGACTTTTACCTTTTCTATTTAGTGGTTGGTTACTATCACCATTTAAAAAATAATCTGTTGGTCTATTCAACAGAAGCAGGACCATTTCTTCCATTGATCTTGGATTACCATCAGCTTCTGTTACAAGTTGCTCTATTTGTATCTTATCAATTCCGGGGAGTGCTCGTTCTGGAATTAGTCTTAACTTGTTAGATTCTAGTTTTTTTAACCATAAAGTATTTACTAGGCGAGGATTATGATCATTAAATACATTGTAAACCTGTTTTAAATTTGAGGTATGGATTGAATTGTCCAAATTATCTGGATACTCCTGCCATTCCTTTTCCCAATGTGTTCCTATCACCATTAAGGGCCATTGCTCTGCTGTTGCTTGCTCAAATATTATTCTAAGTGCGTTGACTGTAATGGGATCTATCCATTGGGCGTCGTCCAATACTAAAATAACAGGAACCGTGGGACAATCATCACTCTTGGGATTTAAAAACATTTCTAATCGGGCAAGTGTATTCTCGACTAGGGTTTCTACACGTTTTACATTAGCTTCACTAAAAGATAACCTCGAATTTTCTTTTTCTTGAGATTTAAGTTTAAACATATCTAGAATGCTTAAGGCAGAGCCATAAACCCCTATGCTTGCGATGTCTGCAACGATTGTTGAAAATATCTTAGCTGCTTCAAATTTAGTCGCTTTATACTGATGCATGCGCAATATTGGAAATGCATGAACCATCAAGGAAACATCTTCTGCCTCAAAAGGACTTTGAGCAATTGTGTTGTTCCGATGTGTGGGAATAGCAAAACGCATACCCCACCACAACCAAGGAATATCTTGTTTAGTGTTTATGTCTTCTGGAAGAGGATTTAAAGATAGATTTCGGTCTACATCTAATGAATCAGGCCAGTAATTGTTATTGTTGGCAAACTCTTCTTTTGATAAAGAAGAGAAAAACTCCTGTACTAAGCGTGTTTTACCTAAACCTGTTTCGCCTAAGATCATTGCCAATTGTGGCTCGCCAGAGCGGGCTTTACTCCATACGCGTTTAAGCCAATTTAAATTTTCTTCTCGGCCTTCAAAGAGTGTTTGCCAATTATTATGCTTCATTACTAACATCCAAGTTTAAAGTAATTATTTTTTTCCCATATATTACAATGCAATATTTTTTTTAGGAATTTTTAGTTTATGGTAGTGACTGTGGTGGTACTAAAAAATGGTCGCAAAAATAGATTTTATACATATATCAAACAGTCCGTATCAAAATGAACATTATAAACGATGATTCTGGCTCATCAAAAGGGTCGTAGTAAATTAAGTTGTTTTTCAAACAAACTAAGGTACTTTTTCTAATTCAAAACAGGTTAACTAGACTCAATACTCTAAGTGACTTCTGTTCAAAAACGGGTTAGGGGGTAAACACGTTTATGCCCCAAAGTTACTTAGAACCAAGGCTCTATTTAATAATGCTTACCTTCGTTTTTCATACAAAAGCTTATGATTGGATATTTACAGATAGGTTACTTGATGACAAATATCACAGCAAATCAATAAATAATAAGATATGATTCATTGGTTTAGGGGGAGGCCGTGCGAGCTTATGAATGTTCAATAATTAACCTTAATAATAAAAATACATTCAATTGCACTCATCAATATTTGTTTTCAGCTTAGCATTCGCAGTAGGTCGCGAGTGTTTATTAAACAGTTTTTTGAGTGAAAAACGTTCATGTGGTAGACCTTGGGGGGAGGTTGGTTTGCATATAACCAAGTATTAGGATTGTTAAGGTGAAACAATGGCAATTGAATTAAATATATTACAAGCTGAACATGGTGATTCAATTGCCATTAGTTATGAATTTGAAGGGGAAATCAAAAACATACTAATTGATGGTGGGCCTGCACAAGCATTTGAAGTGCAACACACCCCAAGACCCCTTAAGCTTTTCTTGAATAATATTAAGTCAAAAAATCAAAAAATTGATTTACTGGTATTAACTCATGTTGACGATGACCATATTGGGGGGCTTTTAGCTGGCTTTAATAAAAGCGGTTACCTGACAGATTTAACTAAAGAAGTGTGGTTTAACTCCGGGAAATTGATTTTTAATCATTTTGATAAACCTCTAGATGATTCAAATACAGTAAAGTTAAAAAATAGTTCAGGCAATAATACGAGTATAGGGCAAGGGATCAAGCTTGAAGAGTACTTAATCGATAAGAAAATTTGGTCACACGACTTAATTAAAACGGGTGATGAAATAGATTGGTTTGGTAGTAAATTTAAAATTCTTTCCCCCTCATTAGCTAAACTAGAAAAACTTTTGGTTAAATGGGTAAAAGAAACTCCAAATGCCAATACATCGGGACAAAACAACGATTATCAGAACTCAATCGAACAGTTGTTGGCGGATGATGATTTTGAAGAGGATAAATCAATTCACAATGGCAGTTCATTAGCGTTTATTTTCGAGTGCCATGATAAATCTATTTTATTTCTTGGCGATGCACATCCATCAGTCGTGATTGAAAGCTTAGAGTCTTTAGGCTATTCAAAAGATAATCCTTTGAAAATAGATTACGTAAAAGTATCTCACCATGGAAGCAAAGCGAATACCAACAACGAATTATTACAGTTTATTGAATGCGAAAATTTCATTATCTCTGCTAATGGTAAGCATCATAGATTACCGAATAAATTAGTGCTTGCTCGTATTATCAATCGTTTCCCTACGGCAAACCTAATGTTTAATTATCCAGATCTAATAAACAGAATTTTTACAGAGGAAGAACGAAAAGAAGCCACATATAGCACATCATCATGTGAGGGTACTATACAAATATGAGTCAAGAAGCTGACTTAATACGTCAAAAACATTCTGTAAAGGTTAATAACGGCAGTGGTGTTTTAATACAGCCAATGTCACCTGACTATGCCTATGTGTTAACCGCTAAGCACTGCTTAAAAGTCAACAGTAATGACTTAAACAGTGATGATATAGATCCCCATGTAATAATTACTTACGATGGAAAGCCAATAACAGTACTAGATATTATTTTTCATGATACCGAAGATATGGCTATTTTTATTGTTGATCCAGATCTCACGCTTGAATTAATGATTAATTGCACACCTTTGGATGATAATGATGAAGTGTTTTTATGTGGGTACCCTGAAGACAGAAGGGAGGGAGATGTTAGTGAGTATTCGGCAAATAAGTATGAGTTTTATAGTACAGACCAAAACAGGGTTATCCTAACTCCTAAAGCAGTTATCACCCATAGTAATGTTGTCGGTTTTTCTGGTGGCGGTATATTTACCTTAGGTAATAACAATGATCCAGTTTTACTTTGTGGCATTGAAACCAAAATGGATGGCAATATAGACAATGAGTATCATGGTAATATTTCAGTAATACCGATTAGTGAATATGAGAAGCTCGTAGATAATCCTCAAAAACTGTATTTAGGTAAAACATTAGCCCCACTTTTACCTTTGCACTTATCGAGTTTTGAACATTTAGATAATTTTACTTTTGATGTTCAAAGAAGCTGGGCTGATGATGATGGGTTAAACTTACTTCAAGATGTGCTAAGAGCATTGGTAACAGAACAGATTAAAGTAAGCCTTTTTCCTTATGAAATATTACAAAATCTAGAACAATCATTTCATGTTCATAATAGGCCGATGCACGAATTGCGATGCATTGGCCTATGGAAGGCTTTTTTAGAATTATTAACTATATCCATTTTAATAGACAAACCTGAAACCGTGGATTTAGCATATGTTAGAGAGATGATGAAATCTAAACGACTAATGTATATAGGTGGATCTGGTGTTTGGCGAGAGTATATAAAAGATATATTGTTTACAGATTTAGAAGAACTTAATGAAAATAGCATTATTATTACTCAAACTCATTCAAAATCACACTCTCCTAAATTCACCAATGACTTTATCAAAAAGATTAGTGACAAAATTAATATTGGACGAGCTGACACAAATAGTGGAAGTATAATTAATGTAAGACGCGAAATTAATAGGAAAATTTCTAAAATTAATAGTGTTATCGATTTGACTACATTACACGCTGAATGTATTGAAGCAAAAGAGACTGTTTATGAAGAACATACCAACTCAGCAGAGTGTGACGATGAGACAGAAGGTAAATTGTTAACTCTATTGAACAATGAGTATGCCCCCTATTTAACTATCAAGGAACTTGAAAATGAAGACTGAATTTTTTTTAGACTTAGGGGATGATATTAACTTCTTAAAAGATAGTTTTCCTGAGCTAGAGTTCAATTTACATAAAGCAAAAGTTAATGAATGCTCATTTTTTTCAGTAATTTCTTGTTGTATTGATAATGAAGAAACTATTGAATGCCTCTGGGAGCGAATTAACAACCTTATTGGTGCAGAATACCTTCCTACACTGAATGACTTCTCAAGCTGGAATATATATTTCATATTGTTATCTCCTCAAAAGATTTCTAACCCTCTTAAATACACTATTGAAAATGACACTTTTTTTGTGCGTAAAATTATATTTGATAATCAGATAAAGTGTGTAAAAAAAGACCATGTTGCCAAGTTACTCAATGACCATATTCTCGGTGACGATATTGACGTTTCCCCCGTTTCAAATCAAGTTGTGCAAAGTGAACCTAACTACTCACCCATCACGCAGAGTCTGTTGAATACTAATCTTCCTTTAGGTCGCATAAATAATGACAAAAAAAGACGTAATACTTGGTTGGATAAGGTAATTTTAGAGGTTGATAATCATGAAATTTAAACGTGTAGAAATACAGGCTTTTAAAAGTTATTTATATAAGCAAGATGGTACTTTTGATTTTACAGTAAAAACAGATGAACCAGCTGACCTAGTCTCCATATACGCTCCAAACGGTTTTGGTAAAACATCTTTTTATGATGCAATTGATTTTTGTATGACCAATAACATTACTCGTTTTATCAGAGATCCGAGTTTAGCGAATGTTAATAATAGTGATGCAAAAGAATTAAATCAGAGCGGGCAAAAACAGCATATTTTAAGAACAAAAAATGCACCTGATGAGATTGAGTCTAGTGTTCAAATTACTACTACCGATAAAGACCCCATAAAAAGAAGTGTTCCCCTTGCGCGTAAGGGAAGTAAGGATTATACATTTGATGATAAAAAAACAAATCCTGAAGAGCGTTATTTCCGCTCAGTTATGCTTTCACAGGAGGCCATTGATGGCTTCTTAAGAGAGTTAAAACCTGAAACTCGTTACGAGCAGTTCATGGCGCAACAATTAGCAGGAGATGACACCCTTGAAAAAAATCGGAAACAGATTCAGTTCGTATTAAAGGAATTAAATAGCCGATTATATAATATTCAGAATAAAGTTGATGAGATTAAAAAGAAAAACTTGTCCCTTGAATTAGGAGAAGGAACGACTATAGATGTAAGTTGTTTAACCAACATTAATGAACTTGCTGCTGAATTGAATGAGCAAGGAGGGGATTTTTCTGTATTCGATAACTCTTTTGATGACGAGTTAAATGCTAAATTAAAATTAAAAGTTGAACAACTTCAAGAAAAAGCGAATCAAAAAATTGAGGGTATTCAAATTGAAAAGTCTCAATTAGAAAAGTTAGTCGATTCGTTTCATATATTTGATAAAAAACATAATGAAATTAAAGACTCAAAGAGTGAAATATCAAAGTTATCGAAACAAAAAAGTGATATTGAACAGTGGCAGTTGTTAAATGAAAAAAAATATCTACTAACAGAGCAATTTGGTACCCAACGAGAGTTTTTTGAAAAGCTGCAAGTATTTAATAAACGTCTTCCCGACTTTATTAAACAAGCGCAATTAAAGCATGAATATACAGGGAAACTAACGGAACTTAGAAGAAAAGTAACAGGAAAAGAACAAAAAATTAAGGTTAGTGACTCTAAACAGAGAGAACTAGAAATTCAAGAAAGGATCTTGCAGAAAAAAATAGAACAGCTTGAAATACAAAGAAATGAAGCTGTAAAACATTTTTCTGAGATCAGTCGAATCGAAGATAATATTAACCGACATAATAATGTAGAGTTGATATCAAAAAATATTGATGATTTGGAAAGTGATATAGCTCATCTCAAATCAGAAGGGGTCGCAGTAAAGCACTTTAAAGTTGAAGAACTTGACCTGATGATAGCTAGCAAATTTAAAAATGACGTATTGATAAAAATAGCTAAGGATTATTCAGCAACAATCATTAAACAAGAAAGTTTAAATACACAGCTAAGAGATCTTAATCAGTCACTGGACGCTGTAAATCTACAAAAAGATTCGATTGCAAACCTTATCAAAATCGGGTCTCAATTAATAAACCAGAGCCAAGAAAAGCATTGCCCTTTGTGTCAGCATGAGCATGAATCATTTACAGTTCTTGCCGATGCAATTAATTCAAATTCAAGTTTAAGTGATTCTCAGCAGAGGCTTTTAAAAGAGGTTGAAAACTGCCAGTCCCTCCTAAAGGAAGAAGTTAATAAGCTAAAAAAATTAAAAGAAGATTTCTTGGTAGCACAAGAAGCTCGATTAATTTTTTTGAGAGAAAATTTACAAGAATCATTAGAAAAACAGAAATCAACAGATCAAATTCTTGAACAGATTGAAAAAGAGAAAGTTGAAGTTGAGAGGTTGAAGGAGTTAACGTACCATAAAGCACCTGAACTTTTTCAAGCATATATCAATGATGAGATAGCAAAAATTAAAGTTAATGGCACTTCACTTGCAACACAGATTGCTGAAACGAAAGTAGAATATCGACAGTTGAATGAAGACGCTCAGAAGCTTAAACTCGACTTGAGTGTGCTAGTTAGTGAATCAGAAAATACAGACGCTCTTTTAACTAATGATTTATTGTTGTTAACTGAGCTGGAAGTGTCTCATGAAATAATAGAGCTCAAACTTAATGAGCAAAAATTAAATGAAATTATTGCTTATCACTTCAAAAAAGCAGAGGATTTATTTAATGGGAAAGAGCAGGAAGTTAAGGAAAATAATGATGCTATAAATACACTAACGGCACAATACACTGCAAGTTTTTTTGAACATCCCATCAGTAAAATAGAAGCGCTCATTTTAAAAATATCTGAATTAAACGATGAGTTGGTGCGATTAAATGAATCTATTCGTGAATTTTATACTGCCGTACAACAGCTTGGAGAAGAGCGTTTATTGGTGGATAGTAACTGGATAGATTTAAAGCGAAAATTTGATGGTAGAATTTCGTATTTAGACCAATTAAAACAGAAAGATACAGATCTAATATCAAGGTTTACATCATTAACAACACTAGCTGAGCAAGTATTAAAATATATTAACGTTGTTAAATCAACTAAAGAACAACAAAAATTAGAATTAGAAATCGGTAAATGTGAGGGAATTAAAAAGGCATTTTTAACTGATTTAAGAGGAATAAATGAAGCTCTTGAAGCGCAAGTTAATCAATATTTTCATGCCGATTTGATTAATACTATTTATAGAAAAATTGATCCACATCCAGACTTTAAACGAATCGATTTTAACTGTAGCTTTCCTGAAGATGGAAAACCAAAACTCCAAGTGTACATCACTGATGAAGATGGAAATAATGCAGTTTCACCGATGTTAAGTTTTAGTTCTGCACAAATTAATGTTTTAAGTTTAAGTATTTTCTTGGCCAAAGCACTCAATACCACAAATGCAGGAAAGCCAGTTGACTGCATATTTATCGATGATCCAGTTCAGTCGATGGATAGTATCAATGTGCTTGGTGTTATAGATTTATTAAGGAGTATTAGTACAAATTTAGGTAAGCAAATCATCATTTCTACCCATGATGATAATTTTCATGCTTTACTGAAACAGAAATTACCTGAACATTTATTTAAATCAAAATTCTTAGAACTTGAAACGTTTGGTAAGGTAGCTACGCATGCTGGACAATAATGTATGAAGTGGCATAGTTAACTTGGTCACAAGCTAAAAGGTTAACCACTGCGGGTAACTCATAATATGGTCAATAGAGTGAAGGCATCAGTTAGACTCCTTCACTCCCACTACAAGATCTAATACGTATTGCTATCGACTAGTACAATAACCCTATCTCGCTTTTGTCCATAAATAAGCTAAATAGTTTCTAAAATCGTGGCCATTTTTCATTGGCCACTACATTCTGTTAAGTCATTACATTAATGAGGTTTTAAGCTAATACATAAAATGTGTTACATAAAACATGTATTTCTTTAAGGAGTGTGTAGTGGCATAGTGAATCTGGCCACTGATTTGCAGTTGAACGCACTCTTAGAATAGAAAACTTATCGTAAATTTTTCAAGATTACATTAATTAGTAACTCGGAAATGTCCATTTCTTTCTAACTACAATCGTGATGACCAAAATAAAAGGAGGTCATCATGATGTGTTTTAGTAAAGCGAAACGTAGTGGCGTCAAAAAGCCTTTTCGGCTTGAAGAGATATGGCGTATCAGAACCAGACTAGAGATTGAAAATAGTTTGATGCAACTTGCGCTACTTAATTTAGCTATTGATAGTAAACTTAGATCTAGTGACTTGCTGCCACTCAGAGTTTGCGATGTATCTTCGCAAGATAGAATATTTAACCGTGTTAAGCATATTCAGCGAAAAACAGACATTGAAGTCCAATTTGAAATAACGACAAGAACTCAACAAAGTCTAATGAAATGGATGTTGATTGCTTCGCTAAATCCTAACGATTTTCTTTTCCCAAGCCAAAGACGAAAGCAGCAACCTATTAGCTATTCATACTATCGATGCCTTGTCAGAAAATGGGCGTCAAATCTTGGATTAGACTCAAATTTGTATGGTACGCACTCAATGAGGCGAACCAAAGCGACATTAGTCTATGCAAAAACTAAGAATATCAGAGCAGTGCAGCTTTTACTCGGGCATACAAAGGTAGATAACACGATCCGCTATCTTGGTGTTGAATTAGAAGATGCACTGTTACTTTCTGAAAGCATTGATTGTTAGTTGAAAGGAGCCCTATTCCTTAGGGTTCCCACCCCGACATTCAAAGACATAGTTGCCCCAAAGTTAGTTGCACTCGCTAAGCAGCTCTGATAAATAACAAGCCAGATGGCCTATTTTTACTAATCCATTAATGGCACTCACTGATTACTTTCGTTAAGACATGCTCGTTATTTCAGCATTGTTTTGATAGGGTGCTTATTAATAAATAGCTTTGATAAAATTATGCGGAGTATCAATTGCCCCTTTTTGCTGAATATGAAAAACAACAGAAATTGAGAAGTTGGGAGAATTACCTTAGGTTTATACCGTTAAGTCAAAGTGACACTGTAGTTGACCTTGGCTGCTCCGTAGGTGATGTATCTCGTGTCTTTTCGCTCCGAGTAAACAATGTTATAGGCATAGACATTAATAAGGAATTTATTGAGTTCTGTGATTCTAGGAGGACTTGTAACGAAGACTTTGTTCTTAGCGACTTTCAGAGTGCTGATTATTTATCCTTTGGTGATATTAGCGGTATTTGGGGGAGCTTTTCTTTATCTTATCTTAGTAACCCATTAGATTACTTAAAAGTTTTAAACTCTGTAATGAGCGATGTAGGCTGGATTGCATTATTGGATGTATCCTGCTTTATCTCAGGCAACCTTGCTAGAGATAGCAAGTATTACGCTAGAGTAAAAAGTTTTGAATTAGAGTCATATAGGTCTGGTTTATATGATTTTGACTTTGGTTCCAAAATGCAAGGTCTGTTGAAGGATGCTGGCTTTGAGATTGTATATTTCGATAATGATGTAACTGATCCTGAATTGAATTTTTCTGGAGCTGCGGCATCGGAAATTATCGAGGGCTGGTCAGCAAGGCTCAATAGAATGAATAAATTAAGCCACTTTCTTGGCGAGGAATACCCTGATTTTTGTGATGAATTATTATCAAATCTTGGTTCTAATACTCACGAGAAACAAGGGAATGTCAGATTCGTAGTAGCTAAAAAATCTAACAAGCCTCTGAATTAAGGTTTACCAAAGATGTCATGCCATTTGTTGAGTAAATCGCCCGCCAGCACATGGTTCGCTTATTAGATGGAGGGGCTACTGCATGACCGAACACTATACATTTTCTAATCACACCACTCATTTTCAGAGCCTTAACTCTAGCTCATTTCTGTCCAGGAATGGGTTAGGGGACTAGCAACTTCTTGCTCTAAAAGAGCCATACAAAATTTAAATGGGACATATTTTTTCTTTTATTCAGTTGTATGGACTAGGGCACTTTGCTAATTATAATCTGAAATGGTGAGGGGAGTTAGACCGATAAAAAGTATTGATACTATAAAATATGATGAGCAATAAACGTCGATATTACAAATAAAACTCATAAATATAATCGTTTTTAGCAATGGGTAAACCACCTTTCAATGAGCTTGTTTATAGTTAGAACACATTATTTCTACGATTAATTCGCATCACACTGCGAAGTAGTTGGTTAGTAAATGGATTCCAAATGACTGCATTTTAATACTATTCCTAGAAAATATTTTAAATATTAAAGACTATCTTTTATGACTTAAATAAATAACTAAATCAATAGATTAAAGTTTTTAATAGCATTTAAAACGTTATCGGCATTAAATGATTTCAAGGTTTAAGGTTCTTCTATCCACTTGTAGTCTATTGACGGATACCACTTTACTCAGTGCATTTTCTATCCATTTATTAAACAAAAATAAATAATTTTTAGTGTTTATTATCACTATTAACAAAGCCTATAAGACCCCATATAGCAATAAAAATCAAATAATTTCAGTGTTATACAGCGAGAACGGATTGAATAATTCATAGCTAAGACCCACACAAAAAATTGTAATATTACCCATTAATTATTGAGGCTAAATTCTTGTGTAATGCATTTGGTTTGATAATTTTAAACATTAATTTCAAAGTAAAAATTGTAGTTCTTTTAGACTTTCACATTAGTAATGCATACAATTGATTTAACTTGAAAAATTAGCTAACAAATTATCTGTTTAGTGTAATTAACAGTTTTGCTGTACCTGGAAACTAACTATAGAAAATCAGTAGTGTTAAGTCATTAACGGTAAATTTATGCATCTCAGTTTAAATTATATAGGCCCATTGCCTTAGCCTTAGCCATAGCCATAGGCTCAGATTTCACGTAGCGACGCCTAATTAACGAGCGTTTATTCATTTGATTAGCTTGGCTAATGTTAACCAATTAATGATAATCTCATATTTTTCATCAATTTAGAGTAAGCGATAATTATTAAGTATAGGTATTCGAGTTTACAAATTACACCAATGAGAATGTCAGAATAATAATTATGTATACCTACGGAGTAAATCAAAGCATTAATCTGCAACTAAAGCATACAGAGTAAACTCTACAAACTGGACTCAATTTAACTGTAGTTATCCCAAGTAGCGCATAGTTATTGGTATAAGGGTATGAAAAATCTCATGGCGCCGTAAGATCCCGATCTAAGTCGCAGACATCACAAGGGCAAATAAAAATCTCATTGCGCCGTAAAATCTCGATCTAAGTGGCAGGGCTCACACATACGAACTTTCGAATCCTTAAAGGCATAAGCTATTTAACATAATATACATTGTGCGCAGTTGTGTGTGGGTATTTTTATATGCTTTTAAAGCTACATTAGACAACTAACATAGCTTTTAAATATGACCTTATTTTAAATTCTG
This sequence comes from Shewanella sp. 3_MG-2023, assembly GCF_030548765.1. NCBI lineage: Bacteria > Pseudomonadati > Pseudomonadota > Gammaproteobacteria > Alteromonadales > Shewanellaceae > Shewanella > Shewanella sp. 3_MG-2023. The sequence goes on along the minus strand of NZ_JAUOSH010000020.1, from coordinate 73,760 downwards.
AGCCTATTACCTTGATTATATCTTCAGATTTCACATAGCGTTGCCTGTTAAATATGCATATTTGATGACATTAATTAGCTAAATGATTAAATGGTTTATTTTGTGCACTTTGATCACGTTCTGCCTGGCTAGTATGTAAATATTGTGACGTGGTATCAATACTTTCATGGCCTGCATCAGCTTGAACATGTGATAATGGTCTTTGGTTTAAATTGATGTCATGAGTTATACCGGTATGACGAATATTGTGTGCGGTTAGTTTCCTCATGAGTTGACTGTCATAATCAAAACCATCTTCAAACGCTTTATCTGCTGCGAGATTTATTAAGGTATTAATTTCTTCACGAATTTGTCTTATCCCTAGGTTAGCATTTAGCATTCCAGAATCTCGACCATGACCAGCGGCTTTATGTCTAACAAAAATCGGATGCGTTTCATTGGCACTTGGTAATGCTGACAGGCCTAGATATTCTCTATAGGATTTAAGACCTGTTAGTAGTGATTTCGAAATAGCAATATTTCTTGCTTTGCCACTTTTAGAAAATGGTACATAAAAATACCAAATACCAGTATGCGGATTCTTTTTAAATTGACTCATTAATGGCGAGTATCCAGCTCTAGCGCTGATTTCAGAAATTCTAAGATAGCAACTATAGAGTAAATTAATTAAAAACAAGCTACGTTGATGTTTTTCTGGCTGCGATATTGCTAACTCAGAAACTGTAGAAACCACGTATGACCATTGTAGTTCAGTAAAAGCATGATGATTATCATCGTCATCTTTTATGTATTTTTTCTTAACAGCAAAACGACTGTATTTGAGCCATAATTGTGCAGGATTTTTCTCTGTGTATTCTTCACTAATTAAATAGCTATACATAGATGATACTATTGCTATTTTGGTTTTTAGTGCGTTATCACTCAAACTATATGGTTGTGGTTTTCCAAGTATTTTTTTACCTACAAATGGCCGCCATTGTGGATTTGGTATTCTTTCATTTATGCTTTTTTCTAGCTTAAATTGTGGCACATTAAAATAACCAATAAATTCGTTGGGTGGTGTTTCGCAGTATGCAATATACCTGGCGATATCTTTTCTAGTTACCATTATTGGCGATATTACAGCCACATCAAAACACCAATGTAGAAATGTGGTTAATTCACTTCGGTAGGCTTTATAGTTATTTTCACTATGCCGTTGCTCATATAACCAATCAGAGCAATGTTCAATAATTAAACCGGCATCAGTTACATTATCAAGAGAAATTTGAGTGATGTATTGATTAACGACACTATTACCTTCAAGTAAGAAGTCAGCAGAGTCAAAAAGCGGTAATACTGGTGGTAGAGTGTAATCCATATATTTTATATCTAATTAAAACATGTACTTATTCTAGCATTATCATGATGCCGATAACGTTATTTATCGGCATTAAAATCAATATTTTACTACTACAATCCCATTATTTGCTTACGAATCTTTGATTTGTAAAATTCCACGTTTAACTAATAAGTCCTTTATTCTTAGTGTTTCACTCTCAATTGTATGCAGTTTTTGTTTGATATCGTCAATTTTTGATGCGTTTTGCTCAATCCATTTAAACGTTTCCCCAATAACAGCAGCACCTGTCGAAAACGATATCCCTTTCAATGCGTGCGCTCTGGTTCTTATCAAATCAGATTGCCCTTCCTCTACTGCTTCAATCAATTTTTTAGTGTCTTGGGTAACACTATTCCAATACATTAATAAAATTTCGTCAGTTATTGTTTTATCATTGGTACCGATAATTTTAATTAAGTGCTTAAAATCAATACTATCATTAGCCTTATGGCGCTCAGTACAATCTACAACCTCCCCTATAGCTTGTGTGTTTTTGTCCCGACTCATATATTTACTTAGGGCAATTTTGAGCATTTTTAATTCAACAGGCTTAGCAATATAATCATTCATCCCTGCCCTAATACAATTTTCAAATTCACCGACAAGCCCATTGGCAGTTACTGCAATAATCGTCGTTGGGCTTAGCCCTTTGCGACTTTCTTCTTTACGGATTTTTTTTGTTAGCGCAAATCCATCCATATTAGGCATATGACAATCAGTAAGTATTAAGTTGAACCTGCCTGTTATCCATAATTTATATGCTGCATTTCCATCTACTGCTATTTCATGTTCATATCCTAGACTTTCCAATTGATTACTTAATACTAATCTATTCGTTGGCTCATCTTCTGCGAGTAAAATCAGATTACGATTTCGCTTTTTATCTACTTTAAGCGCTACCTCTTCCCTATGGTTTTTCTCTATTTCTTTGTTTAGATCTAGTGTTGGGCTTTCAAGTTCACATAAAATAGCTAAACCATGGATTAAGTCGCTGGGTTTTAACGGCTCACACTTGACGACATAGGTCAGTGGATCAATGTAGCCATTATTTTTTATCTGATGTGGATTTAAAATTATTGTTTTTAAGCTTGTTGATTCTAAAATATTAGTTTTATCGACTGCAGATGTAATCACTACAACTTGTTCATCTTTTATGGCGCACAAATTCTCTAGCTTATCAATTCCAACTTGGCTGACATGTAAAGGGTTTAATTGGGCTATAATGTCCTGACAACACTTCGAAAGTTCTTTTGATTCATGAATAATATAAAAACGGTATTCACTAAAATCTAAATGTTCAAATTCATATTTCGTATTTTTATTTTTAGTTATAGGGATTGACAGTCTAAAACAACTGCCCTTTCCTAATTGACTTGTTAATTTAATTTCACCACTCATTAATTCACTAAATGATTTACAAATACTTAACCCTAAACCTGTGCCACCAAATTTTCTTGTAGTCGATGTGTCAGCTTGAATAAAAGGTGTAAATAATTTTTTTTGTTGTAACTCTGAGATCCCAATACCGTTATCTATGACATCAACAACCAAAGTAACACTAATCCAATCAAATCTTGTTTTTATAATCACAACACCTTTTCTTTCTAAGCTTGAAAATTTTATCGCATTGCCTACCAAGTTAAGAATTATCTGTCTGAAGCGTACGGCATCAATTTTAACTTTATCTGGGATTTTTAAATCAGGACAAATATATAGCTGTATATTTTTATTATTTGCATTGATACAGAGTGCATCTACAGCTCTTTCTATTAAAGAAAGAATGCTTACTGATGTCAGTTCTAGTTCAATTTGTCCCGATTCAATTTTTGAAAAATCTAAAATGTCATTAATAATATCTAATAACGAAAACGAAGAATCCTTTATGGTTGCCGTCATACGCTTTTGTTCTGTATCTAAGTGAGTTTGTCTGAGTAAATCAATCATACCGATTACACCATTCATTGGTGTTCTGATCTCATGACTCATAGTTGCTAGAAATCTAGATTTGGCTTCGTTAGCATGTTTTGCCGCTTGGGTTTCTTTTTCTAACTCGATTTGAATTAATTTTTCATGGGTAATATCAATATTGATGCCAAACATCATTGTGGGTTTATTATTTTTATTACAAGATACATTCGCCGCGCACCGAACCCAAACTAACTCATTGGTTTCAAGGTTAAAAACTCTAAACTCAATTTTAAAAGAGCAGATGTTATGAATAGCAGCTAAGATATGATGTTTAATTTCTTCAACGTCTTCTGGGTGAACAGCATTAAGCCAATCTTGGTAAACAAGCTGTTGGTCTAAATTGATCCCATATAGCAGTCGCGTACCTTCATCCCACTTTAATTTATTCGTAACTAAATCTAACGACCAATTATTTACACCTCCTGCCTCTGATGCGATAGTGAGTCCGGCTAATAGCTCTTCTCTTTCTTTACTTATATTTATTAGCGCTGTTTCTATATTTTTTCTATCTGATATATCTTCAATTACAGCGATCATATAAATAGGTTGGTTTGTGACATTATCACACACTAATGATACTGATATGTTAGCCCAAAACTCACTTTTATCTTTCCTAACATACTGTTTATCTAGGTTAAAAAAATAAATTTCTTTACGAAGCAGTTGCCTAATTAGCATCTCTGATTTTTCTATATCAGTATCAACAGTCAAGTCTTTTATTGATAACTTACAAAACTCTTTCTCGCTGTAACCAAAAATTTTGCATAGCATTGGGTTAACTTCAACAATGTATGAATCAACATTTACTCTTGCGATACCAATTGCAGCTTGATTAAAAGCTGATTTGTAAATCATTTCTTTATTAAATAGTTTTACATACAAATCTATTTCGCGTTGTAATTGTTCTTGTTCCGCGGTGATATCTCTTATTAGTGCGAGGTACAATGTTTCATTTTCATGTGGTAGTTTACTAATTGAAATTTCTATAGGGATATATAATCCAACTTTATTTAAAAAATATAACTTTTCAGGTTTACTCACTAATTTTTTAATCCGCTCAATCATAGTGTCAGTTGATTTTTGATGAGTAGGTTCCGTAAAAAACAAAAATAGTGATAAATGGCTTGTTATTATGTCGTCTTTACAACAGACCAAAATCCTTTCCACTCGTTCACTAACATTCAAAATAACACCGTCTTTGTCTATTAGAATATAACCGTCTTTACTTAATTGTGATAAAACATTTTTATTAAAAACATAAAATATTTTCTCTATTAGGTCGTTATTCAGTTTTTCAGGAATGACTTCTTTCCTACAATGGGTAGTTGGAGTTTCGATAATAGCTAGCTCATGCTTATTCAATTTACTTAAATGTAGATAAAGGATTAGCAGCCAACATGTAGCGAAAAAAGTGAGTGTTATCATATGGCCAGCTAAAACAACAATAGCAGCAAGTAACAAAACCCCATATATTATAAAAATGGAACCAACCCTTTTAAGTCCGTTCACATGTTAATTCCCTTTGAAATTTTACCCCGTAATCAAGCCCCTCCTTATTAATAACCGTTATTATTTTATTGGCTGGAAAAGGTTTACAGAAATAGAATCCTTGAGCAATATTGCACCCCAGTTTCTTAATTACATCTACAGTTTCTTTTGATTCAACACCTTCTGCAATCGCTGTCATTTTAAGATCATTGGCAAGTAAAATACTTCGTGTAAACAAAGCTTGAGACTTAGTATTTGTAACAATATTTTCAACAAAGCATCTGTCTATTTTCAGTTCATGAAAAGGTAACATATGTAATTGTTCTAGTGAGGCAAAGCCTGTACCAAAGTCATCGATTGATAGTTTAAATTTCATCATGCGTAATCTCAGTAAAGCTACAATCATCACTGATGGGTTTGAAGGGATTGCAGTTTCAGTTAGCTCGCAAGTAATCGAATTGCAAGATATTTTATTTTTACTGGTTACTTCTTCTAACCAAAAAGGTAAGTCCTCTTCATCAAGCACTTTACCTGAGATGTTAATTGATAAACTCAACGAACGATATTTTACATCCAATTTAGCAAAGTTTTTTATGGCATCTTCAACAACAGCTTTGGTAATACTTAGAATAAATTTATTTTCTTCTGCTGCATGTATAAATTGAGAAGGCGAAATCACTTTATCACCATCAACTATTCTAGCTAATGCTTCAAAGCCACAAATTTGCATGGTGTCAAGATTATATTGTGGTTGTAAGTAAGCGCGAACATTACCTTTATTTAAGTGATACTCTAATTGTTTAGATGTGAGGGTTGCTATGACTTGTGTTTGAGGCATGCTATCAGCATTAGTGGCTTTAACCAAAAACTCACTCAGCATTGTTGCGGTGATGGGTTTACGAACTACACCAAGAATATTAAGATGATAATAAGTGGCTAATACTTTAGCAGAATTAAGTAAAGTTTCACCTTCTCCGCTGAATAATACAATAGCACTGGTATATTGAATTTCTATGAGTCGTTGAAGTAAATATAATCCGTCTTTTACGGGCATATTTAAGTCACAAAATATCAAATCAAAATGTTTTTGTTTGATTAAATTAAATGCTTCTAATCCATCAGCCGCCTCGATAATTTCATAAGTCCCTAGTTGTTCTAGACTTCTTGTGAAAATTCGTCTAACTATTGGCTGGTCATCTACTACTAAAATTGAGTTAATGTGCTTTTTCACTCAGATCCCACCCATCGAATGTCCATTTCTTACTATGAGTATAGACCACTTAAACAAAACAGGTAGATAAACTAATTTCTATATTTTTTGTATTTTTTGTATTTTTTGTATTTTACAGGCAGCAAACATACCCGAGTATTCTTTAAATTAATTAACGAATTTTAAATAATCATTATTAATAACTGCATGTTATTAAACATTTATTTTTCTAACCATGCTAACGCCTTTGCTTTTTCTTCAAAAAACTGTACCTCACCACTCAAAAACCAAGCTGCAACTTTAGCACTATAATTTTGCCAATTTTTATTACCCCAAATAGCCACTTTTTTAAATTCATTATTATGTTGCAGGCCAAGTTTTAAATCATCCCAGGCTGCTCGAAGTTCCCAGCCATCAAGTTCAGTTCCATCAATAAACACGTTTACTTTCGGGTGTTTTACCTCAGCTAACGCCGCATCGAGTAATGGCGTTATGACTAAATAGTCGTTATGAGTTAAAGTGCCAGTCGCCTTTAATGATAAGTACACATCGTCGTTAACCCGTTCTATACCAATACTCAATCCATGTGTTTTTACAGATGACATAATAAACCCCTTAGTTTATTGTGGGTATAATTAAATTTAGCAGCTTTTAAGCATAATTAAAGCTTTTGTTAGCTTTTAATGAGCACCTGATTGATAGAGGTTTATTTTAAGAACTGACTTTAACACTTGTAAAAATCTAGCAGCTGTAACAATAAAATCTGTGATTGTTGTTAAGGGTTATATCATTTTTAAGGCAAGTTAGAAATATAGAAGAACTTCGGGTTACTCATTGAAAAGTATTGTCTTTTTATATAATCAACCCCACTCATTGAGGCTGTGGCCGCCTCGTAAGCTATAATTAAGTTATTTGTCTAGCTTAACAATATGGGTTCTTTCTTGTTCACACTCATAAGACCCCATTTCAAACTCACGGCAAATCCACGGTCTATTTTCATAAATAGTACACATTAACGTTTCTCTATCTACTGCAGCGCACCATCCATCATCTAATCGTTTCATGGTTTGGCTACCCCAGCTGTCTTCACTGATGTATTGCTCTGGTACACCGGTGTCAGAAATAATCATCACTTCAAGTTTGCAGCAGCATGCTTGGCAACTTGAACAGGTGATTTCTGGATCAACAATGGTCGTGATATCAATAGTCATAATTTACAGCTTATAAGTAATGGCAAGTTTGAAGTGGCTTTTGAGGTTATGTTTTACGTTTTGGTAAAGCATAGAGTGTTAAACCTAAATATACAGCGGATAATAGCTTAACGAAGTGTTATTCACTATCGCAATTGTCATTTAAAGACTCAATTTAGTGATGTTTTATCATTGACAAGCCAAGGTGATGAAACATCCATCAGCTATTGAACGAATTGACCTCAGCTTCAGTAAGGTAACGCCATTGATTACTGGAAGTATTTAATTTTATCTCACCTATTTGCTCACGATGAAGCTGGGTTACTTTATTGCCCACAGCAAAAAACATACGTTTAACTTGATGGTAGCGACCTTCAGTAATACTTAGTAGCACCTGGCTTTCGTTTACTGTTGTGATTTTAGCTGGCAATGTCGGTTTGGTTTCACCGTCCAGTAAAATCCCCTGCTCTAACTGTTTAATCGCTTGAGTTGATAGCGATTTAGCTAAATGTACCCGGTATAGTTTCGCGCAGCTCATTTCAGGGCGAGTAATATTAAAAGACCATCTGCCATCATCAGTAATGAGCACTAAGCCCGTTGTATCTGCATCAAGCCTGCCAACAATATGTAATTCGTCTTTATTATCGATATCAATATCGTTAAACAATGAAGGATAATGTCCATCGACATTTGAACAAATCTTGTCTGCCGATTTATGCAAAAGTAGATATCGAAATGGCCTTGGAGTTAACGTCTGACTATTTAACTGTATGAGGTTATTCTCATGGACTTGGTGTTTTACATCCTTGATAACCCCATGATTGACACAAACTTGCCCTGCTTCAATTGCGGTTATCACCTGAGTTTTAGTCAGTGCAGTACTTCTTAATACAAATTTATCTAAACGCATAAGGTCCTAATACAATTGCCAATAATCGCTTCAAATAACTCGTTTAATTCCAGCTTTGTTCAATTGCGGTCGATAACGCAGAAGAGTAACTTGATAAAATTGCAGTGTGGCCAGCGGTAAACATGGCAAAAGAAGCATCTATAGGTTCTACAATACCTGTGCTCGTTACATCAACATTTAAAGTTGGAAACAACATCGTTTTAGATTTGATTACGATATCTTGTGCTTCCGTTAGTGAATACTCATCATTAGAGAATGCGGCATTAGACAAAATCGATAGCTCTGAATCTGAAACTTCTTCTATACTTGTGGCATTGTCTAAGGCAAGTACTGAATCTTCACTTGAGTCTGCTAAGTTTGCGATTTTATAATCTTCAGGCTCAGACCATGTGTAGCTATAACCACTATCAAAATCATAAATTCGACTATTTTCAAACTCGATTTTTGCTATCGCACCATCAGCAGGCAAATGAAAAATTACTCGGCTAGCATTGGTACTTTTGGCATAACTATTTTTTAATAACACATCATTAAACGTGTATTCTACTCTTAGTTCAAGGGCACTTTCGTCATTGTAATTGCTGACACAATGAATGCTTATGTTGTCGGTAGCATTACATAAACGTTTAACCGTGGTCTCTGATAAACCTAGTTGTTGAGCATTACTGCTAAAGTTTTTATCTATTTTTGAGTCTTCATCATCGTCTCCGGGATGTAAAATACCGTCGATGAGATCACAACCGCCAAGGTTCAAACACAACACGCTAAAAGCAACGAGCTTAATTTTTGAATCCATTTAACTACTACTCCAATATCTAATATCACCTCATTTTGACACGATAGCATTGTTTTTATAGGTTAAATAGTAAAACCTTAGCTTCATCATGCTTGCTTTCAAAGCTTTAAAATTAAGTCAACATTCATGGTTATTTCAGCTCCAACATCATTAACGTTTAATTCCTATGGTCTAAATATCAACCAGCTCATTAAACACAGCCTATATATGTAGGATTCAATCCTTCATATGGCATTCAGCACAGCGTTAATGATTGATTATGATGTATTTAAACAAATCATCGTAAAAACTTAAAACAGTAGTTATCGGCCTAATTTTAGGTGATTTTAAACATATTTTACGAATTAAAAATTTAGGGTAATAGAATGAAAAAGACATTGGTTGCAGCATTACTTATTTCACTATCTGCAGGTGTTTCTGCAGAGACATTGAACGAAGCAGCCCATCATAAATTAGACTCAGCAATGGAGCAGTTAATAACATTAGATGAGCAAACTGATATTCTTATCACTGTTGATAAAAATGCTAATTTTGAACGCGTTACCTATCAAGGATTTGTCAAAGACGTTTATAGCGAAATTTATACCACAAGCCACAAAGCTAAACAGCTTGGGCTTGAAAAAGTGAACAAATTCTATGTTTATAATGAATCTAATATAGATAAGTTAAGTGATAAAATTGCCGTAAAAATTGATCAAGATAAACCAAAGGCATTCTCAGTTGATTTGTACCGAAACTATCGCAATGACTCTGGTAAATTTAGCTATATCGCTCGTATTATTGAATACAAATAGACTTTTTATTTACCGGTGACTTTTTATTAAAATTAGGCAGGCTGTTGAATATCAGTCTGCTATATCCTTAGCTATTTCAATAGCTCTTGCTTGCACATTCCATTTCGCCTCTAGCTTAATAACCTGTTCAGATAACGCTGTTAACTGCCCTTGTTGTTCTTGCTTTGGCTGGATTTTATTTTGCATTAAAACAACTTTTTGTTGATTGCTCCACCAGCAAACCAGCATGAACTCAACTTTTGCTTCTACGTTTGTATCTTCTTGGGCACTAGCTTGTGACTTAAGTGAGCAACTAAGCCTTAAAAGCTGGCAATCAATCAACCCCTTTGATGAGTAGTTGTCAAAGTAAAGTTGCTGCAGTTGCGCCATTTGCGCTAAATCAGCCACATAATGACTAATGCTGATAATCTCTGAGTTGAGGTGAGCCACAACTAAGTTTGACGATGTTGGCAACATTTCAAAATACTTAACCTGGCAGGTTTGGTAGGTTTTACCCTGATGATTAGTGGTAAATATTTGATCGTGCGTAGTTTGCATGAAGGCAGTAACATCTTCAACTGACTGCCAAAACCCGAAAACCACGGCGGTATTTATGTTTTTATCATGCAACGGTGCAGCATAATTTTGCAAAGGTAGTTTATTTAAATCAGCGCGCCAGCCACCCGCTTGTGCTAAAAATCCGCTACAATTTTCTAATTGCTGCCAAGCACATTGGCTTGCTGTAAAAGCGGCAACATTATCATCATCTACAGTGCAGCTAATTAGTTTTAAAATTGTCATTACCCATCCTTATGCATTGAATTTAATCAGTTACATTATTTTGCTAATCGCTTTGCATAGCGATTAGCTAACAGTGCACAATAAAAAATCTGTATTGGGTGATACAGCATGATGGGTAACAAAATCATTCCCAATGCGGGATCAGATCCAAAAATAACCTGCGCCATCGGTACTCCAGCTGCCAAGGTTTTTTTAGTGCCGCAAAACACCGCGGCGATTTCATCTTCCTTATTAAATTGACATCGCTTAGCGCCCCATTGGATCCCATGCACCATCAACAACAGCACTAGGGTACAAATGGCAATACAATACAGCAGTAACCAAGCTGAAAATTCACTCCAAATACCATTAATAACCGAATCACAAAAGGCATTGTAAACAATCAAGATGATGACGATTTTGTCTACTTTGTTTATCACGGATTTATGTTTCTCTATAAAGCGCAGTAATAACGGCCTTAAAAGCTGGCCAACAATCATTGGAATTAATAATAGTTTGGCGATAGAAAACACCGAATCCATCAGGTTTAATTCAGCGCCATCGAGATTCATAAACAGCTGAATAAATAATGGCGTTATAAAAACGCCTATAATACTTGAAAGCGATGCATTGAAAATTGCCGCAGGTATGTTGCCTTTGGCTACGCTTGTCATTGCTACTGAAGAAGATATGGTACTTGGCAATACGAATAAATAGCAAAAACCAAACGCTAGCGCTGCAGGCATAAAGGCTAAAAGTGAATCCCCAAAAAGTAGCCACAGGATCGGGTAAGCAATAAAAGTGGCCGATTGAATATAAAGGTGTAGTCGCCAGTTAGTAACGCCCGCTTTTATTGCCTTAGGTGACAGGTTAAGCCCATGTAAAAAAAACACCATGGCAATACCAATAGCCGTTACTTGATCAAGCTGTAATATCCCGCCAGACTTGCCCACATCAGCTGACACCATAGCCAATGCAATCGCTGCAACCATAGCGACTAAAAACCATTCTTGTTTTAATTTACTCATTATATTCATATCAAAAAATTTAACCTTAACAACTTAAAAACGTAAACTTATTAAAAAATCTCTTTACTGCAATGATTCTTAGGTTGAATTTTTTTCACGACTTTTTGATGTGCCGAATAAAAAGCGAACCTAGGGGCTCAAACACTGTTAGCAAGCATGACCAACAGCAATTTAATTTAACAGCCAATATATAAACTTACGACCATTAAAATTGCACTTTTATAAACTATTTCCTCGTTGAGGCGTATAACTATGCATCTTCTTTCTAACAGGATTCACCTATGTTTGGCATATTCAAACGAGATCCCATTAAAAACTTACGCAAGCAATATGATTTAACGCAAGAACAAGCCATGCAGGCACAAAGAAAGGGGGATATAAAAAGTTATGCTAGCCTTTCCTCTGCAGCAGAGAGTATTTGGCAACAGATTGAATTAGCACAACGACAAGCTAGTAAGTAGCTTTAAAACTCCAAATAGTTTAAATAGACAGAAGCTATGCATCATCATCTAAAGTCATGGCCTCTTTTATTTCATCACTATCAAAGCCTTTTCGAGATAAGTAAGCATAGGCTTTGGACTTTTCTTTATAGTCGGATAAGTCATAACGCTTTTTAGCCAGCTGACTTTTACAACTGAGATAAAAGTCTAACTCTTCTGTTAGGCTTAGTTGGTATATCAGCTCTTCGAAATCACTGACATCAAGAAGCCGCTGTTTTAATTCTTGCAAGATCAGCGTTTTGCCTTTGCCTTTATTATACAACTTGATAATTTCAGACTTCAGGTCAGCCTTGTCTGCTTTTATGGCTAATTTACTGCGCAGGGTGTCAACTTGAGGGTGTTGTGATAGTGCGTAATCAATTTCAGCGCGAGAAAACCCTTTGGTGGTCATCTGTGAATAAACTTTTTCTTTATTAGTGCCATGAAAGTGTTCAAATTTGTTTTGCAATCGCGCTGTCGCCATCTCAAATGAATCGACATTTTGCTCATGCATGACTTGTTCAATTGCGGTATCAATTTCAGCAACTGATACGCCTCTTAATTGTAATTTACGTTTGATAGCGCCTTTAGCCGTCTCATGACTAAAGGCCAGTTCGCAATAGCGAACGGCAAAATCAAAATCATTTTTCAAATAGCCACTTTCAATGAGTCTAGCGAGAACAGTGTCAATCCATTGCTGGTTATCGGTTTTACGCTCAAGCTTGGTGCGAATTTCATTGATAGTAAAATCTTGCTGACCAAGGTGCCAATAGGCACTGTTGAAAACATTCTCGATTGTTTTGGCTTGACGAAGTGGCTTACTTTGCATAAAAAATTTTAATTGATTAGAAATGACAAAGGCAGTTTAGCAGACCACTACTCTGTTCAGAACTAGAAGTTCTTGCCACGGTAAAATGTCTGCTTTATTCGTGGTAAATATTAATCGCTTTATGAATATTAACTATGCCCGTACATCTTAATTGTGACCGTACATCTTAATTATTTGCGTAGTGGACACAATCATTCTTTTTAGCCGTTTGTTGCAGCAGTTGTTTTAACTCTGTTTTTCCACCGCTTTTAGTATCATTGATTTGTTGTTCAATGGTTTGTGTTTGCATGACAATTTTTTCAATCGCTGTTTGTCTTGCGCCCTCTTCTGACTGGCCTGATAACACGAGTTGTTCAACAAGATCTGAATAGCGTTCGTAGACTACTCCTTTATAATAATCGGCCTGTGAAGTCATCGGAGTGTGGGCATATACAATTGAGCAGCTTAAAGCACTATTGATTTGCGTGAATGAATCCTGAATTTGAATGACAACGGGCTTTTGAGTCGATGGGCTAGCGATCGCGCCAAAAGATAATATTGCTAACATTGAAATGATAAATACTTTTTTCATTATGTTTACTCCCGTTGATGAACAACTGATTTCTGGCTGATTAAGCACTTTGCACTTGAACTCATCGTCAGTATTAGCGCTTTATAAAATTCTGATACTGAATTCTGATACTGAATTCTGATACTGATAATAAGCTTTAAACTTGCCTCTATTTTACCTACGTAAGCTAAACGTAAGCTGAACAAACAATTAACTTTTAACGTTTTTCCTTAAAGAATGCTTATTAGGTTATTTTCGGCTAATGGTTCGACAGCAGCTCGATAATAGTCGCCACTCAATCTTAAACACTCACGCTTACCTTGCTCATAATTTAGTACTTAGCAATGCTGTTTAGTTCAGCTCACTCAGCAAAGCATTCCCTCAATGCCCCATAACAGATTAAATAACCAACAATTCGCACGCTTATTCGACAACCTTACGGAATTTATTGCCAATTTTACGGGGACAGCTATAATACTGTATAAACACACAGTACTGTTGGGTGTCGATTGTTATGAAGGTTATTCCTATTTTTGCTTGTGCCGGTATTACTGGTTTTGAAAGTCCTGCTGCTGAATATCGGCAACTGCCATTAAGTTTAGATGAGCTATTGATTGAACATCCCAGTGCCACTTTTATTGGCCAAGCTAGCGGCGACTCTATGGAGAAAATCGGCATTTTTGATAAGGATATTCTCATTGTGGATCGCCATGTCAGTGTCGAAAACCATGATGTGATAGTGGCAAACTATAACGGCAACTTTGTCTGTAAGCTCATTGATATCAAGCGGCGATTATTATTATCGGCAAATGATCTTCACCAGAGTGTCACGATACAAGAGTATGACAACTTCAGTGTTGAAGGCGTGGTGATCCGTTCAATCCGTTGTCATCGCCAAAGCCCTATATTAGTTAATAACTAATGTTAGCTGATTAAACTAACGACTAACGGACAGTTAAATTATGTATGCACTCGTTGATGCCAACTCTTTTTATTGCAGCGCCGAGCAAGTGTTTCGCCCAGAGTGGCGTGGCCGTCCTATCGTGGTGCTGTCCAATAACGATGGTTGCATTGTGGCGGCTAACCGCCAGGCAAAAGCATTAGGAGTGGGTAAATTTGGTCCTTACTTTGAAGTGCGCGATTTTTGTGAAAAAGCAGGCGTGATTGCGCTTTCCTCCAATTATGAGCTTTATGCCTCTTTGTCTCACTCTATGATGGAAGTGATTGGCCGCTTTGCACCTGAGCAACATATTTACTCTATTGATGAGTCATTTCTGTCATTTAAACATTGTTACCCTGCGATCCCGTGTTTATTAAGCCATGCTGCTATGATCCGCCGCGCGGTATGGAAAGAAACCCGTTTACCTGTGTGTGTCGGTATTGCTGCCACCTTAACCCTTGCCAAAGTGGCCAATCATGCCGCTAAAAAGCTCCAGGGCTATAACGGGGTATGTTATATCCAATCCATTGAGCAAAGAAATGCCATTTTAGCGACAATGAAAGTCACCGATGTGTGGGGGATCGGTTCGCGGATCGGTAACAAATTACATGCCATGGGGATCACCACCGCACTGGATCTGGCTAAATTACAACCAGGCATTGCTCGTAGCCAATTTAGTATTGAAATCGAGCGTACAGTCAGAGAGCTCAATGGCGAGGCTTGTAAAGGCTGGGATAGCGCCAGAGCAGATAAACAGCAGATCTTTTCAACTCGTAGTGTCGGTGAACGTATTAGCGATATAGACTCATTATTACAGGCGCTCAGTAAGCATGCTGGTATCGCGGCAGCCAAAGCCAGAAAGCAAGGCTCTGTGGCTAGCACCATACTGATCTTTGCCAGTAACTCCCCTTATGATGAACAGCCTAATGGCTTTAAATATCATTACCGCTGTGCATATCCAACTAATGACAACCGTGAAATCATCAGTTACGCAGCAGAAATTGCCCGTAAGCTTTATAACCCCAATACTCGCTACTATAAAATCGGGATTGGATTGTTAGATTTATCACCGGTCAAACATTTGCAAACAGACTTGTTTGCCCCAGTAAAAGATCCTGCCTTGATGCAGGTTTTTGATAAGTTAAATCAACGCTACGGTAATGATGCAATATTTGTCGCCGCCCAAGGTATTGGAGGTAAATGGCATATGCGCCGTGAGCTATTAACCCCGCAATACACCAGCTGTTGGCAAGATATTCCGCAAATCCACTGTGGCTAAATTGGTGATAAATTGATTTGCGTGTGCTGGTTTTTATTCTGACTTGGTTCAGGTTTAGTTGTGGCTTTAAATTAGCGTAAAATGGATAACTAATATCAAACCCAAACAGTACATTAATCGATCTTAAGCTCAACAAAAATACAACTTAGTCAACTCTAGCTGTTCAAAAAACACTCTCCAGTTCACAGTTTTATATCTAATCACATGAGCGAGGCTATTATGCGATTTTAGCCATTGTGTTATTGCTGAAAAAAACGACAATACGCATCCTTAATTTTCTTGGATTGTGCTTGCCTGTGTTAGATTTTTCCGCATTTGATTTTCAGTTTATTGCCGAGCCCCTATTTTACTTTCAGCTTATTGGCTTTGTCTCAATGGCCATTGGCTGGTGGGCAAATAGCCAACAACAAGACTGCAAATTTATTCATGGCAATATGATAGCGTCAGTACTTACCGCAATCCATTTAGGCTTATTAGGCAGCTTTCTCGGCATGGCCAACCAACTAGTTAATGTTATTCGCTTTCGTTTATGTCAAAGTTTGAATAGCAATAACCAGCAAAATCTTGCATCGACTGCCTGGTTAACATCGCCTTTAGCCATGTCACTCAGCTTTAGTATTATTGCCATGACGCAGGGTTTTCTATGGGCTGAGCATTGGAGTGAATGGTGTGCGGTTATCGCTGCAGTCGTAATGAGCTTTAGTTTATTCTTCTTAGCGGGCAGTCAACTAAGGTTAGCTATGGTTGCCAGTAATGGATTAAACCTGATGCTTTCAATATATTTGATGTCATGGTCAGGAATACTCTACCAAGTAATGACAATAGCAATATTGGCACTAGGGCTTATGCGCGAATTTAGCGACTACTATAACGACCAGCTCAACCAAAACTTTGAGCAAAATAGTGCCCTTGAAAGCTGTAATGAAACACAAGTGGCACTGTCTAAAGGTTAAAGTAATTAGCTTGAATCAATTCAGTTAGGATGAGTAAACCCTGTGGTAATAAGCAATTAAGAGCGAGTCATATTACTCACTCTGCTAATGCTAATACCAATGACTCGCAACGAAAGCACATTCACTAGAACGCATTCACTAAAGCGCATTAAGGTACGACTTTAACGCTTTAAGCCTAACAGTCGCCGCGCCAATGATATCCATAAAGCCCAATGCTGGATGGGGTTTCTCAGCAGAAATCCAAGCTGAGCCGGTTGCCCCAATCGGTAATGAATAACCTTCAGGTTCTTCAAACTCAATAACGACTGTACGACCATGAGAGCCGCCATTGTTACCCACATGCTGGCGCACATGTTGACTGCCACTCATGGGGTTAATCATGGCTTCGCCCGTACCTGAAGTAATGCTGTGCACTCTGCCTCTAAAGATTTCTCCCGGATAAGCATCCACATAGAACTCGGCAAACTGCCCAGGTTTTATATAGCGATATGATTGATCGGCAATGCGCATTTCTAAAAATTTCTTACTGGTATCAAACAAGTGCATATTACCCAAGCGGGTGCCTTCAGTTACATTGGTAATGGCAAGCTGCCCATCATATTGAGCCCGTATTTCACGACGTGAATCTGTCCATTTAGCCGATTCAATATCAGCCTCAATAGCTTGCATTTGCGCTGTTTGCGCGCCCAACTGGGCAATATTGGCAGCCACTTGGGCACGATTGGCATCAATCTGCGCTTGTAAATTATCGCGGTCCACCTGACTTGCATGCTCTTTTAAGGCCGTTAGACGCGCTAAATTACGCTCATCATTATTGATACTGACATTTAAAGCGTTAATTTGTTGGATTGCGGCAGCGTGCTGCGCTTGTACTGCATTTTTACTGGCTTCAAGGGCTTTGATTTGTTCCGTGCTATCCACTGATACTAAGGTGTAAATCAAGTCCCCTTTTTTAACGATTTGGTTATGAGTCACATAGACGTTTTCAACTTCCTGACCAATGAGTGGACTTAGCACTGCATGAGGCGCTTTAATGGTTGAGCTATCGGTTAAATCAGCGGGTGACCAAAAGCGATGGCCAGTAAACAATGAAAAAGCAATAAACATTCCTAAACCAATGGTGCGTACCGCATTAGTAAGGTTCCATTGAATGACCCCTAATTTGACTAAGAGCCATATAATTAACACATAAGGCAACATGATCTCTTTCATGATTTAACTCCTTTGATGCCATTACTAATGATGCTTGATAACCGTTTAGATAGGACATCCCAGCGCCCAAAAGCAATGATTATCGCCAGTACCCACCAGGTCTTATCAATAAACAAACCACATAAAGATAAAGCAAACACAATTTGGGTATGGGCACTCGACATGGCTTCTGCCTTATGAACTGCAACTTCATGTAATTTCCAAAATAACAGCAGTACATAGCAAATGATCAAAATGGTGACCACAAACACAAAGCCCATAAAAAATTCAGAATCTAATAGGGTTAAAATGCTGGGGTAGCCATTAACAAAGTAGCCTTCAGGTAATTGCTTACCGTGTATTTGAGTGAGTAATGAGAAGCCATAACTTAAAAGTCCGATAACCGATAACGATAAAATAAATGTGGTCATTTTTCGCACATAGAAAGATAACTTATTGCTCAATGATGGTTGAACCGTGTCGATATCAGGTAATTCAGTCATAAAGATCCTAAAAACATGAGATATTTAACAGGGAGAGTAACAATGTCTCGCTGTATATGAGCTGAATATTAGCAATAACTCACTGTGATAACGGAATAACCGATATTCCAAATGAACTATTTACTTTAGTCCCAATGTACGCTTCGAATTTATAGTGTAATATATTGTTAAATTGCACTTATTTATCGGTATCTCATGGATTTGAATGCACTGAATGTGTTTGTCACCCTGTATAGATCAGGCTCGACCCAAAAAGCCGCCAAGCAACTGGGCCGCTCACAATCATTTGTCTCAAAAGTATTGGCTCAATTACGTGAAGAACTAAGCGACCCGTTATTTATTCGCACCGCTAATGGCCTACAACCCACCAGTTATGCCGATAAAATCGCCCCGCAAATCCAAAGTTCTATCGAGCAAATTAGCTTAGCCCTAGAACCAGAATACTTTGACCCTAAAAACCTGCAGTTCATTTCGGTGCACTTAGGCGAACCCTTGATGGTATTAATGGGTAAAAGCCTAATCAATGAATTACGCAAACAAACCAATGCCACCATAGAGTTAAGACAATGGCGAAAATCCAGTAATGATGGCTTGATCGATGGCTCCATTGATATCGGCGTGCAATCATTGCGAGACAGACCGCAGCAGCTGTATCAGAAAAAAGTGGCTTCTGGTTATGTTACTAAAGTGGGCAATGAGCAAGGGGAATTTGTAAAGCTATTAGTTGATGATTTAAATGAACATGTTGAATATTTTCGTGAATTAAATGAAAACCATAATCCGACAATCATTACCGACAACTATAGTTTACATCGCCAATTACTGGCCGATCATTACTCCTATAATTTTAAAATCGATGCTGAATTGCACAAAAAAGAAGTCGCCATAGACATGGCGATTATTTGTAGTTCATCGCGGCGCCATGAAGCTAAAATAGTATGGCTATCAGAGATATGTAAAAACGTCTTATTACAAGCAATTACCACGCGTTAATGATTATGCTGAGGGTATTATGAGCCAAAGAAGTATTCACACATTATTTAAACCCACTTCCATCGCCGTTATTGGTGCCTCAAATAGTGAAAAGCGCGCGGGGCGCGTGTTGATGAAAAACTTATTGGCCAGCGGCTTTTCAGGGCCCATTATGCCCGTAACCCCTAAATATTCCGCCGTTATGGGCGTATTGGCTTATCCCAATATTGAATCGCTGCCCATTAAACCCGATTTAGCCGTGATATGTACTCGCGCTAGTCGTGTACCTGATATCGTCGAAACATTAGCGCAGTTTGGCTGTAAAATCGCGATAATTATGGCCTCAGGCATGGCTGATGAGTTTGATGAACATGGTGTTAGCCTGTTAACTCAAACGCTGCAAAATGCAAAACGTTACGGCATGCGAATATTGGGATCAAATAGTTTAGGGATGATTATTCCCACCATTGGTCTTAATGCGAGCCTAGCGCATACCGGCGCTAAAAAAGGCAAAATTGCGTTTGTGTCACAATCTGCCGCCATTTGTACTACGGTGCTGGATTGGGCTAATAATAAAGACATCGGCTTTTCATCGTTTATATCTTTAGGTGATGCATCTGATATAAATTTTGATGAATTGCTCGATTATTTAGGTCGTGATAGCCGCACCAGCGCCATTATGCTTTATATTGATTCTATTAGTGAAAAGCGTCATTTTTTATCCGCAGCGCGCGCAGCAGCCCGTAATAAACCCATATTTGTGATTAAATCGGGTCGCAGTGCTGAAGGCGTTAAGGCCGCTATGTTGCACACAGGCGGTAAAGGCGGCAATGATGCCGTCTACGATGCCGCCTTTAAGCGTGGTGGTATGTTGCGGGTGCATGACTTAATTGAACTGTTTGCCGCAGTTGAAAGTTTGGCCCACTCCACGCCATTAAAAGGTGAGCGAGTCGCCATAATCAGTAATGGCGGCGGCCCTGCAGTATTGGCCGCTGATGAACTCATTATTAAAGGCGGTAAACTGGCACAGTTGTCAGATGACACCATCACACAATTAAATCGCATATTGCCAACAACCTGGTCTGGTCAAAATCCAATAGATATTGTCGGTGATGCTGACAGTAAACGTTATAGCCAAGCACTAACTATATTGATGGATAGCCAAGAAATGGACGCTATTTTAGTGCTGCATTCACCATCAGCATTAGAAGAAAGTGAGCAAATCGCCCAGAGTTTAATTGATGTTATCAAGGGCCATCCAAATCGAAACAAGTTAAATATTTTAACCAATTGGAGTGGTGAGGATTCAGCCTACACCGCAAGAAAGCGATTTAGTAAAGCCGGGATTCCGACTTATCGAACCCCTGAAGGCGCAGTAAAAGCCTTTATGCATATGGTCGAATACCGCCGTAATCAAAAACTATTGCAAGAAGTGCCGCAATCTATTCCAGATAATATTCCCACTGACACTAATACAGCGCGGAATTTATTACAAAAAGCCCAAGCCAATAATCGTTTTATTCTCGAAACCCATGAAGCCAGTGACATTTTAAAAGCTTACGGTTTAAATACCATAGATACAGAGTTTGCCAGTAGCGCAGAGCAAGCCGTTAATATCGCCACCAAGTTGGGCTTTCCTGTGGCACTAAAAGTCCAATCCCCTGACTTGATGTACAAATCTGATGTGCACGGTGTGGTACTAAACCTCAATAATGCTGAAGAAGTGTATCAGGCAGCGCTATCCATTACTTCCAGAGTTAAGGACACCAACCCTGACGCTGAAATCAATGGCATGATAGTGCAAAAAATGGCATTAACCGCTGGCGCTCAAGAAGTGCGGGTCTCTGTGATTAATGATCCTGTTTTTGGCCCTGCAATTTGCCTTGGTGAAGGCGGCTCAGAATGGGACCCGACACGTGATGCTGCAGTTGCCCTACCGCCACTTAATATGGCACTGGCGCGCTATATGGTCATTCAGGCGTTGAAAACTCACAAACTTAGAGACAGACATTTACCCCTTGGTTTAGACATGAACGCACTGTGTGTGATGCTAACCCAAATATCGCACCTGATTATCGATTGCCCTGAAATCGCTTCTTTAGACCTTAACCCAGTGCTCGCCGCAGGTGAAACCATTACCCTGCTTGACGTTAACATGAAGCTCAATTGTACAGATATTGATCCCAAAGCGCGCTTAGCGATCATGCCATACCCAAAAGAGTTAGAACAAAAGGCCACCTTGAAAAATGGCTTGAAGGTCATGCTCAGGCCCATTCTTCCTGAGGATGAGCCAAAGCATTTAGCCTTTGATAACTCACTCAGTGATGAAGATCGCTATAAACGCTACTTTGGCGTTCGTTCGAAAATGACCCATGAGGAAATGGCGGTTTTAACACAAATAGATTACGCCAGAGAAATGGCATTTATCGCCACTGCAGAAGATGAAAATGGTGAGGCAATCACCTTAGGTGCGGTGCGAGCATCGACTGATCCTGATAATACAGAAGCAGAATTTGCTATGGCGGTGCGCGGCGACTATCAAGGAATTGGTTTAGGTAAAATGCTATTAGAAAAACTGATTAACTATTATAAAACCACTAATACTCCTGTGTTAGCGGGCTTTACCATGTTTGAAAACCGCAGTATGGCAAACCTCGCCAAAGGGCTTGGCTTTACGGTATCTTTTGATATGGATGAGCACCTGATTAAGATGCATATGGACTTGCCCCAATGTGAAGCTAACCCGCAAGCTAAAGCGGGTATAGACTCTGCCGATAAACATTAGCCTTTAACACAGTTGCGACCTGATGATTTCGCTTGATACAGCATTTCATCAGCGCGACTTAACCAGGTATCACTATCATCTCCAGGGTGGATTTCAGCAGCCCCTATCGATACTGTGATATTGCCTAAATGCTGCTTTTTTTCTTTACCAATGGTGAGCTGCTTATCTGCAATACGATTTTTAATTTGCTCAGCCACCGTTAAGGCATCTTGTAGCTTAGTATTAGGCAATAAAATCACAAACTCTTCACCGCCATAGCGGGCAACGAAATCATTACCTTTTACCGTTTGTTTTAATGCAAAAGCCACAAATGCCAGCACTTTATCGCCAACTAGATGACCATAAGTATCATTGAATTTTTTAAAGAAATCGATATCTATCATTAATAGGCAACAAGGTATATTGCTATGGCTAAACAAACTGACTTGCTCTAAAGCAAACACCTCATAGGCACGGCGATTATTTAACGAGGTTAATTCATCGGTCATTGCCACTTTACTTAAACTGGTCATTTCATCTTTTAAAGTCGTTAATTCATTACCCAGAGAGTCTATGTCGGCTTTCATTAAATCGTTGTTTAATAGCACCTTCTCCACTTCAAAACTAATATTGACGATTAACTCGTTAAGTAATTGTGGACTTGGATTTGACTGCAGTTCCTCGTTTAAAGAATGTAAGCTCGATGAAAAGTCACTAGTACCAGAAGAAAGCTGACTGATCTTACTGTATAAGCTATTGATGAGTAATTTGGTTTCAATTTGAACATTATCAATGACTTCTGGAGACTGCTCTTGAATAAAGTTGTTATAAAGGCCTTGATTGACCGCGGCGGTAAACTCAACTTTATTGGCAATTAAACCATCGATCGCACGTTTTAAGTCTAAATTTGTTTCCGCATAATACTGATACCAAATGGCATAATTTTCTGGGGTAACCGGTATATGCAGCGCGGACATTTGCGGCACTGCCACTCTTAGTATTTGTGCAGAATTTTCTAAACTCGTCTTCAATTTCACGTCCTATGATTTATATAAGTCAATGTAAGCCCAGCAAAGGTAACGCTATACTTAAATGCTAAAAAATTAAATTTAAAAAAATATAACCCTTTTACGCATTTGATACGTTTAAAACAATAACAAGCATAACAATAACATTTTACATAAGAGAAACCATATGAAAATTTTACTAAAAAACCAATTAAATAAACTACCTATGGCAACGTTATTAAGCGTATCGGCGACAGTAATAGTACCCGCTTATGCCACTAGCCCTGTGCCTAACCAATTTAGTCAACCCGCAATGATAACCATGCATAAAAATACTCATGAAAATTATCAGCTAATTGACAATATAAAGATGTTTCCAAAGCCAGCGACTAAGCAAGTGCAACATATACTTGAATTAGCACAGCGTGATGATGAGGCGAGTTATAAAATTGAAATTCAAATTGGCCAAAATAAGCTGGTAGATTGTAATCACCATAGACTAAGTGGCAAATTGGTCGAGCAGAATTTATCAGGCTGGGGATATCCGTTTTATAGCGTCGATAGTATAACGGTAGGGCCAAGTACGATGATGATGTGTAATGAACCTAAAACGGCTAAATTTGTGCCAATGGGACAAAGCTTGAGCATCAATTATGATAGCCGTTTACCAAAAATATTTTACCTACCTGAAGATGCAACGTTAAGATACCGTATTTGGCAAGCTAAAGGTGATTACCACTATTCAAATTAATGTGTGGGACCATGGCTAAACAGCGTTATAACAAAGCGTCAGCAGATAACCCAAATAACCATGATGCATCTGCTAACGCTGTTTAATATTTAACTGGATCCAAGGTAATAATTTAACAACGTTTAACCCGAACAACCTGCATAATCTCTACGCTAAATCCAGCCACAGTATGCTCTTCAGGGTAATACACTAAACTCACAAGTTGATCCTGCAAGCTCTTATATTTTTTAGTACGCTTAAATTTAAATGCTACATCGTAACCCGCTAACATCAAGGTATGGTAAACCCACTCTTCTTTTTCACGCTGAGTATGGGAAACAACTTTAACCCCTTCAATATGGTTAAGTTTTTCATGCTTTTTAAGTAATGCATCTACGGCTTTCTTCTTCATATTAACCTGGTCCCATATCTGAGTTATTACCGTTTATGTGATTGATATAATCAACGATGTCTTGATATCGATACTGACTGCAATAACCAAAACCTGACAGTTGCTTTACTTTGTTGCGGGTAAAAATCGGCACACTAATACCCGCTAAAAATTTAGTTTGAACCGCTACAGATATCGGCATAATGCCTTTTGCGTTCATATGAGTGCAAAACTCATTAAGATACTGCTGCAATGACGCTAATTGAGTGATTGGCGCTAATGCCTGTTGCGGCAACAATGCTATCTGCCCACGACAGACACTACAATGACCACAATGACTAGGTGCTTGCTGATCATCAAAATAACGCGCCAACTTAGCAGTAATACACTCAGTTGATTCAAAAAAACTAATGAGCTGATTTAAACGTTTTATCTCTTTGACTTCGTTACTTTGGAAATAATCAGACAAACTTGCAATAAGATTTGGATTACTTAAAGCATTGATATCAACATTAAACACTTGGGTTATTTTTTTGGTTTCTAACTGGATATATTGTTTGTCTGCTAGGTAGTCTAACGCCGCCACTACCCGTTGCCTGTCTGCACCATATTGCTGATATAAGCTATCGAAATCTAGTTGCCCCCATATTTTCTTAAAACGAGTATGCTCAAATATTTGCTGCAGAAACGCTTGGCGCTGGGGATCAAAACTGGCCAGCAACTGCTGTTTATCAATCAAAAATTGATACTTAAACTCAGCAAAATAAGCAAAGCTTGGTTGCACCACGTTGGCTAATTCAAGTTGAACTAACAGGGTTTTTAACGGCAACTGTTTAATGTTACAGCTAGTTGAAATCGCATACTCTTGCATTTCCCAGCGGCCATGTTCAACTTCAGCGCTAATATGTTCTATTAAGTTGGTAATCGCTGAGGGTTCTGGCGTATCGCCATAAACAAAGTTTTCAATGGTATTTAAGCCATCTTTGTTAGCTAGCGTAATACAATGAGATAATTGCCCATCTCGGCCTGCACGGCCGATTTCTTGGCTGTAGTTTTCGATAGATTTCGGTAAATCGTAATGAACCACAAAACGGATATTGCTTTTATCTATTCCCATACCAAAGGCAATTGTGGCAACAATTACGTTGATTTGGCCTTCCATAAATTGCTGTTGGATGCGATTTCTGAGCTCTGAATCAAGTCCTGCATGATAAGCGGTGGCTTGAATATTGTTAGCACTTAAAAAAGCCGCGATATCTTCTGCCGTTTTTTGCAAGGTCACGTAGATAATCCCAGCACCTGTGCATTGCGATACTGTGTTGACTAATTCCGATTGCTTAACGGCTTCAACAACAGGTTTGATACTGATATCTAAATTACTGCGATAAAAACCCGTTTGTACCACTTGCTCAGGCAAAATAGCAAAACGGTTGGCCATATCCAGCTTTACCTTTTCAGTGGCTGTGGCGGTTAATAACAACACTTGGGCAATACTAAATTGCTGCACATAAGATGGGATTTTTAAATAATCAGGCCTGAAGTTATGGCCCCATTCAGAGATACAATGAGCTTCATCAACGACTAATAATGAAATATCAATACTGCTAAGAAACTGCCTAAAACGTTCATTTTTAAAACGCTCAACTGACACCATTAAAATTTTTGTATGCCCGCGGCGAACATCACGCATAACCTGCTGTGTTTGCTCAAAGGTTAAGCTTGAATCTATGCTGGCGGCATTTATTCCCTTAGCATTTAAAAAAGCGATTTGATCTTTCATTAACGCAAGCAATGGCGATACCACTAAGGTGACATTAGCCAGTTGTAAGGCGCTAAATTGATAGCACAGTGATTTACCTGAGCCTGTAGGAAAAATGGCTAAAGAAGATGCTCCTGACAAAATATGTTTAATTACATCAATTTGCCCTTCTCTAAACTGATTAAATCCAAATTGCTGCTCGAGCTTTTGAATTAAATCGGCGTTGTCATGTAGTAATGGCGAAGGACTATCAAACGATGGAGTTTGCATACTGGAGCCTAGATTGATGATTAAAGCGAAGGCAATTATACGCTAACACGAATAAAATTGAAACTCTGAAGCTTATAAAACAATAACTTATAAAATACTTACCCGAGGTGAACACGGCTTTATTCATCAAAAGAATAAACAGTAATATCGGAGCATAAAGTTGAAATAAACAAGGTCGGTTAGCCTTTACGTGATAGGTATTGATTGATTAACAAGGTTAATTTGTCTTCGAAGGCTTCTTGAGCTTGCTCTAAATCATCGCCAAAGCGAACCATAAATTTAGTGGCTTGCTCACGAGATAACATGTTATTGGCTAGACAGTACGCCATTTCATCGAGTTGTTTGTTGTAACGTGGCTCTAAAAACCATTGACATGTTGCAGTATCAAGGCTTGCCAGCATTTGCTGTGCTAAATCACAAAATATTTGTATGTGCTCCATACCATCGGGGCCCAAACAACCGGGCTCTAGACGATATAACACAATCAACTTACTTTCTAACATAGAGTAACACTCGCATCCGCTGCTTTTATGATGGTATTTAAACGCTATTTAGCCGCTGCGTTTAGCATTGCTTGTTCAAACTGCTGAATATAACTTTCAATCGGAATGATATCTTCTTTTAAACGACGATTTCTACCCAGTAACGACGACTCAACAAATAAATTAAACCACGAGCTCAATGCTTTGGAGTTTAATGGCTCGTCAATGGCTTCAAGGGCCAGAGCTGCCACTTCAGCAGTTGATAGCTGAAAATCATGGCTGCCTTTTCTTAATTCGTAATTAGCTAAGGTTTCAGGACTAAAAGAAAACAATGGCAATCTATGTAAATAAGGGCTTTTACGAAACATTTTGATCGCTTGACGCCAGCTACCATCTAATAAAATTAACAGCGGTATTTTACTAGTGGCGGCATTGTCACATTGACTAGGATGACTAACCACCATTTGCCCTTCTTGGGCATACTGCTCAGGAAATATCAGCATTGGCTGATATTTGGGGTCGTTGATCGCTTCAATCATTTGTTTATTGGGCTCAGTACGAGACCATAAATAAGCGCTAGTATTAGGGACTAAATCAGCAATTAAACGGCCACTGTTGGTTGGCTTTAGCACTTCATCATCATACATGACTAGCATGAAGTGGGCTTCAGTATTGATATATTGTCTATGTTGACAGGTACAGAAAATTTCTCCTAATAAACACCACTGGCAGCGAATGAGTTTTTTCCCTCTGGCAGCAAATGGTTTAGTTGAAATAGATTTTCGGTATTGATACAAACGATGAACTGCGTGTTGCTGCTCAGGAGGTAACGCCAACATGGGATTATTCTCGGTTACACGTTATAGTTTATAACGTTCAAAAAAATTCATCACCCAATTGGGTGATGAAGTTACTATAGAATTCTTTTTAGTAAAAGGTCAGCTTTTAAGCGCTTTATCCTGGTCATAATCTTTTTCACAGGAGCCGGATACTTTTGCACGGTTTCAATTTGACTATAATGGAACAGTTTTTCGGTATGCTGCAGAATAAATTCTTGTTCCGCCTCAAAACTTTGCTTCCACACACCACTGTCATCATGCAATAACAAACCATTTTCTAAATCCAACGCCCACGCTCTTGGGTTTAAATTAGAACCAGTGATGAGATGCTTTTTGCCATCAGCACTAATCCCTTTTAAATGATAACTATTGATACCGTCTTTCCATAAGTGGATCCGTAACTGACCGTTTTCAATCGCCCATTGCTGACGTTTTACAAACTTACGTAAGGTTTGTTCGTACATGTAAGGCAATGCACCAATGGTAGAAAAATCTTTCTCTGGTGGGATATAAAAATCATTGGCGGTTTTATCACCCACCACGATATCAATACTCTTTCCATTACGTAAATGACGCGTCAACGCTCTCACTAAAGAGTTTGGTGGGTTAAAATACGGCGTACAGATAAACAGTGACTCGGTTGATTCATCAACCAATTTTATCACCACTTCGTTTAACTTATTCTTCTTGCGGCCTAAGCCTACAAG
This sequence comes from Shewanella sp. 3_MG-2023, assembly GCF_030548765.1. NCBI lineage: Bacteria > Pseudomonadati > Pseudomonadota > Gammaproteobacteria > Alteromonadales > Shewanellaceae > Shewanella > Shewanella sp. 3_MG-2023. The sequence goes on along the minus strand of NZ_JAUOSH010000020.1, from coordinate 45,591 downwards.
CGGCGTAACACGATTGCCAATACGGGTACTTTCAAACTGATAATCTGAACGTGATAAGCGAGTTTTAAAGGTGCGCATGTCATTTTTATCAGGGCATTTTTCGTCGCTGCTGTCTTGAGTCAACGGACAAACAGCCGGATCGCTAATTAGATGTTGCTCAATGAACTCACCCATACTGCGAGCAAGCTCAGCAGATTCCAGCACATGATAACGATCAAAACGGTACTTATCGTTTTGTTTAAAGTAAATGTTATTAATGCTAGCGCCGCTGAATATTACTGCATCATCAATGATGAAGCCTTTAAGGTGTAATACCCCTAAAAACTCGCGAGACTTAACTGGTACACCTAAGATGTCAAAAGGTGCCTTCGCAGCAGCCATGGCTTTGCGGTACATGATGTAATTACCACTATCACCTTTATGGCCAATTAGGCCACGCCTAGCTCTATGGTAGTCCACTAGGACAACTATTTTTAACTCTGGGTTAGCAGCTTTAGCTGCAAGTAACGCCTCAAGAACTTCTCGGCCCGCTTCATCATCTTCTAAATAAAGCGCAGCAATATATATCACATTCGTAGCATTCACGATGCGAGTTAACAATTCTTGTTTAAATTGAACCGGGGTTAATAACCACTTTAACGATTCATTTTGTAATGCGATACCACCAAGCTTATCCAGCAAGGCAACCTCCTTGAACTTAAACAGTTAAATGCTATTAACGTCGATATAAATTGACTAGGTAAGTATTTATCGTTTGTTTCTAATTTTGAATAATAAATACTGTCACTTTAAAATTTATACTTTGTCATCGTTTTAACTGAATAACAAAAAATATTAGGAGATAGAAATTACCGACTTAGCGGCTTATGAGCAAGGCTTTTCTGATGTTATAGCCCTATTTGATGGGTTTATGAGGCTCAAGTGAACGATTTTGGATCAAACTTTTAAAGTGATTGTTAAGGCCTGTGGAAAAAACAACCTACGCTATCTTGTTTGAATAAATAAAAACCAATCATGTTGAGCAAAAAACAAACACAAAAACTGACGCTAAGGTCTAACATCAATTTTTATCGCTTCATCACTGTAATAATCCGTTAGATCACGTATTTTAGAGAGACTCAAACTTTTACTACTGGCTAGTTATGTATTTACTAATACGTATATTAATTGTTTCTTTATTTAGCTTACCTGTGTGGGCCGATGAATACTTAGCCAATGTGATGCAACATATTGCGCCTCCTCAATCACAACTGGCTATAAACATATGGGATATTGAAAAAAACAGCAGTGTTTACAGCATTAATGAGCAGACATTAATGCAACCCGCGAGCATCCAAAAGCTACTTACTGCCGTTGCAGCTACAAAGCAATTAGGTACTGATTTTTATTATGAAACCCAAGTATATATTGATGGAGTTGTAGTACAGCAGCAACTCAATGGTGATGTGTATATTAAATTTAGTGGTGATCCTAGCTTTACTCGTGAACAACTAAAACAACTACTCACCACACTTAAAACTAAGGATATACAACATATAAATGGCAATGTGATCTTAGTATCACCGACCAGTGAAAGTCTTAGAGCACCTGGCTGGGTATGGGATGACCTCGGTATTTGTTACGCAGCGCCAGTGTCCGATTTTATTATTGATAAAAACTGTGTCAGAGCAAGCCTAAGTCCACTAACAGATAACGCATCTGAAATCATAATAGATGCACAATACCCAGTTGAAATCAGCACCAAGGCGGTTTTTAAACCTAATATAGACGTTACTCAAGCTAAGGCGCAATTTTGCGAGTTACACATGCAACGCTTTGACGGCAATCACTATCGAATTTCAGGTTGTTACCTAGGCAATCAAACTATAAGTTTAGCCGTTGCTGTTAATGATCCGTCTCGCTATGCCAAAGATGTGATCAAAGCCATACTCAATGACAAGCAAGTCAATTACGCTAATTTGATCATAAGTAAGCAAAGCATCCCGCCTAGCGCGCAGTTGTTAGCCACGCATCAGTCTGAAAAGTTACCCAAATTATTAAAGATCATGCTGGAAAAGTCAGATAATTTAATTGCCGATAGCTTATTAAAAAAAATTGGCCAAGATTTTTACCGGCAAACGTTTAACAGCGATAACATAGAGGGTCTTGATATTAACGGCTTTACTATGGGCGCTAAAGCATTACAATCGATTTTAATCGAATTGAACTTACCATTTAATGATGCCAATCTCGTTGATGGCTCAGGCTTGTCTCGTTATAACTTACTGACTTCAGCACAAATGTTATCTGTGCTGCAACTCATCGACAGCGATACACGTTTTCAATACCTAACTGAGTTTTTACCTATATCTGGTAAAAGCGGCACCTTAAAATACCAACAACATTTCAATAAACCGCCTTTGAAAGCGGCAATATCAGCAAAAACAGGCACCATGCTAGGGGTTGAAAACTTAGCGGGATTTATTCAGGCAAAAAATGGTAAACACTATGCCTTTGTGATTATAGAAAATGGACTCACTCCTGATGCAAAACAAACAAGACTAGCCCCTTTTAGCGCGCTATTACTGCGAAGATTATATGATTTACAGCCATAAAAAAGCGCATTGTAAACTATGCGCTTTAACTCTCTTTCTCAAGCAGAAAATTGAACCAATTGGTGTTTAAAATAACTCTGCTGGCATAGCCATTATTGCATCATCACCTTGACTGACTTGAGCAATATGAAAATCTGCTTTTGGCAAAATTTTATCCATATAGAATTTAGCCACATAACGCTTTTGCTCACTAAAGCTGCTGTCATCATGACCAACTGCACGCTCTGCCATGAGTAATGAGTAATAGCCATATAGGATATAACCAAAGGCATCTAAGAAATCTACCGCACTGGCGTTGATTAATGCTGCTTGAGTAAGCTTGTTGTCATTGATGTAGTTTGCTAATGTCAGCAAATTATCAAAGCGTGAACTGATAGCTTTTCTGTCAGCTTCAGAAACATGCTCAAAGCCCGCTAAATCAGCATTGATATCTGCCACAAACGCATTCAAAGTAGCAAGGTTATCACCAGTGACTTTACGGCCTAAGAAATCAATTGCTTGGATACCGTTCGTACCTTCATAAATTTGTGCAATACGGGTATCACGCACAAACTGCTCAATACCAGTTTCACGAATATAACCATGCCCACCAAATACTTGTTGCGCCATGATAGTGGCGTCTAATCCGCGGTCAGTTAGAAACGCTTTTGAAACCGGTGTCAGTAAGCCCACATACTTGGCTGCTTTTGCCTGAACATCACCTTCAGCATGCTTTGCTAAATCCAATTGTTTACCGGTAAATACTGATAACGCACGGCCAGCATCGGTAACCGACTTGATGGTTAATAACATGCGGCGCACATCGCCATGAACAATAATGGGGTCAGCCGCACTGCCTGTTGGCGAACCACCTGCTGCAATACCTTGCACACGTTCTTTAGCATAATCAGCAGCCATCTGATAAGCGCCTTGAGCACTACCAAGGCCTTGGATACCAATAGCTAAACGTTCGTAGTTCATCATGGTAAACATGCAAACCAGGCCGCGATCAGGACGTCCAACGAGGAAGCCTTTGGCACCATCATAGTTCATTACACACGTCGCTGATGCTTTTAAGCCCATTTTGTGTTCAATAGAGCCGACCGTCACACCATTAGCCCCACCTAAGCTACCATCATCGTTAACCGTGATTTTTGGTACTAGAAATAATGAAATACCTTTAGAGTTAGGAAGTTTCGCTAACACTAAGTGGATAACGTTTTCAGTAAGATCATGGTCACCACCTGTGATGAAAATTTTGCTACCAGTAATCGAGTAACTACCATCATCTTGTGGTTCGGCTTTGGTGCGAATATTGCGTAAATCAGAACCTGCTTGCGGCTCTGTCATGTCCATGGCACCAGACCACTGACCTGAATACAAGTTAGGTAAATATTTAGCTTTTAATTCATCTGTCGCGTGTGCATTAATACACAGCGCAGCACCAGCAGTTAATGAGCTATACAGGGTAAATGAGTTACATGCGCTGTAATTCATTTCATCAACCAAAACACCTAACATTTTTGGCATTCCCATGCCACCAAAATCAGGTTCGCCACATAAACCTACCCAACCGCCTTCTGAAAACTGCTGGTAAACTTCTTTAAAGCCATCTGGTGTGATGACCTTATCATCTTGGTGCCTAACCCCTTGCTCATCACCACTTCTATTTATAGGATGAATCAAATCACGACTAATCTTGCTTGCTTCATCTAAAATAGCAACAGCAGTGTCCATATCAACCATCTCAGCGATATTTGGCATCGACTGCCAAGTATTCGTCGCATCGAATACGTTTTCTAACAAAAACTGCATGTCCTTTAAAGGGGCTTGGTAAGGGTTCATAGAATGCTCTTAAACAGATAATTAAAACAGTTGTTTCAATTTATACAAAAACCGCACTAAATACAAGATGAATCTAGTATTGTTATTGATTAATTTCTAGTGATAGAACAAACATAAAAGCATATTAAATACTGATAAATAAGTAACTTAGTATAAAGAACGCCTACAAAGAGTACAATTTATAGGCAAAGATTTGGATCTTACAAATAAGCGATTTAATTATTAAGCTTGCGCTCAAAGGCTGCGCCTAATAAAGCAAAATAATCGATCATCGCTGAGAATATTTGCGATCTGTGCTGCGCTGCTGGATACATCAATTGTGTCGCCAAATCCTTTTTTAATGTACCAGAGACTAAGTAATTGTTTTGTATATCACTACAAGCTTCAATCGCCGATTCAAATGCCCGTGCCATCAGTTCTGTGGGCTTAGAAAAATAATAATAGCCTTGCTGCTTATCAAGTTTGATTGCATTAGTGACATACTCACTGGGCTGTTCGCCATCATCAGACAACAACACCACTTTAAACAAAGCAGATAAATTGTCATTAAGCTTATGAGACTTTAATAGTGAATCATTTAGCCACAAGTCACTGGCGCATTGATATTTTTTAAATGAAAACCGGGGTGATACATCAAAAGCCTTATCGACAATATAATGATCAAATGCATGCCAAAACTCATGGGCTAAAGCCCCCGCGCCCGCATTTTTAGCAAGAGCTAACTCGCGAGTTAGCGGAGAATAATGGGCCTGCACACCTTTTTGACCACCACGACCGAATAACAAATTTAGCGTTTTACGAAGGCCAATAAGCTCTGTGGGTACTTGCAGTATTTGCGATAAATCTGCCATTGAATCAAATACTAAATTAGCGGCAAGATCAGATTCTTCTTTGGTTACCCATTTACCCACACTGATATGATTGAGGCCAAAACACTGTTTGATATCAATAAAATTAGCTTGTTCACCAGAGCGGTAATCGGCTCCATTACGAAAATAGCGGGCTGTTTTTAACAAACATCACCTCAAAATTTATTCTACAGCTATGTAAATATCTGCAATAAAAAATGCCTCTTCATGAGGCATTTATTTCTGTTTTATCCCAAGCATTAGCTTGGGTTAAAAAACCTTACCACATTAAATCATCAGGAATAGCGTAATCAGCATAAGGATCGTTTTCTTCACTGGCCTGTTCAACTTGATTATCAGCAGATTCTTGCCATAAATACCCACACCACTCAGGTACCAACAAGTTAACTCGTTCAGCAAGTTTATGGGGCACAATATAACTTTTGTCTTCAAAACGCACGATACCAACAACACCCGTTTGTAATTGGCCTTGTAGTTTTTCATCCACATAAACAGATAAAATTTTATTCTCAACTGTAAAGTTAAATTTTATCTCGCCGCCTGCAGGTGCTTTAATCGCAAACTTAGTAAATTCAGTGATTAAACCACGTACCTGACCTTTTTCTGACGCTTCAGCAAAGCGCTGCTCGTTTAAGGCTTTGTCCTTCGCTGCTTGTTCAAGTTTTTGCTGGGCAATTTGTTGCTTTAACGCTGCACTGCCATCATCAATTTTCGCTTTCTTTTGTTTACGCTTTTGTGTTTTCACATCGCGCGCTTTTTGCTTACTGGCAAGTCCTGCTTTTAGCAGCTGCTCTTGTAATGCGTTTGCCATTTAAATCACCTATAAAAATTGTTCATATTACTGTGGTAAATGTTTTGCTAATGCATCCATTGCAGCGCCTGCGCCACCTAAAGACCAACCGCCATCGACGGGCAAAATGGTGCCTGTGATGTAGCTGGCCATGTCAGAAGCTAAAAATAACGCTGCATTGGCAATATCTTGTTTTTGACCATTGCGCTTTAATGGCACACTGTCTGCTATCATTGATTTTAAAGCTTTACTGGGCGCTAAGCGATCAAAACCTTCTGTCTCTTCGATTGGGCCAGGTACAATCGAGTTTACCCGTATCCCTTCAACGCCCCACTCCATTGCTAAAGTGCGAGTTAACATATCAACGCCGGCTTTAGCAGCGCATACGTGCACTTGCAAAGCCATTGGCACGTAAGCCTGAGGTGCAGAGATTTGTATCACGCTCGCATTGCCTTTAGTCAACAAAGGGTAAGCTTGCTTAATGACTTGAAAGCTACCTAATAAATCAATATCCATCACTGATTTAAAACCATTAACGGAGAGATCTTTTGCCCTTGAAGGGAAATTACCCGCAGCGCCGCTGATGAGTATATCAATAGTGTTATATTGATCAGCGATGCTATTGAAACCAGATGCAACTGCGTCTGAATCTCTGACATCAAAACTGACCCCAATATGCTTACCTTTGGGATTGGTTTGCTGCAGTAAAGCTAGCGCAGTATTGACTTTATCCATGTTACGACTGGCAACAGCCACATTGGCCCCCGCTTTTGCAAAAGCACACGCTATACCTAAATTGATACCACTGGTGCCACCTACAACAACGACATTCTTTCCTTGATAATTAAACATTTTATGCTCCTGCATGTGTGTTATTAATCAGTTTAAAAGTTGCGCTGCTATAGGCTAGTGCTGGCGAAAATGTTCGCTATTAACTGCTATTTAAGCGAGTTAACGATTGCCTGTAACGACGCTAATGGATCTGTCGCTTTAGTAATGGGTCTACCGATTACTAAATAATCTGAACCAGCCGCAATTGCTTTTGGTGGCGTCATAACACGGTGCTGATCACCAACATCAGCGCCAACGGGGCGAATGCCGGGAGTGACTAAATTAAAGGCTCCGCCAAATGTTTGTTTTAGCATAGTTGCTTCTTGAGCTGAGCACACTACACCATCTAGGCCTGCTTGCTGTGTTAACGCTGCTAGGCGTTTAACATGTTCTGAAGCTGGCACATTGATCCCTAATAGCGCGAGGTCTTCATCACTCATAGAAGTCAGCACTGTCACGGCGATTAATAATGGCGCATCTTTACCATAATTCCCTAATGCCGTTTTAGCAGCTTGCATCATGGCTAAACCGCCGCTTGCATGGACATTGGTCATCCAAACACCGAGATCGGCAGCTGCTGATACCGCTTTAGCCACAGTGTTAGGGATATCATGGAATTTTAAATCAAGAAATAAATCAAAATCACGGTCATGGATATCTTTAACCAGTTGTGGGCCGAATAAAGTAAACATCTCTTTGCCTACTTTTAAACGACACATAGTAGGATCAAGTTTATCGATTAAAGCAAGCGCCTCATTTTTATTGTCATAATCTAAGGCCACTACAATCGGTTTATCTGCCATGTTCACTCCAGTAATATAAAAAATCAGTTATTCGCCATCTAGCCCTTTTACGCGTTTTATACTTCCCCACTCTTTACATGATGGACAATGCCAGTAAAGGCTGTGTGCAGGGAAACCGCATGAGCTACAACGATAACTAGGACGAAATTTAATTTGTTGTTCTACTAACTTTTCAAGCATTGAAAGACTTTGTTTCGCTTGGCCATCTTCAGCTTGCTTGATATGCAATTGCATTAAATGTTGGAAACCTTTCATTGTTGGATGTCGATACAAATGATCGAGCACCATTTTTTCGGCATTTTCACTAAAGCCTTGCTGAATTTTATGCTGAGCTAACGCAATAATTACTGACGCGCTAGCGCCTTCTTGTAAAGCTTGCTGAAGCAAGGTTTGGTAACCTTCAAGATCGTTACTGTCGCGGTAGACTTGCTTAGCAATACCAATGGCATCAGCAAATAACTCTATATCGGCAAGTTTTAACTCGACTAAGCTTTTTTTACATAGGCTTACTTGGTTAGCATCAAGATATATCTTCGCTAGCGTTAACCAAGCACGGCCACATTTATCATCTAATTTAATGGCTTGTTGGAGATATTTGATTTTTTCAGCGTTTCCAGATTCTTCATCAGCGAGTTGACAATAAAAATGAGCGGTTACATGTTTTAAAACTTGCTGGCGTTTGCGACTTAGGCGTTTAGTAATATTAATGGCGTTTTGCCATTCTTTAGTGACTTGATAAATTGATATTAATGCAGTTTCAGCTTCTTCGCTGTGATCATCTTGACTAACAAGATTAATAAAGATTTCTTCAGCTCTATCGTAAAAGCCGGCGGCTAAATAGTCTTTACCTAACTCCATCATGGCAATATCGCGTTGCTCTGTGGTCAGGCTTGGTCTAGCGATGAGGTTTTGATGTATTCTAATGGAGCGGTCTACTTCACCGCGCTTTCTAAATAATGAACCTAAAGATAAATGGGTATCTATGGTTTCATCGTCAACATCTAGCATGGTAATGAACAAATCAACCGCTTTATCTGATTCATTAGACAACAAAAAATTAAGCCCTGTAAAATAATCACGGCTTAGTTTTTTACTTTGTTGTTTTTGATTCTGTCTTATACTTCTTCGACCCATATACCAGCCATAGCCGGCCGCGATAGGTAATAACAGAAAGAGGATTTCAAGCATATTACGCTACAGTATCCTGTGACATTGGTTGAGATTGTTGTTCTAACAGTTGCTCTGTTAATTGGGCAATTTGCTTTTTGTTTTTTCTTAATATGATTTTGAATTTTAAAATATAATAAGCAGCAAATAACCAGCTTATGACAAAACCACTGAAAAAAACAACAGCGAGTACGACGGGTAAACGATACTGACCTTCTGCAATAAAATAACTTACAGTGACAATTTGTTCATTCTTAGCACCAAAAAGTAAAGCTAGGACAAAGAATAAACCAACAATAACAATGGCAATAAATGATTTCACGTGAGTCTCCATTCAACGTCGCAATATAATTGATTATCCAAGATATTTGCTAAAGTAACCAGCTTTGCAGTGCAATAGATACAAAAAAGCCTCCAAAAGGAGGCTTTTTAATCAAGCGTTAATTAAACATTAACCGCATCGACACGTTCACGCAGTTCTTTGCCTGGCTTAAAGTGCGGTACATATTTGCCTTCCAAGTCAACTGAGGTTCCAGTTTTTGGATTACGACCAACACGTGGTGCACGATAATGAAGAGAAAAACTACCAAAGCCACGGATTTCAATACGATCCCCGCCTTCTAATGTTGTTGCCATTTGCTCCAACATTTCTTTAATAGCACTTTCCACTTCTTTAGCCGACAACTGCGACTGCCCAGTGGCAAGCTTTTCGATCAGTTCGGATTTAGTCATCCTTTACCCTCTATAATCAAGCCAAAACAGTCGCCTAATGGGGAGCGAACTCCCCAAACAACAGGCGATATATTACTTACGAGCTGCCTTGAACGCTTCAGCCATTGCATTACTAATAACAGCATCTTCTTGCTTGTTAATAGTTGCCATAGCTTCTTTCTCATCTGCTTCATCTTTCGCTTTGATAGATAAGCTGATAGAACGATTCTTGCGATCTACGCCCATGAACTTAGATTCAACTTTGTCACCTACAGCGAATACTGTAGATGCGTCTTCGATACGCTCGCGAGAGATATCTGCAACGCGAAGGTAACCTTCAACAGTTTCAGCTAGTTCAATTGTAACGCCTTTAGCGTCAACAGCAGTAACTACACCATTTACAATAGTACCTTTCTTCTTATCTGCCAAGTAGGCATTGAAAGGATCGTCTTCAGTTTGCTTAACGCCTAAGCTGATACGCTCGCGCTCAGGGTCAACTGAAAGTACTACTGCATGGATTTCGTCGCCTTTCTTGTACTCAGAAACAGCGTCTTCGCCAGTTCCGTTCCAAGAAATGTCAGAAAGGTGAACAAGACCATCGATGCCACCGTCAAGACCAATGAAGATACCGAAGTCAGTGATAGACTTGATCTTACCAGAAACTTTATCGCCCTTGTTGAAACGAGTAGCGAAATCATCCCATGGATTAGTCTTACATTGCTTAAGACCTAGAGAAATACGACGACGTTCTTCATCGATGTCTAATACTAGAACTTCAACTTCATCACCTAAGTTAACAACTTTAGATGGGTGAATGTTCTTATTAGTCCAATCCATTTCAGAAACGTGAACAAGACCTTCAACGCCTTCTTCGATTTCAACGAAACAACCGTAGTCAGTTAGGTTAGTTACGCGACCAGTTAAGCGTGTGCTTTCTGGGTAGCGCTTGCTGATTTCTAACCATGGATCTTCGCCAAGTTGCTTAAGACCTAGTGATACGCGTGTACGCTCACGGTCATACTTAAGAACTTTAACGTTGATTTCGTCACCAACATTAACGATTTCAGATGGGTGCTTAACGCGCTTCCAAGCCATATCAGTGATATGTAGAAGACCGTCAACGCCACCTAAGTCTACGAATGCACCGTAGTCAGTAAGGTTCTTAACGATACCTTTAACTGCTTGACCTTCTTGAAGGTTCTCAAGAAGAGCATCACGCTCGGCACTGCTTTCTGATTCGATAACAGCACGACGTGAAACAACAACGTTGTTACGCTTCTGGTCAAGTTTGATAACTTTGAATTCTAATTCTTTGTACTCTAGGTGAGCAGTATCGCGAACTGGGCGAACGTCTACTAGAGAACCTGGTAAGAAGGCACGGATACCGTTTAATTCAACAGTGAAACCACCTTTAACTTTACCATTGATGATACCGATTACAGTTTCAGCATCTTCATACGCTTTTTCTAGAACAATCCAAGCTTCGTGACGCTTAGCTTTTTCACGAGATAATTGAGTTTCACCGAAACCGTCTTCAACAGAGTCAAGTGCAACATCAACTTCATCGCCAACAGCGATTTCTAAAACACCTTGAGCGTTTTTAAATTCGTCAGCAGAGATAGGGCTTTCAGACTTAAGACCAGCGTCAACAAGTACAGTACCGTTTTCGATGCGTACTACTACGCCACGTACGATAGAACCAGGACGGAACTCAAGTTCATTTAGGGATTGTTCAAATAGATCAGCAAAAGATTCAGTCATTTTATGATTACTTTCTTTTATAAACCACCATCCATCCTAGATGTGGAGTCAATTAATTGATTTACATCTTCCGTGATATAAATGTTGTTTGATAAATTCTCAGAATTAAGAAATTACCTTAAGTTTTTATTGATGTGTTCAAGCACAAGCTCAAGCACTTCATTAATACCTATGCCACTAGTATCAATAACTAGCGCGTCATCTGCAGGCACTAAAGGTGAGACAGAGCGATTAATATCGCGCTCATCACGCTCAATGATTTCAGATAAAAGGCGATCGATATTAACATCGAAGCCTTTGTCCTGCAACTGTTTATAGCGTCGCTGCGCCCTTTCCTCTGCGGATGCAGTTAGGAATATTTTTGCGGGTGCGTTAGGAAAAACCACTGTTCCCATGTCACGCCCATCGGCGACTAAACCCGGTTCAGTACAAAAAGCGCGTTGTCGTCTCAGTAATGCTTCTCTTACGCGAGGTAAAGCAGCGATTTTAGATGCTGCATTACCACATTCTTGAGTACGAATACTGGTTGAAACGTCTTCACCTTCTAAAATGACTTTTACAAGGTCACTGCCCGCTAAGAACTGCACGTCTAAATGAGAAGCAAGTAAGGTGATCGCCTCTTCATTTTCTAATTCAACATCGTGATGAATGGCTGCAAGGGCTAAAACACGATAGATAGCGCCGCTATCTAGTAAGTGCCATTCAAGTCGCTCAGCGACGAGTTGGCATATGGTCCCTTTTCCTGCACCGCTTGGTCCGTCGATTGTGACTACTGGAGCACGTTCAGACATAAATTCCTCCGAAAAAAACAATCTTCCATGAATATAAAAAGGTTCATCAAAATGAGCGGGCGGCATTGTACAACAATTTACAGCAAAATACTGGAGAAAATTTACGATATTCAATCAAGATCAAATGACGGCAGTATATTGACTGCCGTCATATTTAAGACTTAAACCAAGCGCTTTACTCACCGATACGTGCAAATTCAGTAAAATAGGCTGGGAAGGTTTTAGAGGTGCAATCTGGATCATTAATGGTAATACCGCAATCAGCAAAAGCCAGCATTGAAAAACACATCGCCATTCGGTGATCGTTGTAAGTGTCAATTGCTGCTGTATTTAAAACAGCTGGTGGCGTAACGGTAATATAGTCATGACCCTCGTCAACGGTTGCACCGACTTTACGTAATTCAGTGGCCATTGCTGCAAGACGATCGGTTTCTTTAATGCGCCAGTTGTAAATGTTTGTGATACGTGTGGTGCCTTCGGCAAATAATGCCGCAGTTGCAATGGTCATTGCCGCATCTGGAATGTGATTCATGTCTAAATCAACCGCGGTTAATTTTGCTTGGCGCGCGATAATAAAATCGTCGCCCCACTCGATGTCTGCGCCCATTTTTTCGAGTACATCAGCAAATTTAACATCGCCTTGAATACTGAGTTTACCGACACCGGTCACTTTGACTTCACCGCCTTGAATTGCGCCAGCAGCAAGAAAGTATGAAGCAGAGGATGCATCGCCTTCAACTAGCACTTTACCTGGGGAAACATATTTCTGACCTGTAGGTATTTCAAAACGGCGGTAGTCATGATTGATCACTTCAACACCAAAACGGGCCATTAGTGCGATAGTGATATCAATATATGGTTTAGACACTAACTCACCTTTAATGGTGATATTAACCGTGTCTTTGGTTAATGGCGCTACCATTAACAAAGCTGTGAGGAACTGACTGGATAAATCCCCCGCTATCTCAACATCACCGCCATTTAAACCATTGGCATTAATCGTCAGCGGTGGAAAACCATCATTTTTAAGATAGCTCACTTCAGCACCGAGTTGACGTAGTGCATCAACAAGATCGCCAATAGGACGCTCTTCCATACGTGGTTCGCCCGTTAAGGTGAACTCGCCACTGCCCAGTGTCAATGCCGCGCATAAAGGCCGCATTGCTGTCCCCGCATTACCTAAAAATAAGCTTTGCGCTTGTTCCGCCGTAATAGGCTTACCTAAGCCTTGTAGCTCACATACGGTGTTATTTTCAGATAATTGGTAATCAACGCCTAATTGCTTTAATGATGCCAACATATAGCGAATATCATCTGAATCAAGCAGATTTGTTAGCGTGGTTCTGCCTTCGGCTAAGGTTGCTAATAACAGCGCTCTATTCGAAATACTCTTAGAGCCAGGAATATTGACAACGCCATTTACTTTTTGGATCGGATCAAGACGCAATTGTTTCATTACAAGTTCTTCTTAAATGTCTTCTCCCTGCTACGGAAGAATAAATGTGTATGGGCTAAAGAGAAAATGACGTCTTTGTCAATTTATCTATACGAATTAGATGGTATAAACTTAATAAATTATTCTTGAATACAAATTTACTGATTGCAGCCAATGATTCAAGGGATAACTGAAATTAAATGACAGTTTTACGCTGAACTTGAATTATTTGCGTAAAAAAAGCGCAACTCGGCCATTTATATGACCCAAACAGCCAACTTCATTAAGCAAATAAATGACTTTATTGGTAAAAGTGTAAACTTTAAACTAAGTAAAATCTTTATTTTAAGTAGTTTCTAGAAATAGCCATTTCAATCAGTATTTAAACCACGTTATGCTAAACAAAACCCTACTTTTATTTTTAATACTATAAGGTCAATGGCCATGTTTAACGCGTTAACTGCAATGCCTGCAGATCCCATTCTTGGTTTACTTACTCAGTACCGCCAAGACACTCACCCACAGAAGATTGACCTCGGGGTTGGTGTTTACAAAGACCCAATCGGCAATACGCCTATTCTTGATTGTGTAAAGACAGCAGAGCGACTGCGCACTGAGTCTGAAACGACTAAGGTTTATATTGGCCCTACTGGTTCTCCTCAGTTTAATACTTTGATGACAGAACTAGCATTTGGCGAAGCTCACAGTGCATTAATTGCTGACCGTATCCGAACGGTATCAACGCCTGGTGGCACCGGTGCCCTGCGCGTTGCTGCTGAATTTATTAAAAACTGTAATCCTAATGCCGTGTTATGGGTGAGCGATCCAACCTGGGCTAACCATACTGGCTTATTTGAAGCCGCTGGCATCACTGTAAAAACTTACCCATATTATGATTACGATGCGAAAACTCTAAAATTTGATGAAATGAAAGCGGCATTAAATAAGATCGGTAGTAACGATGTGGTACTACTACATGCATGTTGTCATAACCCAAGCGGCATGGATTTAACCAATGCCCAGTGGGATGAAGTCATCAGCATTACCGCTAAGCAAGGTTTTACCCCATTAATTGATATGGCATATCAAGGGTTTGGTGATGGCGTTGATGAAGATGCTTACGGCGTTCGTCAAATGGCCGCTCAAGTTGAAGAAATGATCTTATGTAGTTCATGTTCTAAAAACTTTGGTTTATACCGTGAACGAATTGGTGCTTGTAGCATTATGGCTAAAGATAGTACTAAGGCGAATATTGCTTTTTCTGTACTCTTGTATGTAGTGCGTTGTATTTACTCAATGCCGCCAGCTCATGGCGCTGCCCTTGTTGAAACCATTTTAGGTGACGCACAATTAAAGCAGCAATGGTTAGATGAGTTAACCGTTATGCGCAACCGCATTAATGGCAATCGACAAATGTTGGTCAACAAATTAATAGAACAAGGGGTTAAACAAGATTTCAGCTTTATTGCTAACCAAAAAGGCATGTTCTCTTTCTTAGGGATTAATGCTGAGCAAGTTGAAACCCTTAAAAAAGAACATAGCATTTATATGGTCGGCTCAAGCCGTATGAGTATTGCGGGTATAAGCGAAACAAATGTTGATTACCTTGCAAAATCAATCGCAATAATTCTTTAACTATCTGGTTGTAAGCCAATAATTGCGTTTAAAAAAGCGAATAATGACTGCTCATTATTCGCTTTTTATTCTGTAGAACTAAAGCTCAACAATGTAACTTGGTATCACTTTAGCTATGCTGCTTAGCAAAAGCTTGCATAAAGTCAACCAGCGCCTGCACACCCGCTAACGGCATAGCATTGTAAATACTGGCACGCATGCCGCCTACTACTCTATGACCTTTTAAGGCGACCAAGCCTGCTTGCTCAGCTTGGGCTAAAAACTCACTATCTAAGCTACTATCGCTTAATTGGAATGTCACATTCATCCGTGAACGGTTTTGCTTACAAACACCGTTGGTATAAAACGGGTTGTTATCAATACAGTCATACAGCATTTGCGCTTTTTGCTGATTTAATGCTTCCATTGCAGCTACGCCGCCTACTGATGTTAACCAGTCAAACACTTCGGCAGCTAAGTACCAGGCGAACGTGGGTGGCGTATTGAACATCGAGTCATTGGCTTGTGCGATACGGTAATCCATAATCGATGACTGCGGCAAACTGGGTAGCTGCAACATATCATCTCTGACAATCACGATAGACAAGCCTGAAGGGCCGATATTTTTTTGAGCGCCAGCGTAAATCAAACCATACTTACTGACATCGATTTTTCGCGACATAATGGTTGAAGACAAATCAACCACGACTGGCCAAGGACACTCAATTTCATCAAAAATTTCGATGCCATCAACGGTTTCATTGGCGCAAAAGTGCAAATAACGATAATCGTCACTATGCGCGCTAAAGTCAGGCAGCACCACCTGATTTAAACCATCGATATTTTCAATGATATTGACTTGATCAATGTTGTTTTCACCAACCAGTTTTATCGCTTCTTTTACCGCAGCCGTTGACCATTGGCCATTAACTAAATACAAGGCTTTACCGTTGTCACCTAAGAAATTATTAACAACATTGGTAAATTGACCTCGTCCGCCGCCATGCATAAACAAAACGTGATAGTTTTTTGGAATATCCATCAAGGTACGTAAGGTTTTCTCGGCATGTTGGGTTAACGCCATAAACTCTTTACTACGATGACTAATTTCCATTACGGACACACCCAAGCCATTCCAGTTAATTAATTCTTGCTGCGCTTTTTGCATCACAGCTTGAGGTAACATGGCAGGTCCAGCACAGAAATTATAAATAGCGCTCACAGCATTGTCCTTATATCGTTTTTAGTTAACACATTCATAATGTATCGAATTCTCAGCAGTATATCGCAACTGTTTGGCAGCTAAAATGAAAATTAATCATCAATGCTGATTCTGTCGAGCTTTATTGCTAGTTAATGACAATAAACGACAACGCTATTTTAAAAACTAAGTGCTATTTATCACTAGTAAAGTGAGAAAAATTACACAACAATAGTCATACTAAAGCATTAGGTTATAGTCTCTTTGGAGATTGGCCTTGTGTCAGTGTTAACTAGAATAATAAATACCGTAACGCGGTCATGGATATTTACATGTTTTCAAAATCGGCTTTTATCGTAGGCACGCTTTCTTTAGCAATAAGTACTGTCCTTGTCAGTAAGCCAACACATGCTTCAATTTATAACGGTGTATCTGATAAATTTAAGCAAAAATTTCATCAGCAACTTAAAAAGAACAAAGTCCCGGGCGGTGCGTTTGTTATTGTCGAAGGCGACAAGATTCTAAAGCTCAGTTATTACGGTAAACGCAGCAAAGGTAGCGCTTTAAATGTAAATGCCAATACGGTGTTTCGACTTGCATCTGTATCTAAAACCTTTGCAGGTACTCTGGCCAGTATGTTAGTCCAGGAAAATAAACTTGACTGGCAACAACCGATAAATGCTTATCTTCCAAGCTTTGTATTAGCTGATCCTAAAGCCAGTCAGAAAATTAACCTAGGCCATATTATCGGTCAAAGCACAGGCTTAATGCCAAATAGCTACGATAACTTAGTCAATGCCAATGTAAGCAAGGATAAAATTCTAAATAAGTTTTCAGAAATAACCCCAATGTGCAGGCCTGGCGTTTGCTATAGCTACCAGAATGTAGCCTTTTCATTTATCGAATCTGCCATTGAGCAAAAAAGTGGCCTAAGCTACGAGAACTACATTGAAAAACGCATCTTTAAGCCACTAGAGATGAATAACGCCTCAACAGGCTATACAGCATTTATGGCGGAAAAAAATCGCGCAGAGCCACACATTAAGACTAAATCAGGCTTTAAAAAAGTATCAGTAAAAGCAAACTACTATGAACTGGCTCCAGCGGCAGGCGTCAATGCGAGCATTACTGATATGTCCAAGTGGTTAATCGCCAACTTAGGCGAGAAACCTGCTGTACTTTCAAGCGCTGTGATTAATGATGTGACGACGCCAGGCGTTAAAACAACCAAGGAGCTTCGCCGCCGAGATTGGCGTACCTACCTTGATAATGCTTATTACGGCAAAGGATGGCGGGTATATGAGTTTGAAGGCCGGCCATTAATTTATCACGCTGGTTGGGTAGCGGGTTATGTTGCTGAAATTTCCTATTCTCCCGAGCTGAATATCGGCATGGTAATGCTATTGAATGGTGAGTCGAGAGTTATTGCTAAATTGAGTTCTGCTTTTTGGCATGATGTATTTAAACAGCAAAACTAATTCGGACGTCATTATCATCTATAAATGACAAGCAATAAAAAAGGATGCCAATTGGCATCCTTTTTTGTCACTAGAATAACTTATTCGTCATCTTGTGCAGGTGTATCTGTTGCAGGGTTTTCAGCATCAGAAGTAGTTGCAACTACTTCGCCTTCTACTGTTTGACCTTCTGCTTCAGCATCAAGTTCAGATTCATCCATTTGAATTTCTTCGATACGCTGCAAGCCAACGACTTTCTCATCTTCTGCAGTGCGGATAATCGTTACGCCTTGGGTGTTACGACCAATCAACGACACGCCAGCAGATGGTGTACGAACCAAGGTGCCTTTATCACTAATTAGCATAATTTCGTCAGTTTCAGTAACTTGAACTGCGCCTACTACAGCACCATTACGTTCACTTACTTTGATTGAAACCACACCTTTAGTGCCACGGCTCTTAGCTGGATATTCAGCTAAATCAGTACGTTTACCATAACCGTTTTCAGTGACAGTTAGAATATCACCTTCTACTTTCGGAATGATCATCGAAACAACTTTCTGACCATCTTCAAGTTTGATACCACGAACACCTGTTGCTGTACGGCCCATTGGACGAATCGCAATCATGTCTTCACCAGTTTCAGGATCTTTCTTCACTTCACCGGTTTCTGAATCACGTACTTTTTCGTTAAAGCGAACCACTTTACCTTCGTTTGAGAACAACATGATGTCGTTGCTACCGTCAGTAATATCAACACCAATTAGTTGATCGTCGTCTTTAAGGTTAACGGCAATAATACCGTTCGCACGTGGGTTACTGTAAGCCGTTAATGCGGTTTTCTTCACGGTGCCGTGAGCGGTAGCCATAACAATATATTTGTCATCTGCATATTCACGAACAGGTAGAATTGCAGTAATACGCTCACCATCTGACAATGGTAATAAGTTAATGATTGGGCGACCACGAGCGGTACGGCTTGCCAGTGGTAGTTGATAAACTTTCAACCAATACATTTTACCAAAATCAGAGAAACATAAAATCGTATCATGGGTATTGGCAACTAATAGTTTTTCGACGAAATCTTCATCTTTTACTTTAGTAGCAGCTTTACCTTTACCACCGCGGCGCTGAGCTTGATAGTCAGTTAACGGTTGGTACTTGGCGTAACCCATATGAGAAAGTGTTACGACTACATCTTCTTCATTGATTAAGTCTTCTAGACTCATATCAACTTCGTTTTGGTTAATAACAGTACGACGTGGGTCGCCGTATTGCTCAAGCATTTCTTCTAATTCTTCTTTTATCACTTCCATCAAGCGCTCAGGACTACGAAGAATGAATAATAAGCTTGCAATGAACTCAAGTAACTCTTCGTATTCTGAAAGAATCTTCTCGTGCTCTAAACCTGTTAGGCGATGTAAACGTAGCTCAAGAATAGCTTGTGCTTGTTGCTCAGTCAGGAAGTACTTGCCTTCACGGATACCATACTCTGGCTCTAACCATTCAGGTCGAGCAGCATCATCACCGGCTTTTTCAAGCATGCCTTGAACGTTACCAAGATCCCAACCTTGTGCCACTAATTTTACTTTCGCTTCCGCAGGGGTTGGCGATTCTTTAATTAGTGCAATGATTGGATCGATGTTAGCTAATGCAATAGCCAATGCTTCAAGAATATGAGCACGTTCACGGGCTTTACGTAATTCAAATACAGTACGGCGCGTCACCACTTCACGACGGTGAAGAATGAAGCACTCTAGCATTTCTTTCAGGTTAAACAGTTTAGGCTGACCATTGGTCAATGCCACCATGTTAATACCAAAAGAACATTGCATTTGAGTTTGCGCATATAAGTTGTTTAAAACAACTTCACCGACTTCGCCACGTTTGATCTCGATAACTATGCGCATACCGTCTTTATCAGATTCATCACGTAGACCAGTAATACCTTCAATCTTTTTATCTTTAACAAGCTCAGCAATCTTTTCGATCAAGCGGGCTTTGTTAACCTGATATGGGATTTCAGTAACAATAATACGCTCACGGCCATTATTGTCTTCAATTTCAGCTTTTGAGCGCATAATCGCACGGCCACGACCGGTCTTATACGCGTCAATGATCCCTTTACGACCATTAATGCTGGCTGCTGTCGGGAAATCAGGACCTGGGATGTAATCCATTAATTGCTCAATAGATAACTCAGGTTCTTCAATTAATGCTAAACAGCCTTTAATCACTTCTGAAATGTTATGTGGCGGGATATTTGTTGCCATACCAACCGCAATACCAGACGAACCATTAATTAATAATGTTGGTACACGAGTAGGTAAAACCGCTGGGATAAATTCAGTACCATCATAGTTAGGTACAAAATCTACGGTTTCTTTTTCTAAGTCAGCTAATAAAGAATGTGCCAACTTACGCATACGAATTTCGGTATAACGCATCGCCGCTGCTGAATCGCCATCAACAGAACCAAAGTTACCTTGGCCGTCAACGAGCGTGTAACGCATTGAGAATGGTTGTGCCATACGAACAATCGTATCGTACACGGCCGTGTCACCATGTGGGTGATATTTACCAATTACGTCACCAACAACACGAGCTGATTTTTTATAAGGCTTATTGAAGTCGTTTTTCAACTCGTTCATGGCAAATAACACACGACGGTGAACAGGTTTTAACCCATCACGAACGTCAGGTAATGCACGACCTACGATTACACTCATTGCATAATCTAAATATGAATTCTTTAGTTCGTCTTCGATGTTAATTGGCGAAATTGATGATGCCAGATCAGTCATAAACTGCTCGTTCCCCTAAAATTAGCGCACAATAATTATTCCATTTTATTGTGTAGCTCAAAAACGTGATTTGGCATTCTAACACAGATATTTAAAGAGGCTAGACCCTAGAACAAGGAAATATTAACGCGAGGATAAAAGCTGTCAAAAAATCTTTAAATTCAACTATCTCTATTACATTATTTGCGTATTTCATTTTGATAAATTGCCCCATAAAATACTGATGTCGTTTTTATGGGCAGACATTGAGCAATATTCCGTCAACCAAAGTGAAATCTTGCTTCATCTCACTATGTTTATTCAATCCAATGGTTATAATACCTGCAATAAATACTAATAATTAATGGGTTCTCGACATGTCTAACCAAGAACAAACCACGCCGCAAAATGTAGATCATCAAGAAATAGAAAAATTTGCCCAAATGGCCCAGTCTTGGTGGGATCCTAATGGCAGTTTCAAGCCTTTGCATCAACTTAACCCATTACGCCTTAATTATATCGATCAAACCAGTGGTGGTATTTTTGGTAAGCAAGTATTAGATATCGGTTGTGGTGGTGGTATTTTGTCAGAAAGCATGGCTAAAATTGGTGCCAATGTAACAGGTTTAGACATGGGTGAAGCGCAAATTGAAGTGGCTAAACTGCATGCATTAGAAACTGGCATCGATATCCAATATCAAACCATGACCGCAGAAGAACATGCACAGCAACATCAAGGCTATTATGATGTGGTCACATGCATGGAGATGTTAGAGCACGTCCCTGACCCATTATCAGTGATTAAAGCATGCTGCGATATGATTAAACCTAACGGTTATGTGTTCTTTTCAACCATTAACCGTAACCTGATGTCATATATTCAAGCAATTGTTGGCGCTGAATATGTTTTAAAGATGCTGCCAGTTGGCACGCATGACCACAGTAAGTTCATTAAACCGTCTGAGTTAATCAATTTGGTTGACCAAACAGAGCTTCATTGCCGTGATGCTCTTGGGATAAGCTTTAATCCTTTAACGGGTGTATATAAGTACACGAATAAAGTTGACGTTAATTATATGATCGCCACCCAAAAAGCTGATTAGTATCACATCGTCATCTTTAATAGCCAGCCATAAATAGTAGAACAATATTAAAGTAGTAATACTGCAGTGAATCAGTGACATTACTACTTTAATCCTTCACTTAATTCATAATCGGATTAAGTAATCGCTAATAACTTCAGCACGCTTAGGATAACTATGAACAAGATTAAAGGTGTACTCTTTGATTTAGACGGTACATTAGCTGATACAGCCCCAGATCTTGTCCATGCATTAAATTTAAGTTTGCAAGAGCGCGGTATCGCTAGTAAAAGTATTGATAACTTACGCTATGCTGCCTCCCATGGTAGTTTGGCGCTTGTAAAAGCCGGTATACCTGAGCTTTCCCATGAGTTACAAATCGAAGTTCAGCAAGCTTTGTTAGTGCATTACCAACGGGTCAATGGTGAAAAAGCATCATTATTTAGCGGTTTTGATGATTTTCTGTTGTTATTAGAGCAACGTGACATCCCTTATGGTGTTGTTACTAATAAACAAGCCCGTTTTACTCGGCCATTGGTTAAGGCCTTAAACATCGAGCACAAACTCACTGCGATTATCAGTGGTGACTCCACCCAGCACTCCAAACCACATACCGCGCCAATGTTACTTGCTGCCCAGCAAATTAATTGCCTGCCACAGGACATCCTATATATAGGTGATGCTGAAAGGGATTTAATTGCCGCCCGTAATGCTGGGATGAAAGGCGCTATCGCATTATGGGGTTATTTGTCAGAGCAAGATAAACCCAATGAATGGCCGAGTGATTTTCAGTTCAGCAAGGTTGCCGACTTACATCAGGCTTTCCTTAACAAATCTTAAATATAAATAGCAAATAATTTTGTTAACAAAACAATCGATCGCCGAATATTGTAGCGATCGAGCTCACGTTTTTTTTCGGCTAAATATTAATCTTAACCAACAAAATATCGTGTATTTTGACCTAGCAGGTTAGCCTTCACTAACATTGGCCACTATACATAAGATATCCACAACTTATTCACTAAATTGCTGCTTGCAAATCGCCCCAAACCTCACTATCTTGTATGTAAGTTTTAATTAAACACCATATCTTGTGTGTGACATCAGAACAAGACACAAGGCTTTTTCTGCTTTGGGTCTTCAAATAACACTCGTATTTCTTGGATATATTACGTTGTTAGTGCTTATGGATGATCAACTTACAAGGGACCGTATTGTGATTTAATGGCGATCGTAAACGAGACGATTAAAAAAGATCCAAAATTTAAATCACGCAAACTATTTTACAATCAAGGCTTTTTTAATGAACAGCAATATGACAGTCACAAAACGCAGTGGCGAACGCGAAACAATCGATTTAGACAAAATTCATCGCGTTATCGAGTGGGCAGCTAAAGGATTGAAAAACGTTTCAGTCTCAGAAGTTGAATTACGTTCTCATCTACAATTCTTTGACGGTATTCCAACTGAAGCAATCCACGAAACCATTATTAAAGCAGCAGCAGACTTAATCTCACCAGAAGCGCCTGATTATCAATTCCTCGCTGCAAGACTTGCTGTTTTTCATTTACGTAAAAAAGCTTTTGGCCAATTTGAGCCACCGAAGTTAGTTGATCAAGTCACTCGCTTGGTTGAACTTGGCAAATACGATAAGCATATTTTAGAAGATTACACGTCAGAAGAATTAACCATTTTAGATGGTTATATTGACCACTGGCGCGATATGAACTTTTCTTATGCTGCAGTTAAACAGCTTGAAGGCAAATACCTAGTTCAAAACCGCGTCACTAACGAAATTTATGAAAGTGCTCAGTTCCTGTATATTTTAGTGGCAACTTGTTTATTTGCGCGTTACCCAAAAGACACCCGTTTAGATTACATCAAACGTTTTTATGACGCGGCTTCAACATTTAAGATTTCTTTACCAACCCCAATCATGGCAGGTGTACGTACTCCGACACGTCAATTTAGCTCATGTGTATTAATTGAATGTGACGACAGCCTTGACTCTATCAATGCGACCGCATCTTCAATTGTAAAATACGTTAGTCAACGCGCAGGTATTGGGATCAATGCCGGTCGTATCCGTGCATTAGGTAGCCCTATTCGCGGTGGTGAAGCATTCCATACCGGTTGCTTACCATTTTACAAATACTTTCAAACAGCGGTTAAATCGTGCTCTCAAGGCGGCGTACGTGGTGGTGCAGCTACCCTATTCTACCCGTTATGGCATTTAGAAGTTGAATCGTTACTGGTACTTAAAAATAACCGTGGTGTTGAAGACAACCGTGTTCGCCATCTTGATTACGGTGTACAGCTAAACAAATTGATGTACCAACGTTTAATCAAAGGTCAAAACATCAGCCTATTCAGCCCATCTGATGTGCCAGGTTTATACGACGCTTTCTTCGCTGATCAAGACGAATTTGAACGTCTATACCTTCAGTATGAAGCTGACTTAAGCATTCGTCGTAAAGAGATTAAAGCAGTTGAATTATTTTCATTGATGATGCAAGAGCGTGCATCAACAGGCCGAATCTACATTCAAAATGTTGATCACTGCAATACTCACAGCCCATTTGATCCGCAAGTTGCGCCAATTAAGCAATCAAACCTTTGTTTAGAAATCGCCTTGCCAACTAAACCGTTGAAGAATATTGATGATCCAAATGGTGAAATTGCCCTTTGTACATTATCAGCATTAAACCTTGGTGCTATCAAAGATTTATCAGAGCTAGAACCATTAGCTGACTTAGCAGTACGTGCATTAGATAACTTGCTTGATTATCAAGATTACCCAATCATTTCAGCGCAACTTGGTTCTATGAATCGTCGTACTCTAGGCATAGGTGTGATTAACTTCGCTAATTACCTTGCTAAGAATGGCATGAAATATTCTGATGGCTCAGGTAATAACTTGACCCATAAAACCTTTGAAGCAATTCAATTTTACTTATTGAAAGCATCAAACAATTTAGCAAAAGAGCAAGGCGCATGTCCTTTGTTCAATGAAACAACGTACGCTCAAGGTATTTTACCCATTGATACCTATAAACGTGACTTGGATAAAATTTGTGACGAGCCATTACACATGGATTGGGAAGGTTTACGTGCCGATATTAAACAGCACGGCCTGCGTAACTCCACTCTTTCGGCATTAATGCCGTCTGAAACATCATCGCAAATTTCTAATGCAACCAATGGCATTGAACCACCACGTGGCCTGATCAGTGTTAAAGCCAGTAAAGATGGTCAATTAAAGCAAGTTGTACCTGACTTTGATGAACTTAAAGATAAGTATGAATTACTTTGGAATATGCCAAATAATGAGGGTTACTTACAGTTAGTCGGTTTGATGCAAAAGTTTGTGGACCAAGCAATCTCATCAAATACCAATTACGACCCGACACGATTTGATAATCAAAAAGTGCCTATGCAAACCTTACTGAAAGATTTGCTCACCGCTTATAAGCTTGGGGTTAAGACCCTTTACTATCACAACACCCGTGATGGTGCATCGGATCAGTTTGATGACATCACTGTCGTTGAAAAAGAAGACGATGGTTGTGCAAGCGGCGCTTGTAAGATTTAATCACTAATTAGCATATCAACGCGGGGAGTTTTCCCCGCTTTTTTGGGATATAAAAATGGCTTACTCTACTTTCTGTCAAACTCCGAACAACCCAATGTATGAACCTATGTTCATGGGACAACCCGTTAACGTTGCACGTTACGATCAACAAAAATATGAAGTGTTCGAAAAGTTAATTGAAAAACAATTATCCTTTTTCTGGCGTCCGGAAGAAGTAGATGTAAGTAAAGATAAAATCGATTATCAAAGTTTACCTGAGCATGAAAAGCATATTTTTATCTCAAACCTCAAATACCAAACCTTACTTGATTCAATTCAAGGCCGCTCACCAAACGTAGCATTATTGCCATTAGTGTCGTTACCTGAGCTTGAAACTTGGATTGAAACTTGGTCTTTCTCTGAAACTATTCACTCTCGTTCATATACCCATATTATTCGTAATATTGTTAATGATCCTTCAGTAGTTTTTGATGACATCGTCGTCAACCAAGAAATCTTAAAACGGGCCGGTGATATCGCTCAATATTATGATGACTTGATTGAATTAACCCAAGTGATGAATCTACACGGACAAGGCACGCACCTCATCAACGGTAAAGAAATTACCGTTAATAGCCGTATTCTTAAAAAATCATTGTATTTATGCATGATGTCAGTCAACGCATTAGAAGCAATTCGTTTTTATGTTAGCTTTGCATGTTCATTTGCTTTTGCTGAACGTAACTTAATGGAAGGCAATGCAAAAATTATTCGTTTGATTGCCCGTGATGAAGCATTACACCTTAATAGTACTCAGCATATTTTAAATATTATGCAAGGTGGAAAAGACGATCCTGAAATGGGTGAAATTGCGGCTGAATGTGAGCAAGAAGCCTATGACATCTTTTATAAAGCTGCAGAACAAGAAAAGCAGTGGGCACAGTACTTATTTAAAGACGGTTCAATGATTGGCTTAAATGAACAGATTTTATGTCAGTACGTTGAATATATTACTAACCAGCGCATGAAAGCGGTTAATTTAAAACAGCCTTATGCTGAGCAAACTAATCCACTTCCTTGGATGAAAAACTGGCTTGAAAGTGATGCGGTACAAGTTGCCCCACAAGAAGTAGAAGTCTCTTCTTACTTAGTAGGACAAATTGATTCAGCTGTTGATAGCGATGAGTTTTTAGATTTTGACCTATAATAGACATTTAAAAAAAGCCCCCATTGTTAGCTTAAATGGGGAACCTGTGTTGCTGTTTAATCAACAGCAACACACGCTTTTAGAAGTATTAGAAATAAAAAAAGTCAACGTCTTCTCTGAATGTCGACGTGGTTTTTGTGGTGCCTGTAAAACCAAAATCATTAGTGGTAAGGTGAGCTATATCACTGAGCCACTTGTTGAGTTAGAAGCTGATGAATGCCTGCCATGTTGCTGCGTACCCGATAGCAATATTGATTTAGATCTCACCACAGATGAACCCAGTAATATTTACGTTCAACAACGCAGACATTTATTAGTGACTGAGTAATATCACTAATTAACGCTAAGTCATGACCTGACTTTTAGTAATAGCATCTTTGATAGACATAAAAATTTAATTATATTCTTTCTTTTTTAGCTGCGATGAACATTTTTTCCACCTCACCAAACATCCAGTTCATTATGTGTCCCGCACCTTTATCCCGTCGCTTCACTAATCCCATTTCAATGGTGAGTGAATCCGATATGTGATAACAGCTTAACTCAATTATCTCGCCTGTATACCAATCTGAATGGGCAATATGCTCCGGTACTAAGGCCCAACCTAAACCACGGGCAACGAGAGAAGTAATATAATAATAGCTGTCCACGTGCCAACAATTAGCTGAAATAGGTTTACCTGTGGTTTCTAAGTCACAAATAACAAATTGTTTATACATGTTTAATTGTGAAATATTTGGCACTGGTATTGACGCTAACGGATGTTTCGGTGCAACAATTAGAGATTGATGAAAACTATCAATGGTAAAGAACTCTAAACTGTCACTCAGTTGTTCACCCAAGAACAAAATACCTAAATCAGCCTTTCCTATTTCAACCCACTGTGCAATATCGTCTCGGGTTCCATTTAAGATAGTCAGTTTTAATAATGGAAATTGGTGAGCGGTTTTATCAAAGAAATCTTCGAAAATAGAGATAGGTACAGCTTCGTCAATAGCGATTGTTAGCGACAATTCATCATCAGTCATTACCGACATAGCTCTAGCGTTTAAACGCTCACATTGTGCTATAACGGCATTGGCTTCAATATACATTTGTTCGCCCTGCTCTGTCAGCACAGGTAAACGCCCAGATCTATCAAATAATTTAAAACCTAAATCAATTTCCAAGTTAGCTATAGCACTGCTTATCCTTGACTGCGCTTTTCCTAAAGATCGGGCAGCAGCAGAAAATGAACCTAAATTCACGGCAGTAACAAATGCTTGTAATTGCTCTATAGACCAATTCATATTCATACTCTTAATTGAATCATTAACAATCTATCCGTTTAGCGGATAGTAACCAACTTTAGTCTATCTTATATGGTGCGATAATGATGCTTCATTCTCAACAAGCCTTAAAAAAATGTCGTTAATCATATCTCAAAAAGTTAACCCTAATAATGTGAAGCAACATTATTGGAAATATGCAATTCCATCGATTAGCGCAATGCTAGTCAGTGGCTTATATCAAATCATCGACGGTATCTTCGTTGGCCATTACATTGGTTTCGAGGGGCTTGCTGGGATCAACCTCGCTTGGCCAATTATCAGCGGTATTATTGGTGTTGGCATGATGATAGGCATGGGTGCAGGCAGCTTATTATCGATCAGCCGTGGCGAGAATAACCCTATAAAATCAAAACGCATTTTAAATAATGCCATCGCCCTGCTCATTGGCTTTAGCATAATGGCTGCGCTGTTCATTCAATTTTTTGCTAAAGACTTATTGTTATTACAAAAAGCTGAAGGTGAGAACTTATCTATGGCAATGGCCTATATAGACGTTTTTGTTTATGGCGCATTTTTTACAACCGCGGCTACTGCAATACCACTGTTAATTCGTAATGATGAAAACCCGGCTATCGCGACACAACTTATGGTGCTAGGTGCCTGTGTAAATATCATATTGGATTACCTGCTGATTGTCCTTTACCCAATGGGCTTGCATGGTGCTGCGTTGGCTACCATGATTTCTCAAACCTTAGTCGTGATATTAGGCGGCTGTTATTTTATGTCGAGTAAATCGAATACTAAATTACAATTTTCTTTGAATGTCATTAACGTTAAGACTATGGGTTCTATAATGACATTGGGCTTATCCAGTTTGTTTATGTTCATGTATTTTAGCTTTATTATTGCCTTACATAACTACTCATTCATGGTTTACGGCTCGGCTGTGAATGTCGCCGCCTTCGCGATTATCGGCTATATCGCCACAATGTTTTATCTCATAGCAGAAGGGATTGCTGGGGGTATGCAGCCACCGGTAAGTTATTATTACGGCAAAAAACAAATAGCCAACATCAAAACAACGGTGATTCTTGCGACAAAAGTCGTTTGTATTTTCGCACTGTTATTGGTTGTAGTATTAAACTTGTTTCCTAGCAATGTGCTGCAGCTGTTCAGTCATGGCGATGGCGCATTAATGGCTGAAGCTTTAATCGGAATTCGATTACATCTGTTTGCGTTAATCTTGGACGGTATTATCTTTGTGGCCACAGTGTATTTTATGGCCGTTAATCAAGGCCGTAAATCCTTAACCATTTCGATAAGTAATATGCTGATCCAACTTCCATTTTTGATGCTTTTGCCGTTGATAATTGGGGTCAATGGTATTTGGCTGGCTGTGCCACTTTCCAATATAAGCTTATGTCTTTTACTGATGCCGATGGTATTTAATGAACTAAAACGCATTAAAAAGATCGACGAACAACACCAGCCTGTAGCGGTAGTACAGCAAAGTCCCCAAACAACGAGTGTGCACGCGTAAGCGCTGTGCAAATATACAAAAGGACTGCAAATGCAGTCCTTTTTAGTTTATTCGATTGTAGACTGTAGGCCTAAATCATTAAGGGCTTAACCGTAGGTGTAACTTGCACCAAGGCCTAATGGGAAACCAATTGACCAATAGATCAATAACCAAGCGCTCCAAATAGACAACAATGCCAAGCTAAATGGCAGCATCATAGAAATTAACGTACCAATACCTATGCCTTTCACATAACGTTGACAGTAAACTACCACCAACGGGAAGTATGGCATCAATGGGGTAATGATATTAGAGCTTGAATCGCCCACTCGGTAAGCGGCTTGGGATAAATCTGGGCTAATATTGAGCTGCATCAACATAGGAACCAGTACCGGCCCAATCAGTGCCCATTTAGCCGACGATGAACCAACAAATAGGTTAACGAAACCAACTAAAATTACCATGCCAATAACGGTAACTTCAGCAGGCAAGTTCATGGCTTTTAAGCCGCCTGCGCCTTCTACCGCAATTAACGCACCAAGGTTTGACGCTGAAAATGCAGCGACAAACTGGGCACAGAAAAACGCCATTACAATATAGTGCGCCATGCCACTCATTGATTTTGACATCGCCTGCACCACATCGGCTGAACTTTTAAAGGTGCCAGTCATAAAGCCATAAACCAAACCTGGCAATACAAAGAAGATAAAGATTAACGGCACAATTGATTGCATCAATGGCGCACTAAAACTGGTTAACGAACCACTAGCATCGCGTAAGGTTGATGTTTCAGGAATAGTTAATGAGAAAAAGCCAACTATCGCGGCCAACATCACCGCCGATGCCACTCTAAATGCATTTATTTCTTTAGAAGTAACCTCTTCCATTGCTGGTAAATCAACTTCTTCACGCTTTACTTTATGGCTACGATTAAGTCTTGGCTCAAGAATTTTATCGGTTAAATACCAAATTGTTAAGGTAATTGGGATACATGATGAAGCTGCAAAGAACCAATTATTGAGTGGGTTGACTTGAATATCAGGATCGACAATTTGCGCTGCCGACTGAGTAAAGCTTTGTAATAGTGGGTCAATTCCTGAGGGAATAAAGTTGGCGCAAAAACCGCCTGATACCCCTGCAAACGCCGCGGCAATACCAGCTAATGGATGGCGACCAACAGTAAAAAATATCACCCCAGCAAGTGGGATAACGACCACATAACCCGCATCAGTTGCGGTATGAGAAATAATCCCCACTAACACAACCGCTGGTGTTAAAAACTTTGCCGGGGTTATTTTTAGCATTTGTTTAAGTGCTGTATTAATAAAGCCTGATTGCTCAGCAACACCTACACCTAACATGGCCACAAGAACAACACCTAGCGGTGCAAATGCTGTAAACGTGGTTACCATTGAGGTTAGAAAGTGAGTTAACGCTTCTGCACTCAATAAATTATTAACCACAATTGGACTATCTGTTCTAGGATCAATCGCCTCAAAATTCACACCCGACAATAAAGCTGAGATAGCCCATACGGCGAACATTAAAATTAAGAACAGCATCGCAGGATCTGGTAATTTATTACCAACTCTCTCAATACCATCTAAAGCTCTACCTAAAAAGCCAGGCGCTTTTTCAGTAGATTCACTTGTCATTGTCATTCTATCCCTACCTTCGTTGAGTCCATATTCACTTTCACAGCATAAATGCCAGTAACATTTATGGCTAGTGGATATAAAACATCTCTATTTTAATTTTTTGTTTTTTTAGTTTATTAAACGAACCTTTAAGCAAACTTAAAATAATAAAAAACCAGCTATAAATCAGCCCGCAAATTATCCAACTATTAATTATTAGCCTAGATTACACTTTCACTAAAATTTCAATGTAGCACTTCAAACTAAATGTTTTAAGAAACAGACAAAAACAAACATCCTATTAACATCAGTAACTTGTGATAATGAAAACAATAAATATTACATTCATTATCATTGAATTCTGGTAAACTCTGTCGTAAATAATTGAGGGGAAATGAGTCAATCGAAAGACAAATACAGCATTAATAATACTGACTGTTGTGGTTGAATTAGCCGGACACTTTAATAAAGGAATATAATGCCATTATTGAGGTGAATATGACTAAACGAATAAATAAGCAGTATCCAGAAGACTTTAAACAAGAAGCCGTGGCTTTGGTGCTTGAGCAAGGTTACACAATAATTCAAGCAGCAGCTTCTTTAGGGATCACAGATAAAATCCTTTACAGCTGGGCTTCTAAACACAAAAAGCAGGCATAAGGTGATACCTTATCTGTCGATGAACGCACCGAACTGATGCTGTTACGCAAAGAGAATAAGCGCTTATTAATGGAGCGTGAAATCCTAAAAATACCCAAGGGGCACACCGAGGCCAGCGCCTTCTTTGTGAAAGAAATGAAGTAAGGTATTCATTTATCAAGACTCTTGTGACGAAATATCCTATTTCGATGGCGTGCAAAGTGATGCAGGTCAGTACATCAGCGTATTACGTTTGGCTTAAAATTCCTGGTGAGCTTATCACTGCCGATACCTTGGCATTGTTTCGTCGAGCTAAAGCATTATTCAAGGCCAGTCGAAACAGCTTAGGTAGTCGAGAGTTAGCTAAAGCGCTACGCAAAGAAGGGTTTAGCATCACACGTTATCGCACCATTAAGTTAATGGCGCGACTGAATCTGCATGTAACGCAACGTCTTGCTTATAAAGTCACCACAAAGCGTAAGCACAGTGATAGTGTGGCTGACAATTTGCTTAATATGAATTTTAATCCTGTAGGGCCAAATCAAGTTTGGGCAGGCGATGTGAGCTATCTTAAAACAGGCGAAAGCTGGCTGTACCTCGCAGTGGTAATGGATTTGTATTCTCGCAGAATCGTTGGCTGGAACATATCTAAGCGAATGACACGAAGCTTAGTTGAGAACGCATTCTTGAAGGCTTACAACTTGCGCAAACCACCTAAAGGCTTGGTGTTTCATAGCGATAGAGGTTCGCAATATACCAGTAAAGGTTATCGACGTTTATTAAAAAAATTGGACTGCCGAGCAAGTATGGGCGATGTGGGAGCGTGTTGGGACAATGCTGTTGTAGAGCGATTTTTTGGTAGTTTAAAGCATGACTGGTTGTTAAAAGTACCACAGCCAACTCGTCAAAATATGTGTGATGATGTGGCGAAATATATGAAATATTACAATGTTGAACGACTGCATTCGGCAAATGCTGATCAATCACCGATAGATTTTGAAATCTCTTTTAGAAAAGTGTCCGGTTGGAGTTGACCAGAACATTGTGTCACAACGCAGCGGGAATTACGCTACTCTGTCCGTGAGTTAAATTCCTTGCTTTAGTGGTTTATTCGTTAAATAGCTTTAATAGTTAAGTCTCTCTTCTGGCTAAATAGTGTTAAATAAACAGCTAATAATTCAAACTATCATAAGGTTAGATACTCATCTATACATCCCATAAGTTTCAGTATTTTGACTGACCCACCTATAGTGCCGTGATTGTCACTAACCCTCGAAACATGACAAGTAACAATCTATACCGTTAAAGAAACTCATAAAAGCGACTAATTATCAGCTACTTAACAGTTCAATATTATGCCAGCTAATATTTAATTTTTTAGCGTATCAATCTATGGTTGGATACACCGGTGAAACAAGCATACCCAAGGTTGTAAGGCCAAGGTGGATGGTATCGCCCTATTTATGGAAATGATTTTTCACTGTAGTTATCAACTGCCCAAAGGTTATCTAAATAATCAATACATTAGTTAGCTTGCTCAAAATATTAAATAATTAGCGACTTACTTAGCAGAACTACAATGTGTCACCTATGCTTTAGATAATCTGAATATAAATCTGTAGGTTGTACATGACTGTGAGAAAAAGCATCCCCAAGGTTGCCGATACTGTTTTAGTTGATGGTCATTACATAGTTGAGCAACGATCTTATGTTGAGCGCCGCAAAAACAAATCGGCTATCGTTCGTTATGACCGCAGAAAACAGCGAGACCCACGTTTACCGCAATTTAAATCTATTGACGAGGTGGTGTGACTTCAATAGCCGATAGGTCTAAATAATCATTTCAACAACCATCCTCTAAAGACCAAATACCATGTCACCAAATCAAATTATCATTGTCATAATCTTATTCGTTACTATGGCGCTTTTTTTATGGGGGCGCTGGCG
The DNA here is from genome assembly GCF_030548765.1 of Shewanella sp. 3_MG-2023. Taxonomy (NCBI): domain Bacteria; kingdom Pseudomonadati; phylum Pseudomonadota; class Gammaproteobacteria; order Alteromonadales; family Shewanellaceae; genus Shewanella; species Shewanella sp. 3_MG-2023. The sequence continues at coordinate 12,087 of NZ_JAUOSH010000020.1, read as the reverse complement.
TCATGACTTAGTCGCTATGTCTGCCTTGCTTGTTTGTGTATTCACAGGTCTAGTCCCAAGCAGTGAAGCTTTTACAAGTTTCAGTCACCCAGCAGTCATCACTGTGGCCGGTGTGCTGGTATTAGGCTATGGGCTGCAACGCTCCGGTGCTGTCGATATATTGGCAAAGTACTTATTACCAGCTCAAGCGGGACCAACCTTGAGTATACTGGCGCTGATCAGTTTGGCGGCCTTGCTATCAGGGTTTATGAATAATGTAGGCGCCCTTGCATTACTAATGCCTATTGCGATTCAAATGGCTGCTAAATATGACTTACCTGCAGGGAAAGTATTAATGCCACTGGCATTTGGTTCAATTTTAGGCGGGATGACAACTTTAATTGGTACGCCAACAAATATCGTCGTTTCTGGATTTCGTGAATCCAGCGGATTAGGTAGTTTTACCATGTTTGACTTTTCGCCAGTAGGTGTTTGTATTGCTCTGGCTGGAATCGTGTTTGTCGGTTTATTTGGCTGGCATATCGTACCCAGTCGCAAACAATCTTCATCTGGCAGTTTTGATACCGGTAATTACTTCTGTGAAGTTAATATTGTGGCTGGCAGTATTGCTGAAAAAATGAATCTGCGAGAAGTAGATAAATTGCTTGATGAGGCCGATGCTCAAATTATCAGCATGATCCGTCGCGAGGTACACCTCACGGCCCCAAATCCAAATAGAGTGCTACAAACTGGTGATATCCTGATCATAGAAGTCGAACCGGAATCTATCCCTAAAGCACTTTCTAGCCTAGGGCTAGAACTTGAACCAGAAAGCGCTATTACAGAAGAAGCGCAAACTGTAGCAGTGGTTGAAACTAAACTGCAAAAAAAAGGCGACGAATCAACACCAGAATCTGCTAAAGATGATGATAATGACACAAGTAAGCCTGCAGAAATTATCATGCAGGAGCTAGTCGCAATGCCAGGCACCACAATAGTTAATCGCTCGGTATCCGATATTGAATTACGTAACCGCTATGGTATCAATTTACTCGCCATTTCTCGCCAAGGCCACCGCTCAGTAAAACGTTTACGATCTACCCCGATAAAAGCCGGTGACGTATTATTACTTCAAGGTGATCCTGAATCTGTATCAGGTTTTGCATCTCAGTACGGCTGCTTACCTTTGGCGGCGCGTGATATTCGCGTCCCCAAAAAAGGACATGCACTAACTGCGTCACTGATCATGATAATTACCCTCATTACTGTAGCGTTCGGAATACTGCCAGCAGCGGTAGCATTTGTAGCAGGCGCCCTTGCCTTTACTTTATTTGGCTTAGTACCAATCCGCTCTATTTATACTTCAATCGACTGGCCTGTGATTGTTTTACTTGCGGCTTTACTGCCTGTTGCTAATGCTATGTACACAACTGGCACCGCAGATTTAATTGCCCAGTTTTTACTGGATAATATTGCCCAGAGCCATGCCATTGGCGCATTATTATTGGTGTTAATTGTGACCATGTTTTTATCTGATTTGATGAATAATGTCGCCACTGCAGCAGTCATGTGCCCGATCGGGATCAGTACTGCAGCCCAACTTGGGGTTAACCCTGATACATTCTTAATGGCCATAGCGATTGGGGCATCATGCGCGTTTTTAACGCCAATAGGTCATCAAAACAATACCCTGATCCTCGGTCCTGGTGGGTTTCGCTTTGGGGATTATTGGCGACTGGGTTTATTACTTGAACTTATTGTGGTGTCAGTGAGCATACCTATGCTGCTATGGGTGTGGCCATTTTAATCAACATTGCTGAATTTCTAATAGCTTCCACATAATGCATTCACAAGCTATATTTTATATCGCTTGTGATCAGCAATGGGCTTTTTAATAATCAGTTTTGACGTTTTGCCTTTAATCTTACCAAGGCAACACTTGACCGTTTGAATGTTTAAATACGCCAGTTTGACTCATATCAAGTTGCGTTATTAAACCTACAATACGCGCAGCTGATTCAGTTGCTGATATATCACCGCCATGATTTACCATATCTGTTTGTACATAACCTGGGTGATATATACCGACCGCAACCTCTTTTGATGCTAAGTCATGACTTAACGACATTGATGCAGCATTTAAAGCAGCCTTTGACATACGGTAACCATAACGACCACCTGAGGTATTATCTTCGATAGAGCCCATTCTTGAGGTTATCATCGCAACTTTACCACCAACATTTAGTTGTGATTGTAGCGCAGCAACAATACGCAACGGAGCCAGTGCGTTTACTTCAAACTGCTGGCGAATCGTATCTATGTTCAGATGAGCTAACTGCTCATCACGTAAAATACCCGCATTGCACACCAGTACGTCAATTAACACACCAGCAAGTGAGGTTTTCATATTATGAATCCCCTCATCGGTAGCCACATCAATTTGAGTTATCACGTTAATACCCAAATCGTCGAGCTCATCAGAAGTATGACGGCATAATCCAAACACTTTATAACCTTGCTGCTTGAATAGTTTTGCTAGTGCTAAACCAATACCGCGGTTTGCACCCGTAATAACAACGTTTTTTGACATAGGATAATCCTTAAACACTGAGCTCTGCATTGAAACAAACCTCAATAAGTAAACTTAGTAATTATATTTAATACAAATAGTGAATATTATCAGTAAACAAAAAAACCTAGCAAATTGCTAGGTTTTTTAATTAATACTCACCTTAAGCTTAAATCGCCATGGCCAGCTCAGCGCCTTGTCTAATAGCGCGTTTAGCATCTAATTCAGCGGCAACATCAACACCACCAATAAGGTGAACTGGTAACCCTGACGCTTTCATCTCATCGACTAATGTGCGGTTAGACTCTTGCCCTGCACATAAGACTACATTATCAACCGCAAGAATTTCTGACTGCTCACCGACTTTAATATGTAACCCTTGTTGGTCAAACTTTTCATAGCTAACACCGGTTTTCATATTCACTTGATGCTGCTTTAAAACACTACGATGGATCCAGCCGGTTGTTTTACCTAAACCTTTACCCATTTTAGTGGTTTTACGTTGCAGTAAATACACATCGCGACTTGGGTTATGCTCTGATTCGTCAGTTAAACCGCCAGCATGTTGATAGCTTTTATCAATACCCCATTGCTTTAACCACTTTTCAGGCTGTAATGTTGATGATTCCTTCTCGCACAGGAAATGCGCCATATCAAAACCAATACCGCCAGCACCGATTAACGCAACTTTATCACCAATCTCTACTTCACCTTTTAGCACTTGCTGATAATCAACCACTTTAGGATCATCAAATCCCGGTAAGGATAACGCCCGTGGGACAACCCCAGAGGCAATAATCACTTCATCAAACTTTTCAGTGGCTAATACTGCTGCATCTAAACGGGTGTTTAATCGTAATTCGACATTATGCAGCTTCATTTGATTTTTGAAATAACGAATGGTTTCGTGAAACTCTTCTTTACCTGGAATTTTACGCGCTAAGTTAAATTGGCCGCCCACTTCGTCTTTAGCTTCAAACAATACTACTTCATGGCCACGTGAAGCGGCATATACAGAAAACGCCATTCCAGCAGGGCCCGCGCCCATAACCGCAAGACGTTTTTTACCTGTGGTTGGGGTAAAATTAATCTCAGTTTCATAACATGCACGTGGATTAACTAAACAGGTAGCACGTTTCATTGAGAAGGTATGATCTAAACACGCTTGGTTACAACCAATACAGGTATTGATTAATTCACTTTGATCAGCTGCCGCTTTATTAACAAATTCAGCATCGGCTAAGAAAGGCCGCGCCATTGATACCATGTCAGCCTGACCCGATGCGATAATTGATTCACCAATTTCAGGGGTATTAATACGGTTAGTCGCAATTAATGGCACATTAACTTCTGATTTGAGTTTTTCAGTCACCCATGCAAAAGCGCCGCGCGGCACACTGGTGGCAATGGTAGGTACACGTGCTTCATGCCAACCGATGCCGGTATTGATGATGCTCACACCAGCACTTTCTAGCCATTTAGCCAGTTGCACTACTTCATCCCAGCTTGAGCCATTGTCGACTAAATCAAGCATAGAAAGCCTGAATATTATGATAAAATCGCTACCGACTTTGGCACGAATAGCATTAACAATTTCAACGGGGAATTTAGCACGCTGAGTAAAGTCACCGCCCCATTCGTCGGTACGTTTATTGGTACGCGAACTGATAAACTGATTAATTAAATAGCCTTCTGAGCCCATTACTTCAACACCGTCATAGCCCGCTTTTTTTGCAAGCGCAGCGCAAGAGGCATAATCTTTAATGGTATTACGCACTTGTCTTGATGACATTGCTGACGGCGTAAAAGGGGTAATAGGTGATTTTATTTTGCTTGGCGCTAATGAAAATGGATGGTAGCTATAACGGCCTGCATGTAGAATTTGCATACAGATTTTGCCATCCGCTTCATGGACTGCATCGGTAACAATTTTATGTTTGCTTACTTGCCAAGGAAAACTTAATTGACATGCATGAGGCGCTAACCGACCTCTGAAATTTGGCGCTATGCCACCGGTGACAATTAAGCCACAGCCACCTGCTGCACGTTCTTTATAAAATGCAGCTAGTTTCTCAAATCCGCCCTTTTCTTCTTCTAGACCCGTATGCATTGAACCCATCAATACACGGTTTTTTAACTTGGTGAAGCCTAGATCTAAGGGTTCTAATAAATGTGGAAACGACATTCAAACATCCTTTTTAAACAAGTGATTTAAACTAGCATACAACGACATAATCATAAGCTCAATCATTTAGCGTAGCTATTGTTAAAAACCGTTACAATTCAATTTCCCAAAATCACTCAAGATCAGTTAGCATTACACTATTAGAATGTTACAGGAGTGGCTAATGTCCGCTAAACCCTCATTAATTAAGAGATTCTTTGGATTTATTTGGAAAACCATCAACGGTATTCGTAAATTAATCCTCAATATCATTTTCTTCGGCATCATTGCCATGATCATTATGGCTATGACATCTGAAGAAGAAATCACCATTGAAGATCAATCTGCCTTAGTCTTAAACCTATCTGGCAGCATTGTGGATCAAAAACGTCATGTTGACCCGATTGAAGCGATATTTAAACAAAGTAACACTGATGATCCGGAAGCAGAAATACTTTTAGCCGACATTCTTTACGTCATTGAAAATGCCACTCATGACAAACGTATTAATAGCATCGTATTGAAAATGGGCAATTTACGTAGTGGTGGGATCAGTAAAATGACCGCCATTGGTGATGCCTTAAACAAGTTTAAAGAAGCGGGTAAAACCGTGGTTGCTGTTGGCAATTCATACGAGCAAAATCAATACTTCCTGGCAAGTTATGCGAATACCATTTATCTCAACCATAAAGGTGGCGTGTCACTTGAAGGCCTTAGCAGCTACCGCATGTTCTTTAAAACCGCACTTGAGAAAATGAACATCAGCACCCATGTATTTAGAGTCGGCACTTTCAAATCAGCGGTCGAACCCTTTATCCGTGATGATATGTCAGCGCCGGCAAAAGAAGCCAGCAACGCCCTGCTTACTGACTTATGGCAAAACTTTGAAACAACCATTGCCACTAACCGTCAAATTGCGACCGAGAATATCGTATTAAACCCACAAACCTACCTAGCGGAACTTGATAGTGTTAACGGTGACTCAGCTCAATTAGCGATAAAAATGAATTGGGTTGATGAATTAGTCTCAGATGAGTCATTTAGACTCGCCATGCTTAAAACCGTAGGTCAAGAAGCCAATGGCGACTCATACAAGCAAATCTCTTTTTCTAAATATTTTAATTTAGTACAGCCAATTCCTTCACTGATAGAACAAGAATCTGTCGGCATTGTGGTCGCCAAAGGTAATATCCTCAATGGCAAACAACAAGCGGGACAAATTGGTGGCGAGAGCACTTCAGCACTATTAAAGAAAGCTCGCTTTGATAACAAAGTTAAAGCAGTCGTGCTACGTGTCGACACCCCAGGTGGGAGTGCATTTGCTTCTGAAAAAATTAGACAAGAAGTCATTGCCCTTAAACAGGCTGGTAAACCCGTAGTGGTCAGTATGGGTAGCCTAGCGGCATCTGGCGGTTATTGGATTTCAGCAAGTGCTGATTACATTTATGCCACTCCAACTACCCTCACTGGTTCTATCGGGATCTTTGGCATGTTTGCCACCTTTGAAAAAGTCTTGTCCAATTGGGGCATTAACTCAGATGGTGTGTCGACCTCGCAATGGGCTGGTATTTCGGCGACCCGTGAGTTAGACCCAAATATTTCTGCTGTCATACAACGCCATATTGAACACGGCTATCATGAATTTATCTCGTTAGTTGCCACTGAACGAAACATGTCGTTAGAACAAGTAGACCGCATTGCCCAAGGCCGTGTTTGGTCTGGCACCCGCGCCGTTGAACTGGGGTTGGTTGACGAACTTGGCGATATGGATAGCGCCATTGCTAAAGCGGCTGAAATGGCTGAAATGGTAAAGTTTGATACTAAAGTCATCGAGCAAGAGCTCACAACCGAGCAAATCTTCATGCAAAAAATGCTCGCATCTGCTGCAACATATTTACCTGTAGCAACCACACAGTCACCTATGGTTGAACAATTTATGGGTCAATGGCGCACTGTTGTTGAACAAATGACTCAGTTTGATGATCCCAATGGCCTATACATGTATTGCGAACTCTGCGATTACTAAGCTATTGTGATTGTTTAATCTTGTTAGGCATGAAGTCAGAATAAGATCAAATTGAATTATCTTCAAAAAAGCCCGTTATTCGGGCTTTTTTATTGGGTTTTATTCAGCTCAAGCCGTATAATTTGCAGATTATATAATTTAAGTGGTTGAGAATTCATTACAATGACAAAACGCTCCATATACGTTGCCTATACTGGCGGTACGATTGGTATGCGCAAAACCGATGATGGCTTTGCACCTGTGGCAGGATTTTTAACTGATTGTGTAAAGTCCATGCCAGAGTTTTACCATGAAGAAATGCCAACCTTTGTCATTAATGAATATTCACCATTGATTGATTCTTCAAACATGGCACCACCTGATTGGCAGCGCATCGCCAATGACATCAAAGCCAATTACCATAACTACGACGGCTTTGTGATCTTGCATGGCACTGACACCATGGCATACACGGCTTCTGCCTTGTCATTCATGTTACAAGGGCTATCCAAGCCTGTTATCGTAACCGGTTCGCAAATCCCATTAGCTCAGCTGCGCTCAGATGGGCAAACTAACCTGCTTAATTCACTGTATATTGCGGCGAATTATCCCGTCGCTGAAGTGTGTTTATTCTTTAATAATAAGTTGTTTAGGGGCAACCGCTCAACCAAAGCCCATGCTGATGGTTTTGATGCTTTCGCGTCACCTAACTTTCCTATATTGTTAGAAGCTGGGATCAAAATTAATTTACGTGCAGGTAAGATCACCGAGCCCACCACTAAGCCCTTAGAGGTGATTAACATCAGCCCGCAACCTGTAGGCGTGATCACCTTATACCCAGGTATTTCAACTGAGATTTTTAACAACATCTTAATGCAGCCAGTAAAAGCACTTATCTTACTGACCTTTGGTGTTGGGAATGCGCCTCAAGATAAAGCCTTATTAGATACCCTTAAACAAGCTGATGAACGTGGCATTGTAATTGTTAATCTAACCCAGTGTTTTCAAGGAAAGGTGAACATGGGGGGTTATGCGACGGGTAATGCATTAGCCAAAGCTGGAGTGATTAGCGGCTCAGATATGACCATTGAAGCAGCATTGGCTAAATTACATTATTTACTATCAAAAAATTTAACTTCAAATGAAGTAAAAATCGCAATGCAGCAAAACTTACTGGGTGAGCTAACTGAATAAATTTCTGAAAATAAATATGTAATGTACTTTAGACAATAAAAAGCCGCATCTTTGATGCGGCTTTTTTGCTGAAATAAATTCACTAGAGATAACTAAAAATCAGTTTATAGTTCTGGCTCTTTAAATTCTGCGATAGCTTCACCGCGAAATTGTTTTTTTAACTGTGATTTAGACAGCTCGTTTATCTCGCCACCAGCAGCAATTGTAAAATGATCAGTTTGAGTTAACTTACGCGCTTGATACAACATCACTACCTGTAACGTTGACTCTTTTTGCTCGCTAGATAGCACTGTGCCATCTTCCCATTTACCCGTTTCTGCCGCTGCGCGTAAACGTTGATAAACCTCATCAGGCATTTCATCTATGACTTTATTAATATCATTCATACACTTTTCCGCTTATGTATTAGACTTCTGACTCGAGTAATAATGTAGCCAACAAAGCCAAAAGCAAAACAACTACCTGCAATATATGCATCCGTTCCAGTGGCAACTTCGCCGCCCCAAAAACCATATACTGCACCTGCAATAAATAGCGTTAGAAACAACATCATTTGATTCATTAATTTATTAGACTTCTGAATGTGTGAAATTGTTCTTTTTGAATCACTATCGCCATCAGCAGAAGCCTTACAGTATTGGCACTGTTTTGCTTTGCTCGAAATTCGCTTTTGACACACAGGACATTCGATTAACGCCATAAAACTGCCTATTCTGTTAAATTATCAACCACAGCCAACATCGCAACTAGTGATGCTTCACCTAAATATTCACAGCGCGCCGGTGACCACCCAACCACAGGATCGGCTAAGTTGTCATTGTCTTTAAATGGCATTTCTAAGGTATTCGCTAGACATTTGAATGTGTTGCCGACCCAGTTAGAACCAACGGTTAAGTTCGCTTTTCCTGGCTCATCTTTGTCATAACCATATTTAGTTTGGAAATCAGCACTTGCCATACTTAACGCTGCAAGGAACTGTTCTTGTAACTTGGCCATATGTGGAGTGTAATTTGGTGCGCCTTCACAACCAGCAACAAACACGTAAGGTAAGCCTTCATCACCATGAACATCATAGAATAAATCTACACCAGTCTCTTTCATCTTATTGGTAACATAATAAACCTCAGGACTTCGCTCTAAACTAGGCGACTCCCACTCACGATTTAAGTTAGTTCCAACAGCATTCGTACGTAAATGGCCTCTGACGCTTCCGTCAGGATTCATGTTTGGCACGATATAGAAATTAGCTTTATCCAATAGCAGTTTCGAGGTTGGACAATCACTGTCTAATAATTGGTTTAGCAGGCCTTCAATTAACCATTCAGCCATGGTTTCGCCAGGGTGCTGCCTTGCGGTAATCCAAATATTTTTCTTTGAAGGATCGTTATCACCAATAGTTAGCAGGCTCATATCACGACCATCAAGGGTTAAACCTAAATTTTCTAGTTTAACTGATGGGTGAAGTTGTACTGAGCTCATCAGATCTAAGTGACGTTCGTAACTGTAAGGCGCAAAGTAAGCAATTTGAATGGCATCGCAATCTAAATCAACTTGGATTGATAATTTACCATCTTGATATGTTGTCGGTAAGCGGAACCAATGCTGGCGATCGTAACTAGCAACGGCTTGATAATTTTCCCAACCTTTCGGGTAAGAGGCACTGCCTGCGTTAACGATATTCAATGTGTAAGTTTGACCAATTTGACCTTCCATACGGAAGTTAAACCATTGGTAAAACTCTCCACCTTCATCAGGTCTAATGGCGAGTTGAATGTCATCGTGCTTGTCTAAACTAATGGTCTCAATGTTGCCGCCATCAAAATTCGCGCTAATACGCATAGGACTTCCTTTATCTAAGGTTATAATCGACGTTATCCCTGCATCTTATCAAAAGCCGTTACGCAATAAAATCAAATCCACAGCATCTGCTCTACATCTATTCAATATGGTGGCTTAATTTTCTGCTGATGAGGGTTATTAATACCAATACAATAAAAAGCCCCTGTAAGATCACATTAGCTAGGTGTTAACGGATACGTTAAATGAGATTAGCTAAATAATGGACTAAAGCAATAGCCCTTACCTCTAACCGTATTGATGAGTTCTCTTGGTAGACTTTCTTTGGCCATTTTTCTACGGGTATTACTGATGTGCATATCAAGGTTACGGTCAAACTCGCCTAACTCTTTATGCAACACACGCATTTGCAATTCTGATTTAGTGACGATTTCTCCTTTACGCTGAAACAAATATTTGAACAAACGATACTCTGTTTGAGTAAGATTTAATTGCTGACCATTAAATGTTACCGCGTTAATATCATCATCGAACTCCACATTGGCGCTTTGTTCAATATGTTGTTTTTCGGTAGTTTGCTCTATTTGCCCACTGGTTAACTGTGATTCGATAACAGCAAAATCAATATTGGCAACATGAGTCATTGAATCGTGAGTTTGCTTTGTTGTGCGTCGATTAAGCACATTCACACGCAGTAAAAGTTCTTTCACATTAATAGGCTCAGGTAAATAATCATCAGCGCCCAGTTCAAATGCAGCAATACGTTCATCGACACTGGCATTGTTGGTAATAACAATCACGGGTGTTTGACAATGCTTACCCATGAGTAACCAAAAAGCATCCATTTGTGTTACTGAAGAGTCCAGTAAAATCACTTCAAACTGATTACTTTCCATTGCAACTAAGGCATTAAAGCCGTTATCAACAATGGTAATAACATAGCCTAAAAGTTGTAATTGCTGACATAAGGGCAAGCTTTTTTTTAGCTGCTGGTCAATGAGGAGGATCTTTTTCATGACGACTTAATCTAAATAGTAACTATTACCATTTAGATTAGCACTGTCATGATCAAAATACTATATGTGGAGTGTAAAGCTTCTGCACGGTTGTTGAACCTAGCTCACAAAAAAACGAAAAGACCTGATAATTCAGGCCTTTTTTAGATACGGATAATCAAGTTTGCTTAATAAAGCACCTTGTATTGAAGTTTAATAACCTCAATATTATTTAACCATTAATTTCTTAATATATTTTACTGGCGCACTGCCAAAACTTAGAAACTCTTCGTGGAAAGTTTTTAAATCAAAATCATCACCTTGAGCTTGTTTAAGCTCTTCGCGTAAATCATATATTTCACGATAGCCAGAATAGTAACTCGTTAGCTGCACTTGGCTTAATGTTGCCCTGCGCCACCTTCCTTCTGCTTCAGCTTGCTGCTGGAACGCCTCGTTGAACGAAGCCGCTGTGCGGCAGAAAAGATAAAAGCTCACCTTTATTCTCCCATCTTAAATACTTACTAGACCCTGCCTACCTTGGCAGTTATCTAGGAGTATCACTATGAACACTCACGAGCAACAACGCTTTGATTTTCTTTATGAACAACATCTTACCAACTTAACACTGCAAGGCAAGCGGCCTGCTACCATCGATGCCTACAGCCGCGCCGTTAGGCGTATTAGTGCTTATTTCGACACTTGTCCTGATAACCTTTCAACTAATGACCTAAAGCGCTATTTTGCCAGTTTGATAGCGTCACATTCATGGAGCACCGTGAAACTCGACCGTAATGGGCTACAGTTTTTCTATCGACATGTGCTTAATCAACACTGGGAGTGGCTTAATATTGTTAAGCCACCACAAGTCCAAAGACTGCCTGATATTCTTACCCCTGCTGAAGTTTCTATCGTCATTAGCCTTACCCATAAGCTGCGATATCAAGTGTGCTTTCTCGCCTTATACAGTATGGGATTGCGCCTCGGTGAGGCCATTTCACTGCAGGTTGGCGATATCGATTCACAGATGATGCAGGTGCACATTCGTAACGCTAAAGGCGGTAAGGACAGACTGGTTCCCTTGCCACAACGTACCCTGTTAGCGCTGCGATATTACTGGCAAACTCATCGCCACCCACGGCTGATTTTTCTGGTAAAGATGGCCAGCCAGACTCAAAGATCGATAAAGGCGGGACTTACTTTAAAATCAGAAGGAAAAAGCCCTCAAGCGGGTTATTCGTGAGTGTAATATTCACAAATCCATCAGCCCGCATAACCTGCGTCACAGCTACGCCACTCATTTGTTAGAACAAGGGCTAGATTTGCGCTCAGTGCAAAGCCTGCTCGGTCACAACAGCCTTAATACCACTGCCCGCTATACCCGCCT
>NZ_JAUOSH010000002.1:0-247677 GCF_030548765.1 Shewanella sp. 3_MG-2023 | reverse complement strand
GTAGGGCTAATTCTTGCTCGATAGCTTTTTTAGCCACTGCAAAAGCAATATATTTGCTCACTTGCTGAATGTCTTCCCGTCTTGGCAGTAGTTAGAACGCGGTGCGTTTGTAACGGCGATATTCAGGTTCCCAGAAATTACTTTCAATTTGTTGTTGCAGTAATTCATCTGGACAAGGTAGGGCTAATTCTTGCTCGATAGCTTTTTTAGCCACTGCAAAAGCAATATATTTGCTCACTTGCTGAATGTCTTCCAGTCTTGGCAGTAATGAGCCGGTACCATTTTGACCAAGGGGTGAACACTCTGCCAGCGCACGACTTGATGCCATCAGCATTTCATCTGATACCCGAGTTGCGCCACTTGCTAATACGCCTAAGCCAATACCGGGGAAGATAAAGCTATTGTTACATTGAGCAATTTCAAAGGTTTCTTCTTCAATTACAACTGGTTCGAACGGGCTACCGGTAGCCACAAGTGCTTGGCCATTGGTCCAATGCAGCACATCTTTAGGCGTTGCTTCAACGCGGCTGGTTGGATTAGATAGCGGGAATACAATCGGGCGCTTGCAATGGCTATGCATGGCTTTGATTATTTCTTCGGTAAATAAACCTGGCGCACCAGATACGCCAATAAGCACAGTTGGCTTGGCATTATTAACCACATTAAGTAATGAAATGTGATCGCTAAATCCGTCCCAGTTTTCAATATTAGCGGTTTTTTGTGCCAGTTTTTGCTGGAAGCCTAACAGGGTTGGCATGTTATCAAGTAACAGTCCCCAGCGGTCGACCATAAACACTTGTGAGCGTGCTTGCTCGTCGCTAATACCTTCAGCAACCATTTGCGCCACAATGGCTTCAGCAATACCACAGCCGGCACTACCAGCGCCTAAAAAGGCGACTCTTTGCTTACATAATTGCGTGTTTGCAGCTTTACAGGCTGCTAGTAATGAACCTACAGTCACTGCTGCAGTACCTTGAATATCATCATTAAAGGTACAGAATCTATCTTTGTAGCGCTCAAGTAATGGCATGGCATTTTTCTGAGCAAAATCTTCGAATTGGATTAATGCTTCAGGCCAGCGACGACTAACCGCTTGCATAAACTCTTCAACAAACTCAGCGTATTCTTCACCGCCAATACGCTGGTGGCGCCAGCCCATATACATAGGGTCTTCTAGTAAATGAGGGTTGTCAGTGCCGACATCTAAGGTGATCGCCAAGCAGTACGCCGGACTGATCCCGCCACAACTGGTGTATAAAGATAATTTACCAATGGGGATCCCCATGCCACCAATACCTTGATCGCCTAAGCCTAAAATGCGCTCGCCATCGGTTACCACAATGACTTTTACTTTATGACGGGTCGAGTTATTGAGGATGTCATCAATACGGTCTTTATTGGAATACGAGATAAACAGACCACGGTTACGGCGATAGTTTTTAGAAAAACGCTCACACGCTAAGCCTACCGTAGGGGTATAGATGATTGGCATCATTTCACTGATGTGATTACGCACTAAACGATAAAAAAGCGTTTCGTTGGTATCTTGAATATTACGCAGGTAAATATGCTTATCGAGATCGTTAGTAAAGTTTTTATATTGATCATAAGCACGCGATGCTTGCTCATCGATAGTTTCAACCACCCAAGGGATAAGCCCTTCAAGGTTAAAGTAAATGCGTTCTTCTTCGCTAAAAGCAGTGCCTTTATTGAGCATAGGAGATTCAAGAATCGCTGGACCTGCGAAAGGAAGATAGAGAGGGCGTTTATTCTCGTCCATTGGAAACCTTATTGTCAGTGACGTATTGCAGTTATTTTTATCTACAGTTAGTTAATTTTTATCTCAAAGATAGAATTTTGTTGTTAATCGTAGACGTATCTTGTTATCGGTGCAGGTTATCACATCTTGATTTTATTGTGGTCTGTTAAGTGAGCCTAATCACAGATTTTTATTGATGTTTTTTTAGGCATTGGCTATTTACCTTTATGGTAAAGGCTTAAAAGTCATGTGGATGTATTTACTGAGGTTTTAGATAATCCACACAATCAGCTGTGATTTTGACAAAGTTGGTTACATTTTTAGCGGCGTAATTTAGCGCGGTTCTGCCATGATGATTTTAAGGTGTTTTACATATTGGGGTGTTATGGCAGTTCCTTTTATCTTGTTAGGCAGCGCAGCAATCACAGCAATGCTGGTGGCTGACGAGCACAAAAAGCGTCAATTGCTCCATAGACAACGCTATTTAGGTCGTGCGCCAGCGGTGCCTGATGACAACAATTTCAGCCCATTACTGCCAAGTATATTGCATCATAATAAGGTCAAGGTAAGCCCAGAGCCTGGGGCCATCGTGTGCTGTTTTGTATTTGGGGTCATTGAACATACAGGCGTGTGGCTTGGGGATAATAGCTTGGTGGAGTTACATGGCAGTGGCTTAATTAGGCCTATTTCGTCGGCGCGCTTTTTAAAAAGCCGCAGTGGCAGCCGGATTTTTCAAGCTTGTAATCATCTTCATCAACCCCTTGTAGCTCCTGAGGCGCTAGAAAGGGCGCAGCAATCATTATTTCAATATCGTGAGTATGAGCTATTCAATAATAACTGTCATCGGTTTGTGTGGTCTTGCATTAGCGGTCAAGAGGTGGCGATTTCAAATTTTGACAAACTTAATCAACGCTTAGCCCAGCATTTTAAACAAGCCATTTATTGGGATGAGCTGGCATCGCCAGATAGGCCTTATTGATACAAATAAAAATGCACAGCCTAAGCTGTGCATTAAATAAGGAAGCTTAAACGCTAAGGAAAATATTACATTCCGCGATGTTTAAGTGATAAACCTTTAAGGAAGTTACGTAAAATCTGATCGCCACAGGTTTTGTAGTTTTTATGGCTAGGATTACGGAATAACGCGCCTAATTCAGACTTACCAATAGCCAAGTCAGCAGAACCAATCAGCTCAATAATGTCATCTTCACGAAGTTCTAATGCGATACGTAATTTCTTGAAAATTAAGTTGTTGGTTAGATCTTTTAGCGGTGCAGGTACTTCACTACCTTCACGTAAACCACGTTTTTCGATGATAAAGCCATCTAAAAACTGACACATTAATTTGTCATTACAAGCTTTATAACCTTCTTCCTCTTCTTTCTTTAATAAGCTAATGATTTCGTCATTGCTGACTTCAACATTTGCTTGAGCGAAGATTTTAGTCATTTTGGCATTTGAGTAATCAAATACAAAACGAAGGCGGCGAAGGATGTCATTGTTAATCATAAAGGTCTCTGGGCGCGGCTGCGCTGGTAAAGTAAGTGCTTATGTTTAAAGTTACCTGAACGATATTACTATCACATCGCTTTAGGCTTAAAACACATTGAACAGTGATTATACCTGAGTTGAGGGCATTAGGTCAGATTATCTACCCACAGATCCGCTCTCTCATAATGATGATGCGGATATGCCAGTTCATGCTATGGCTTATTGTGACTGACTTATTGACATTGTGACTGACTTATTGACATTGTAACTGGCTAAATTTGCTTTTAAAAAGCGATTATAGAATTAATTTCCAGTAAATAAATACAGCTGAGAAACCGACTAAATAGGTTAAACCAAACCAAGATAATATTTTCATTTTCAAACCATATCGATGTTCTTCAGGTAATGAATTACTGGTCATCAAGCGATAATTAAGCCAAGCAAAAATAACCGTGGTCATAAATGCTAGGGTCATAACAAACTCAAGCAGTGGTAATAGGGCGCCTTTAAAGAACCAAATTAAAGCCATTGCGAAGGCGGAAACCAGCAACATAACTCGGGTTAATCGTGCCGAGCAGTCTGGTTTATGGGTTAAAAGCTGCCAGCCAATATCTAAGGTTCTACTGTAACCATCAATCACGGTTACTGTGGTACTGAAAATACATAAAAAAGCGACAAGGGCAATCAAATAACGACTTTCTTGGCCCATAACATCGCTGTATAAATCGATCAGCTGGCTGGCAAATTTAGCCCCAGAGCTGGCAAATTGCTCACCACTACCATGCATAACCAGTGCCCCTAGGGCGAGAAACACAATCGCTAAAATAGCGGTGACAATAAAGCCTAAGTTAAAGTCAAAGATGGCTTGCTTACTGGTGACGGTTTGTGTTTTTTGCTTTTCCAATAGCCATAAAGAGTTCCAGGCACTGACTTCAATTGGCGCTGGCATCCAGCCCATCATTGCCACTAAGAAACCCACATAAGCCCATTGCCAAGGTGATTCACTGGGCACAGTTGCAACCGTTCCTGCTGAGTGATTAAAAGCTAATGTCACAGCGATTAGCGTGGTTAATGTCAGGGCTAGCATGATGACTTTAGTCAGTTTATCGAGTAACTGATAATGACCGAGGATCAATAATGCCAGCGAGCTGACTAAGACCAAAAAAGCCAGTATATCAATGGGCAGCGGCACAAACTGGGTTAGCATGGCTGCGGTTAACATACACACACCGGCAGTGCTGGCAATGGCAGCAATGGTATTTAAACAGGTAAACATCAGCAGGTAGCCACGACCTTGCTTTAAATAGCCATGGAGTAAGCTTTCGTTGGTGGCAGCGGTATAGCGAGCACCCGCAGCAAAGAAAGGGTACTTAAGAATATTAACTGCGAGAACAACCCAAGCTAATTGCCAACCAAACTCGGCGCCAGCACGGGTTGATGCCACCAAATGAGAGGCGCCAATGGCCGCTGCAGCCATTAAAATCCCCGGCCCTAGGCTGGCAAAGAGGGTGGCAAATCGGCTAGAGCGGCTTGTTGCTGGCTGAGCTGTTGTCATTATTTGTCTCGTTATTCTTCACGTCATGGGGCTGACATAAAATAGCTGCTTATTACACTATCTTATTGTTTAAATTGATAATGACTATGTCACACTTTATCAATAGTTGAATATAGCAAATTAATGGCTTACTGGTACGATTTGTTACAGTTGCCTAAAAATCAATCGTTGACATCCTGTGGAAATTACTTAGGTTAGTGTATTGCGAAGTACTAATATACTGCGCGGTATTAGAAACTCAATCGAAAGAGTTCAGCTAAACCAGACTTAAAAATGATGTTGAGTCTAAACAAGTTAATATTTTAAATTAGGGATAATTATGTCACGACCTCAATTCTGGCGGAGCGCTTGCGCTACTGCCGTATCACTTATGCTCACCCCAACGTTTTTAACGCAGACCGCTTTTGCTGCCGAACCCGAAGTCGAACGCATTGAAGTTACTGGTACTCATATTAAACGGACCGATCTCGAAGGGGCTTCACCAATGACGGTGTTAAGCGCTGAAGATATTGCCCGTTCTGGCGCTCAAGATATTTCACAACTGCTCAGTAAACTCCCGGTATCGGGTAGTGGTACTTTTTCTACCCAAGGTAACAACTCAGATGACACTGCTAATGGTGGCGCAGCTGTGTCACTTCGTGGTCTTGGCGCTGATGCCACCTTGGTGTTATTAAACGGTCGCCGTATTGCGGTATCGTCGTTTGCAAAATCAATTGATACTGCCTTTGTTGATATAAATTCAATTCCGATTTCTGCAGTTAAGCGAATTGATATCGTTAAAGACGGCGCTTCTGCAACCTATGGTTCAGATGCGATTGCTGGTGTGATAAACATCATCATGAAAAAAGATTTCGAAGGCTTTGAGGTTAACGGCAAGATTGCTGAAACCGTTGAAGATGGCGGTGGTCAGCAAGCTGGCTCTATTTTGTGGGGCACGGAAGCGGCGAATGGAAAGTCTCATACCACAGTAATTTTTGATTATTTTAAAGAGCGTGAAACCTTATTTGCCGATCGTGATTATTCACGTTCAGCAGATCAAACTGCAAATGGCGGTAGCGACTTTAGATCGTCTGCGGGTAACCCTGGTTCATACATTCCTGCAACCATTGGTATGGATGGCTCAATTACCCCTAAATCAGACTTGTTTGGCTGGACCCCTGATGTAAATTGTCCCGCTGATAGTGTTAAAGGCAGTTACTGCCGCTATGATTACGCGCCAGAAATGACCTCAGTGCCAGAGTCGAGCCGCATGGGCTTATCAGTATTTCAAAACTATGAATTTAATGATGATTTAAGTCTATTTGCTGAGCTTATGTATCAGCATAATGAAAGTGTGATTAAAGGCGCTGCCAGCCCATCTTTTGGTGAGTTTTACATGCTCAACGATAACCCTCTGTTTGCTAGTGGCGCAGCTATTAATCCGTTTCCTGGTGAAGACTTGACCATGCGTCGGCGTTTAACTGAAACTGGGCCGCGACAAAAATCATCAGAATCAGATAGCGCCCGTGTGGTGTTAGGCTTAAATGGTATGTTGTCTGACTGGGAATGGGAATTAGCTTACACCTATTCTTATAACCGTAACCTTGAATTTGGTGAGCAAGGCTTTGTGTGGACGCCACGTTTACAAGAGGCCATAAACTCAGGCGCGTTTAACCCGTTAGCGACGACCCAGCAAGGCACTGTGATTGACGATATCAGTGTTAATACCACCCGAAGTGGTAAATCAACCACCAATGCTTTCGACGGTAAAATCAGTGGCGACTTAATGGATATGCCTGCGGGCAGTTTAGCCATGGCGGTCGGTTTTGAGTACCGTGAAGAGTCATTGTCAGATAATCCTGATGAGCTGTTTAAGCGTGGTGAAATTTTTGGTACTGAAGCCACAGAAGCTGCAGGTGAACGCGATCAAACTTCATTATTTATTGAGTTAGCGGTACCGATTTTTGAGCGTTTAGAAGCGCAATTAGCGCTGCGTTATGAAGATTACAGCGACTTTGGTGATACCACTAACCCTAAAATAGCACTGCGTTATACCCCGCTTGATAACCTCACATTGCGCGCCAGTTGGGGCGAAGCGTTTAGAGCGCCATCACTGGTGCAATTAGGTTTAGGTCCTTCTCAGGAGTCACCTGGTTTAGTGGATACCACACGTT
This sequence comes from Shewanella sp. 3_MG-2023, assembly GCF_030548765.1. Taxonomy (NCBI): domain Bacteria; kingdom Pseudomonadati; phylum Pseudomonadota; class Gammaproteobacteria; order Alteromonadales; family Shewanellaceae; genus Shewanella; species Shewanella sp. 3_MG-2023. Next base: position 240,719 of record NZ_JAUOSH010000002.1, on the reverse strand, counting down.
GTCCATTAACGGGCTTAGAAGAAGATTGTACTGCCCAAGAGCGTACGGTGATATTTTCTGGTAACCCTAATTTACAACCTGAAGAGTCGACCTCATATAACGTGGGCGGTGTTTGGGAAATCACTGATGGTTTAAGTGTCGGGGTGGATTACTGGAATTACGATCAAGATGGTTTGATCACCTCTGATACCCAATACTTAGTCGATACCCAAGGTGATAATGCCAATGTGGTTAAGCGTGAACCTTCATCGACTAATGTTCCCGGGCGCATTATTGAAATTTATGACCAATTTGGCAACTTAGGTAGTCAATCTACAGACGGTGTCGATTTTGATGTCAAATATGTATTGAATACCGACTCTGCTGGTGAGTTTGGCTTTAGCTATAACCTGACTTGGGTCAATAGCTTTGATCAAGTACGTGAAGACGGTTCAACGCGTGAGTTAGCTGGCGAGTACCAACATCCCGAATATCGCTGGATTGGTGGTATGGATTGGGGTTATACCGACTGGCAAACCAGCGCACGCTTAAACTACATTGGTGAATACACTGATAATGTTGATGCAGGCGCCACAGGTCAAATTGATTCAATGCTTACTTTGGATTTAAATGTCACTTATATTGGCTTTGACCATTGGTCACTGACAGTGGGTGCTAATAACGTGTTTAATGAAGAACCACCATTTAGTGCTGCTGACTTCATGGGTTACGATCAAGCAACTCATTCAGCCATCGGCGCCTTATGGTACGGTAAAGTTAGCTACCAGTTTTAATTAAACTAGGCTAATGTTTACAGCATGAATACCAAGCGGCGCAAGCCGCTTTTTTATGGCAGTTATTAGCTTACTTTATCAAACAGGGACAGATTATGATTACTTTGTATGGCACGCCCCAAAGTCGCGCATTACGCGTGTCTTGGCTATTAGAAGAGCTGGGCATTGAGTGGCAGTTTTCCTTTGTGGATTTTTCAAAAGGAGATAACCGCGCTGAAGCCTATTTGGCCTTAAATCCCAGTGGTAAAATGCCCGTGATTACGGATGGTGAGCTGGTGTTAACTGAGTCAGCCGCTATTTTACAATATTTGGCTGAAAAGTACGGTAATGGCCGATTTTTACCTATGCCTGGCAGCGCAGCGTCAGCAAAACATCATCAATGGGTCAGTTTTATTATTTGTGAATTAGAGCAGCCTTTATGGAGTATGGGTAAGCACCGCTTTGCTTTACCAGATGAGCAGCGTTTAGATGCTATGTTGCCAGTGGCAAAGTTTGAGTTTAATCGTGCTGCGGCTATTGCTGAATTATGGGTACCAGAATCAGGCTATCTTTGTGGCAGCGAGTTAACCATTGCTGATATTTTATTGGCGCAAACGTTATTGTGGGCCACTATGTTTGAGCAAACCATTCCGCCTAAACTCACCGCTTATCGTGACCGTTTACAACAAAGCCCGAGCTTAGCGGCAGCACTTAAAAAGTCAGCAGCGGCCAAAGCGGCGGCCCAAAGTGAGTAACACTTGATCGCATTGATTGAGTGAGTGTGATGTCACTATCGCTACACCGATAAAACTGACACTAAAAGTCAGCAATAAAAAGGGAAGCCAGAGGCTTCCCATTTTTATGTCATAAAGTGCTCGCTTAAGGGCTTACAGCTGAGCTGCAGCCCATTTTGCGCGGCTCTCACGGCTTTCACTCATGCCCTTGTCAGCACGGAATGATTTGTAGCTTTCCACTTCTAAGGCCACTAAGCTGACTTCAACATCAAGTACGATTTGGCATTCTTTTTTGATGCGCCACGCCGCAGTATTATAAAGCTCAGTGTAAGGCAGTGAGCTTAAAAACTCAGGATTGTACTGAGTGTAAATAGCTTGAGTTGGGTAAACCACAAAGGCTAAACGGCGCTTAGGTTCAGTTTTAAATAACGCTTCGATACCGTCAGTGGTGTTAAGCACTTGCATCTCAATGGTGTCTTCAATTTCAAGCAATTTCTTTTGTGCAACCACAGGCGCTTCAGTTTCACCTGCTTCCCAAGCAATCACCGCTTCAGGAGTGGTTTTAGTTAACTCAGCAATTTGCTCAACCGTTAACCCTAAAGATAACCGTAAACACTGCATTTCAATTGCGTTTAAGTTGTTTGATTTAGCCATGATGTTTCCTAATTTTCTAATACTGTAACGGTATGGGTTTACTGTGTACGTTGATGATGTTAGCTGGTCAAACTTAGGCTATTTTCGTTTCAGCCAAATGTCTTGGATCCAGTCCCACAATGATTCCCACATAATGTCGACCATGCGACCTTTATAGAAGTGACGCACATTGCCTTCTTGGTCGATACAATAAAAGTTATCGCCTTGCTGGCAGATAGCAATATATTCTCTTGGCATGCCGATAGACCAGGCATAGCTGGTCACTTCAGGTAAATAAGTGTGTGAATACGGATCTGATGCCGTGACCATTTCAATGGAGCCATAAATGACATCACTGGCAAATAATAAGTATTCTTTTAAATCATTTGGCAGTGAAATTAAAATTTGTTCTTCCACTTCTACCAGTTGCTCGAATGTCGGTAATTCGAGTGGTACTGGTACCGTTTCACTCAAGTCTTGTAGCATTTCAATGATGTCATTCATCAGTGTATCCAGTCATCGGGCAATAATGGCGGGAGTATAGCCTGAATGGCGCTTTTAACCAATTCAGATTTTATTTTAGGCAAAAAAAAGCACCTTTTAAAAAGGTGCCAAGGGGAGGTAAATAACAAGGGGTACAGGGGCGAACGTTAAACGAGTTAGTGCTTTATTTGAGAGTTTATGCCGCTTGCAGTTCTGCCAAACTCTGACGTTTATAGCTTAACCACGCTTTGTGATACAGCTTGTGTGAAGTTTGACGCAGTTTCACAATTTGCATTAATTCAAGCTCACTGACGGGTCTATGTTGGCGTTGAGCTTGTAATTCGATGTGTTGAATTTGCTCGTAGACATGGTGCTCTGGGCCGCTTTTAATTTCAGCAATCTTATTAAGGTGTAATTGCACTTCAGCAACCATTTGGCTTTGAGGCAGTTTAACCAGCAGGTTTAAATCACGGTAACCAGATGCTTTAGGAGTGGCAAAGCGGTTCTTAACTTGTACGACTTCAGCGTGTGCGACAATGGCTTTATAAGCGCTCATCAAGCTGGCAACATCATTAGTAACAATGGTTGCTCTGGCAATATCGGTGAGGTAGCTGGCATCACCGTCAAATTTAAGGGCGATTTTTTGCTGGGCTCTTTGGTAGCTTTTTATTTTAGGAATAATCATGTAAGCCTGATTTTGCTGGCTAATTTTAGTCACTAAATTGCTTAGCTCCGATTGTGCCTCAGGGGCACGCTCAAACAAGGCATCTAAATCATGGCTAAATTGCTGCGGCGCCGCCCCGAGAGTATTTTGTAACGCTAATAGGCTGTCGAGATCGTTACTCACAATTTGCCTAAAGTCGTAAGTGGGCTTTACGGGTTTGGTGTCCACCGTTATGGCAATGGCATTGCGGCTTGTCAGCAACAATAAAAAGATAATAAAGGTTCTAAAAATTCGACTCATTGAGTATTCACCTTAGTTCAATATCTGTGTGAAATTGATGGGGCTAGATTAGCTTTAATTAGCTGAATAACACCTGAATACCATGTCGGTTTATGGTGTGGTTAAAAGCAATGTCATAACGCTGCGCTCAAGAGGCAATGGATTAGGAATAGGTAGATTTTGCGGGCTAATGCTTTTAAGGCGCACAGTTGTACTTTATGTAGCCAAATAATAAGGGCATCAAATGATGCCCTTATTGATTTTTTACTCAAGCTAATGACTTTAAGTTAATGATTACCAGATTTTTACTCGCTCATCAGCGGCGATAAACATCTTGTCACCTTCTTTTACGCCATAAGTCTGGTAAAACTCAGGCATATTAGACAGTGCGCCTAATGCACGGAAGTGACCTGGTGAGTGCGGATCAGTAGCAACGCGGTTACGCAGCGCTTCTTCTTTCATTTTTACTCGCCAAATTTGGCTAAAGCCCATAAAGAAGCGCTCATCACCCGTTAAGCCGTCAATGACCGGTGCTTCTTCACCGTTCAATGACATTTTGTAGGCTTTATAAGCGATGGTTACACCAGATAAGTCACCGATGTTCTCACCTAAAGTTAGCTCACCATTAACGTGTAAATCATCAAATACTTGATAACCATTGTACAGAGTTATTAATGCTTTACCCTTAGCGGTAAAGGCTTTTAAATCAGCTTCAGTCCACCAATCACGCATGTTACCTTCGCCATCAAATTTAGCGCCTTGATCATCAAACCCGTGGCCCATTTCGTGGCCAATGACTGCACCAATGCCGCCGTAGTTTACCGCGTCATCAGCTTCAAGGTTGAAAAATGGTGGCTGTAAAATAGCTGCAGGGAAGACAATCTCGTTCATGGTTGGATTGTAATAAGCATTAACGGTTTGCGGCGTCATGTGCCACTCGCCTTTATCAATTGGCTGACCAAGTTTTGCGATATCTTTGTTATGAGAAACAACCGCAGAACGTTTAATGTTGCCGTGTAAATCATCGGCTGCAATAGTGAGTTTGCTGTAGTCTTCCCACTTATCAGGGTAACCAATTTTAGGATTGAATTTAGCCAGCTTATCTTTAGCTGCAACTTTAGTGTCTTCGCTCATCCAATCCAATGATTCGATGCTAGTGCCGTAAGCGCCACGTAAATTTTCAACCAATTGGCTCATACGGGTTTTTGCTTCTGGTACAAAGTGACGTTTTACATACACTTTACCGACAACTTCACCCAAGGTGCCACTGACTGTGCTTACGCCGCGCTTCCAGCGAGGTTGTTGCTCTTCTTGGCCATTAAGTGTTTTTGAGAAAAACTCGAAGTTTTCATTATCAAGCGCTTCAGATAAGTGACTCGCATTATGAGTGAGTGCCATCCAGGCCATGTAGGTTTTCCAAGTATTAAGATCATTGTCTTTAATTACTTGGTTCATGCCTTCAATAAAGCTTGGTTGGTTAATGATGATGTCAGACTGCTTATCACCACCAAGGGCTGCTAAATAGCCATCCCAGTTAATGTCTGGTGCTAAGGTCGCTAAATCTTTAACTTGATAAAGATTATAAGTTTTAGTGCTGTCGCGGGTTTCAACTACATCCCAATGTTGCTCAGCGATAGCGGTTTCTAATGCTAAAACCGTTTGCGCTGCTTGCTTGCCATTTTCAAGGCCGGCAAGGTCAAACATCTTCTCGATATGCTCAAGGTATTTGCTACGAATATTAACGAAGCGCTCTTCTTCATTGAAGTAGTAATCTTTTTCAGGAAGGCTAAGACCATATTGCCAAATATGGGTGGCGTAACGGCTTGAATCTTTAGCATCAACATTGACATAAAACGCTAATGGTGTGCCGCCACCATTAACTTGGCTTTCGCCAAAATAGGCGGTTAATTCATTTTTATCTTTTAGCGCGGCAATTTGGGCAAATTCAGCTTGGATTGGGCTAATACCTAATTTATTTAAGGTTTCAACATCCATAAATGAACGGTAAAGATCGGCCACTTTTTGCTCATCAGTACCCATTTTAAGATCTGGGTTTGCACTGACATCTTCGATGATGGCTTTAACGTCGTCACGGGCATTTTCGCGCAAGTCGTAAAAGGCGCCGATATTGGTGCGGTCACCAGGGATTTCCGCGGTGTTTAACCAGCCGCCATTTACGTAGAGGTAAAAATCATCTTGTGGGCGAACTGACTTGTCCATATTGTCAAAGCTAATACCTGAGGTAAGGGCTTTTTCAACGGCAACTGCGGTTTCTGTTTTAGCGACTTCTGGTGCTGCGGATTCAGTGACTGCTTTATCTGAATTGCAGGCACTAAGGCCTGCGATAAGTGAGGCGCAAAGCCCACCGATAACTAGCTTTTTCATGTTGTTTCCCTATGCATTGAAGAGTGAAGCCTTTTTATCGGCCTTAATTTTGAGCTGTTTTTATTGTTCACTGCCTTAAGACAGTTTTATGTGACCAACATGTTAAGTCTTAACAGGGGCACTTAACAAGGGCTAAGGCTAGGCTTTTAGTGATAAATTGAGCATTTATTGACTGTGTTGTGTAACTAAAAATTACCAGAATGTTACAGTGGCCATTTATCGTTTTCTATTTGCTAGCCAACAGCTCATAATAGCGACCAATTAGTTTTCACTTGGTTTTATATATGCGTTTAGACAAATTTATCTGCGAGAGCACCGAGCTGACTCGTTCATTAGCAAAAAGAGTTATCAAGTCAGGTGAAGTGACCTGTAATGGTGACGTGGTTAAAGACGCGAGCTTTAAAGTGAAAGATGATACTGAAGTGTGTATCGAAGGTCGTCAAATTAAGATCGTGGGCGAGCGCTACATCATGATGCACAAGCCTGTTGATACCATTTGCTCAACCATTGATGAAGAATATCAATCGGTGTTGGGATTAATGGATATTGAAAAAGTCGATACCCTGCATATTGCTGGGCGTTTAGATGTGGACACCACAGGTTTGGTGCTGATCACCAGCGATGGCCAGTGGTCACATAAAATCACCTCACCTAAAAAAGATTGCGGTAAACGTTACCTTATCGAAGCTGCTGCATCACTTGATCCTGCATTGGTGGAAACCTTTGCCGAAGGGATCCAATTAAAAAGTGAAGACGGCTTAACTAAACCGGCGCTGCTAGAGATCATTGATGAATACCATGCCAGATTAACTATCAGCGAAGGTAAGTACCATCAAGTGAAGCGTATGTTTGCTGCTGTGGGGAATCGGGTGGTCAATTTACATCGTGAAGCTGTGGGTGAAATTGAACTTGATGCTGATTTAGAAGAAGGCGAATGGCGTTTTCTCACCGATGCTGAAATCGCCTCAATTTAACACTTACGCACTGTTAAAACCAAAAAAGCAGCCTAAGGCTGCTTTTTTAATGGCTCAATAAATCGTGAAGGTGTTATTTGCTAAGAGGGCTATTCACTATAGCCAAACAGTGATTTTACCGTTTCTAAGGTATCATCAATGGTTTTGATACTTGAAGGACAAATAAAGATAGTGTCATCACCAGCAATAGTTCCCAAAATCCCTTCAGGCTTACCTATCGAGTCTAATAATCGGGCAATAAGCTGCGCTGCGCCGGGGCTGGTTCTGACTACGATCATCGCTTGGTTATGATCCACATCCAATACCAAGTTTTTAACAGGGCTGCCTGCTGTTGGCACACCTAACTCAGCGGGTAAACAATATACCATTTCTTGCTTAGCATTACGGGTACGTACTGCACCAAACTTACTTAGCATACGGGAAACTTTTGACTGGTTAATATTGCCAAAACCTTCTGCTTGCAGTGCGATTACGATTTCACTTTGGCTACCAAAGCGCTCTTCCTTTAATATCGACTTAAACGTCTTTACGAGTTCATCCTGATTCTTAGTCGCTGGCATATTTTTTTCGTCTTATAGTAATTTTTAAAAAGAATAGATTTTATTCAAAAAAGTAGCTCATTCTGAATAGATAAACGCATCAAGTCAAGAAATAAGCTAAATTGGTGAATAAAAATTCATTTTAGCTATTACTGGCTAAATTAGTCATTATTTATATACATATCATAGAATAAGGAAATTAGTGTGATCTACTAAGGGATAATTGAAATCCTCGCTGTGATCCAGTAATGTGACGCCACAAGAAAACATGATCTGTGTCACAGACCAGACTGAAGTCAATCACTAGAACGTAATTGGAGATCATCATGAAAGTAGCTGTACTTGGTGCTGCTGGCGGTATCGGCCAGGCCTTAGCTTTACTATTAAAAACTCAACTTCCTGCAGGTTCAGAGTTGTCTTTATATGACATCGCTCCTGTTACTCCAGGTGTTGCAGTTGACTTAAGCCACATCCCTACAGATGTAAAAGTGGCTGGTTTTGCTGGTGAAGACCCAACTCCTGCGCTAGTTGGCGCTGATGTTGTTCTTATCTCTGCAGGTGTTGCGCGTAAGCCTGGTATGGATCGCTCAGATCTATTTAATATCAATGCGGGTATCGTAAGAAACCTTATTGAAAAAGTGGCGGCAACTTGCCCTAAAGCATTAATTGGCGTTATCACTAACCCAGTAAATACTACTGTTGCTATTGCGGCTGAAGTACTTAAAAAAGCAGGTGTTTACGATAAGAACCGTTTATTCGGTGTGACGACACTTGATGTTATCCGCTCTGAAACCTTCATCGCTGACCTTAAAGGGCTAAACGTTGCTGATGTAAACATCAACGTTATTGGTGGCCACAGTGGTGTGACTATTCTGCCACTTCTTTCACAAGTTGAAGGCGTAAGCTTTACTGATGAAGAAGTTGCAGCGCTAACAACACGTATCCAGAATGCGGGTACTGAAGTTGTTGAAGCTAAAGCGGGTGGCGGTAGTGCGACTCTGTCTATGGGTCAAGCGGCATGTCGCTTTGGCCTATCATTGGTTCGCGGCCTACAAGGCGAAGCTAACGTGGTTGAATGTGCTTATGTTGATGGCGGCAGTGAACATGCTGACTTCTTCGCACAACCTGTATTACTTGGTAAAAACGGCGTAGAAAAAGTATTACCATACGGCGATGTTAGCGCATTTGAAGCTAATGCCCGTGATGCAATGCTTGATACATTAAACGGCGACATCAAACTTGGTGTTGAGTTCGTTAAGTAAATTTAAGCTTATCAATTATTGATAACTTGATTTACCGATAAAAATGCGAAGCCTTTGGCTTCGCATTTTTGTTGCTGACAGGCTAAAGTTGCTGCAAGGGAAAAAGACCTAAGCCCTTTACCAACTAATCAGTTTTCCTTGCCAATCAATAAAGCTGGCTTGTCCATCGTAGTAAATTCGGTCAATTTCAGCGTTGTCATCTTCACTACTTTCGCTTCCAGCTTCCTTAATTGCGTTATTGATATTCAGTAATTGCGACGCGACAAATTCAGCAGTAAATAATTTTTCAGCGGGCACTTTGGCCTGAAAAGGTTTGGATAATGGGGTGTCTGTGGTGCCGGGATGAAAAGCAATGAGCTTTACGTTTTTGGCACGCCGAGCATATTCAATCGCCGCGGTTTTAATTAGCATGTTTAGCGCAGCTTTTGAAGCGCGATAGCTATACCATCCTCCCAAGCGATTATCACTAATACTGCCTACTCGGGCGCTGAGCACATTAATAATACAGCCCTGTTTACCTGCAACCAGTTTGACTAAATGCTGTAGCCACAGCATAGGGGTAATGGTGTTTGACTCAAACAAAGCCTGCATTGCCTCAGGGTTAACATCTTCTAAGCGCTTTTCAGGGGCTATTGTTTTAAAGGGGAGAGTTTTAGAAACTGTGTTTTCTGAGGCGCTCCCTGTTGCTGCGCCAGTCATTTGATACTGATTGTGCAATCTGCCATTACAAATAAATACCCGAGTAATTTTACCTTTAAACGGCTGCAATTGCTGGCACAGTGTGGCAATGGCGTCTGCTGAATAATCGCAGCTAATATGTTGCTGAGTTATGGGGTTAGCACTTTCATTAGCCAATTTCGTCTCAGCAGTTGCAGATTGGCTGATACTGATGAGGTGCTTTATGTCAGTTGCCGTATCTTGCTTAATCAGTGCTGCAATAATGGCCTTTGCAATCCCAGAAGATGCACCAATGATTAACGCAACTGAGCCTGAATTTGCAGTGAATGATTGGCTCAAGTAAATCTCCTTGGGTTGATGGCTGATTGTAGCTATGGCTTTAAGCAGTTAACTCACTATTTGATGCTACAGCTACCATCTTCACAGCGCTGCTTACCGGTTAACAGGTAGGATAATTTGTAGCGGTGTTTTGCAAAACCAAGATAAGCCACATCGGCTAATGGTTTGATGCAAGGTAAGCGCAATAACTGTACCCATTGATGTTTTCCTGTAAGTGCCCAAGCTTTTGCCGTCACATCCAGTCCCAGTAATATTTCGCCATGGTTGGTTTCTGCATGCAAAATTTTGTTGGCTTTTTCTAAGTCGATATGGGGATACTTTTCGGCAAAACCGTCTTGGTTTAAATCAGCCAGCTCAATTTTGTGCAAGCGGTCATGTTGCTTTAATTGTTGCATTTCATTGCTGCATAAGGGGCAGGCACTGTCGTAAAAAATCCGTAATTCCATCTCGATACCTCTATGGTTAATTACTAAGTTCTAAATTAACTCAATAAGTTACTACAATGAATAATACGTCAAATGTGCTTGTTTAGATCTTTGTTGCTGGCTTATAGTCGCTATTATTGTAAGTTTTTGAATGTTATTATCTAGTTAACTAAAATGTTTCGGAGCAAAAAATGAAGAAGCCCTGTAAATTTTCTTCTTTACTCGTGTTCTCCTTGGTGGCTTTAACCAGTCCCTTTCTCGCGTATTCTACTGCTGCTGAGCAGACTACAACAGCTGCATCATTTGACCCCAGGCCCGTTAAAGTCCTGCAAATTGATGTGGGCAGTGATTTTCGAGAACGATTTTTACCTGGTGAAGTAAAAGCCTCAGAAAAAGCCGCTTTATCTTTTAGGGTTGCTGGTGAAATTGCTGACATTTTTGTGCGCCCCGGCGATGCCGTGGAGCCCGGCCAAGTGCTTGCGCAACTTGATGGCGCTATTTATATACAGCAATTGGCTGTCGCTCAGGCGCAATTTGAATTAGCTAAAGTTCTGTTCGAGCGTAATGCATCTTTGGTTGAGCAAGGGGTGGTTTCGCGTAATGATTACGATCAAACCAAAAGCGATTACACCATTGCCCAAGCCGCATTAGACAAAGCCAAAGCAGATGTGACTTACACCAAATTATTGGCTCCTTACAAAGGCATCATTTCTAAACGCAGCAAGCGTGCTTTTGAATATGTTCAAGCCCAAGAAGAAGTGATGGGAATTCGGATCGAATCAGCCATTGATATTAGTTTTCAGTTACCTGAGCAGTTTATTGGTGCGATTCAAAAAGCCGGTTCAAGCTTTGATAAGATGCAAAACCTTGAGGTGAAGTTTGACAGTCGCGATCGTTGGTATGCTGCCAGTTTAAAAGAGCTCAATACCATTGCCGACTCAACCACAGGTAGTTACACCATCATTTTAACCCTGCCAATGCCTGAGCAACTTAATGTGCTACCGGGGATGTCGGCCCAAGTAAAAGTCAAACTGCCTGCCAGAACCGCTGATGCTCATCCTAAAATTCCTGCTGGTGCTGTGATTACTGAAAATGAAACTGACTTTGTTTTTATCTGGTCTCCAAAGGCGTTAACCCTTGAAAAAGTACCAGTAAAATTAAAAGGCAATCGCTTAATATCTGGCCTTGAAGATGGTGACTGGTTAGTCGTTGCTGGAGCATCTGAGCTTAAAGATGGCCAAGCTGCGGTGCAATGGATTAAAGAGCGAGGCTTATAAATATGAACAGTAATTTTATCTATAGCATGCTTAAAAGTGTTGGCCTGCTGCTGGCGGTTATGACTCTGAGTGGCTGTGACAAAAGCCCCGATATTGAGCCCAATGTTACTAGAGTTACGACTTACGCTTTACCGGTTGTAGATAACTCGGTGATCCGTGAGTTTAATGGTGTTGCTAGAGCGCAAGACTTAACTAACCTTTCTTTTCGTGTTGGCGGCCGTATCGCGCAAATTCCAGCGAGCAAAGGCAAACAAGTCGAAAAGGGAGATTTACTGGCGATATTAGAAAAAACTGACTTTGAGATTGCTTTAAGCGATCGAAGGGCACGTATGGAGGTTAATTTTAAACAATCTGAACGTGGTAAACAGTTGGTGGCTAAGCAGTTAATGGCGCAATCTGATTATGATCAAATGAATGCCCAGTACTTAGTAGCAAAAGCCGAGGCAAGGCAAGCAGAGCTTAATCTGCAATACACTGAGCTAAGAGCGCCCTTCTCAGGGGTGATCAGTGATGTATTTTTAGAGTCTTTTGAAAACGTGCAGCCGGGCGTACCAGTGGTAAGTATTCAAAAGATTGAGCGCATCGAAGTGGATGTACAAATTCCTGATATGTTGATTGCGGTGTCAAAGAAGGCTAAGGACAGAAGCGTAGGCGCATTGCTAGAGGTCAGTTTTGAAGCCTTTCCTAATGCCACATTTGATGGCCATTTACTGGAAGTTAACACCGAAAAAGATCCCGCAACTTCAACCTATATAGCCACGATAGCAGTAGATTTAGACCCTAAATATAAAGTGCTTGAAGGTATGCCTGCCAAGGTGAAAGTTGACTTAAGCCACCTTACTTACACCTACAACCGACAGTTCTTGGTGCCTATCGAAGCGGTGATTATGCAAGATGGCAGTGACATTGAAATACAAGACAGTGGTGTTTGGCTGTTTGATAAATCTGATCAATCTATCCAGTATCAGCACGTGACTTTAGGTGTGATCGTCGGCGACAGAATTGAAGTTATCGATGGGCTAAAAGATGGCCAAGTGATTATTCAAACGGGCGCTTCACGTTTAGTGGCTGGTCAAAAAGTACAAGTAGTAGGGGGAGTGTAGGCTGATGATTGTATTGTTAATAAACCCATTACTCACAATCGTTCCAGCTAACACAAAGGAAAGTGTCATATGAATATTGCAGGCTACTTTGTCAAAAACACCGTCATTAGCTGGATGTTTACCCTGATCTTATTGATCGGCGGCTTAATGTCATTTACCGGCCTTGGCCAATTAGAAGACCCACCATTTACCATTAAAGATGCGGTAGTTGTCACCCTGTACCCAGGGGCGACCTCAACGGAAGTTGAGGAAGAAGTGACCTACCCAATCGAAAAGGCCATTCAAGAATTGCCTTATATCGATACTCTCAAGTCATTAAGCACATCGGGAATGTCACAAATTACTGTGACCATGAAAAATAACTACGGCCCTGATGAGCTTCCACAAATTTGGGATGAGCTGCGCCGAAAAGTGAATGATATGTCGTCCAGCTTACCGCCAGGGGTTCAGGCCCCGATGGTCAATGATGATTTTGGTGATGTTTACGGGGTGATGCTAATGGTCAGCGGTAGCGATTACAGTTACCGCGATATTTTAGATTACGTCGATTACGTTAAACGTGAATTAGAGCTAGTGCCAGGTGTCGGTAAAGTGTCATTGGCAGGCAATCAACAAGAACAAGTTTTCGTTGAAATGTCGCTTAACAAAGCTGCCAGTTCTAATATCGACCCATCTTTAGTTAGTAACCTGCTTAACTCACAAAATATGGTGTCTGATGCCGGTAACATTCAGGTTGCCGGTGACAACTTAAAAATCCGTACCAGTGGTGGCTTTAAGTCTGTTAGCGAGTTAGAAGGGCTGATTATTCCAGGCACCCAAGGCGATAAGCTTATTTACTTAAAAGATGTCGCCACAGTATCGCGGGGCTTTCAAAATATTCCCACCAATCTACTGACCTTTAATCAGCACAATGCGATCAACATTGGCATCGCATTTTCAACCGGGGTGAATGTGGTTGAAGTGGGTAAAGCCATTGACGCCAAGCTTGCCAGTATTGAAAGTGTCCGCCCAGCGGGCATGATGATTGAAACCATGTATAACCAGCCTAATGAAGTAGATGCTTCAGTGGGCAGCTTTGTATGGAACTTAATTGCCGCGGTAGTGATCGTAATCGGCGTGCTACTGGTCTTTATGGGCATTAAGTCAGGTATTTTAATTGGGTTAATTTTGTTCTTAACCTGTTTAGGCACCTTCATGTTGATGCTGCAAGCAGAGATTGAGCTGCAGCGAATATCCTTAGGGGCGTTAATTATTGCCTTAGGGATGCTGGTGGATAATGCCATTGTTATCGTTGAAGGCATATTAATCGGCAGGCAGCGGGGCCAAACGACTTTAGAAGCTGCTCAAAGCATTGTAAAACAAACCATGTGGCCATTACTTGGTGCGACAGTGATTGCTATTACTGCCTTTGCGCCAATCGGTTTATCACCTGATGCTACCGGTGAATTTGCGGGCTCTTTATTCTGGGTATTACTGTTTTCACTGTTTTTATCTTGGATTACTGCCATTACCATCACACCATTTTTTGCGCAGTTATTTTTTGGAAAAGATGCTGAAAAAGTGGAAGGTGAGCTTAAAGATCCCTACGGTGGTGCCTTTTTTGTGTTTTACAAAGTATTACTCGATTGGTGTATGAAGCATCGCTGGGTGAGTGTTATCGCCGTGGTGATGGCATTTTGTATTTCGATTTATGGCTTTGCTTACGTTAAGCAATCGTTTTTCCCGCCTTCTACCACGCCGATTTTCTTAGTGGATGCCTGGATGCCAGAAGGCACAGATATTCGTGAAACTCAGGGTATTGTCGAGGGCATGGAGTCCATCGCCATGGGGCTTGATAATGTTGAGTTTGTTGGCTCGAGCATAGGTAAAGGCTTTCCGCGTTTTCTACTGACTTACTCGCCAGAGAAAAACTACGCATCTTATGCGCAAATGGCTATTCGCACCGAAGATTTTGAGTCTCTTAGTGAGGTAATGACTGAATTTAGAAGGGCAGTCGAAGCTAAATACCCGCAGACGCAGTTTAAGTTTAAGCGCTTAGAAATCGGCCCTTCAACAGACGCTAAAATTGAAGCGCGTATTAGCGGTGCAGACCCTGATGTATTGCGAAGCATTGCAGCGCAAGTGATGGAGATATTCCAGGCCACACCGGCAACCGTTAACGTGCGTCATGACTGGCGTGAACGGGTGAAATACATTGCGCCTCGCTTTAATGAAACCCAAGCAAGACGTTTAGGTATCGTAAAAAGTGAAGTAGATGAAGCGATTAAGTTTTCGTTTACAGGGTTACAAATAGGGGTATACCGCGAAGGGACGACCTTATTGCCAATCATTGGCCGTTTACCAGAAGATGAGCGTATTGATATCGACTCACTTGAAAGTGTTCGTATTTGGAGCCCTGCGCTGTCTGCCTTTGTACCGCTGCAGCAAGTGGTTGATGGGTTTGAGGTTAAGTTTGAAGATCCCATTATTCAACGCCGGGATCGCAAACGTACCTTAACGGTATTTGCCGATACGGATTTTGAGTATGATATTTTACCGGCGCAATTGTTTGCCCAAATTAAGCCACAAATTGAAGCGCTAGAATTACCTGTGGGTTATGAGCTGCAGTGGGGCGGTGAGTTTGAATCATCCAATGATGCACAAGAGTCATTATTTGCCACCTTGCCACTGGGCTTTTTATTCATGTTCTTAATCACGGTATTCTTGTTTAACTCAGTGAGAAAACCATTAGTGATTTGGGCGTGTGTGCCGCTGGCCATTATTGGTATTACCTCAGGCTTATTGATTTTAGATAAACCCTTTAGCTTTATGGCGCTGCTGGGAATGTTAAGTTTATCGGGTATGCTACTTAAAAACGGTATTGTCTTGCTGGATCAAATTAACACTGAGATTAATGACGGCGTCGAAACCTTTGAAGCGGTATTTAACTCAACCGTTAGCCGTGTTAGACCCGTTTGTATGGCTGCTATCACCACCATTTTAGGGGTGCTACCGCTATTGACCGATGCCTTCTTTGAGTCATTAGCGGCGGTAGTGATGTTTGGTCTTGGGGTTGCAACCATATTGACATTAATCATAGTGCCGGTGTTTTACCTTATTTTCTTCAAGGTAAGTTATAGAAATTATAAAGAGTTTTAGTAAGCCAACTAGCTTGAAGTTAATCCTGTGGTAGTTGATTTTCTTTAAGCTGACTAATTAAGGTAAGTTAACTAAGCTATCAAGCACGTAAACTCGCATAATGGTTTGTTTATCGCTATAAATAGGAGAGTCAGCAGAGTTTACGTTGGCTCTTTTTTTATTTGATCTTTACTAGATGTATTCACGTATTGCGCATTGGTATACAAAAACAGTATCCAAAAACGCGTATTCAAAATGAGGCTTTCTATGTCAATTAGCCAAGCAATTATTAAAGTTACTAATTTACGTTTACGTACTTTCATCGGCTTTAACCCTGATGAACGAGAAAAGCAGCAAGATGTTGTTATTAATATTGAAATTCAGTACCCAGCCGATAAGTCTTTTCAAACTGATGATGTCGCTGATGCGCTGAACTACAAGATAATCACCAAGAAAGTGATCCAACATGTTGAAGAAGGTCGATTTTTATTACTGGAAAAATTAGTTGCTGATGTGCTGGCAATTTGCAGTGAGCATCCTTCCATTACCATGTCGCGGGTGACAATCGACAAACCACACGCATTACGTTTTGCCGACTCTGTTTCATTATCATTAGAGCAGCGAAAATAAAGTGAGTTTTAATTTGGCACGAGTTGCCATAAGGAAAACACATGATTTCTGAAGAAGCACGTAAAGTACAGCAAGTACTGATTGAGCGAGGTCTTGAAACCCCAGTCGTTGAAAATGACATGACTAACGAGCAAAAAGTGGCTCGCATTCAAGGATTGATGACAGAAGTTATCTCTACCCTTGGACTTGATTTAACCGATGACAGCTTATGTGAAACCCCTCATCGAATCGCCAAAATGTATGTTAATGAAATCTTCTCTGGGCTTGATTACAACCACTTCCCTAAAGTCACCCAAATTGACAATAAAATGGGCGTAGATGAAATGGTTAAAGTCAGTGATATTAGCGTGGTTAGTACCTGTGAACATCACTTTATTACCATCGATGGTGTTGCCAATGTTGCTTATGTGCCGGGGCGCAAAATTATTGGTTTATCTAAAATTAACCGCATAGTGAAATTTTTTGCCCAGCGACCTCAAGTACAAGAGCGACTCACCCAGCAAGTGCTGGTGGCACTGCAAACCTTGCTTGAAACCGACGATGTTGCCATTAGTATCAATGCCACCCATTACTGCGTTAAATCCCGAGGCATTATGGATACTCAATCCTATACCAAAACCTCCGCACTAGGCGGCTGCTTTAAAGCTAACCCTGCCTCAAGAGCTGAATTCTTTGCTAACAGCTAATCGGCTTTAGCTTGAATCATACTTTAAAGGTCATTAATTTCGAGTCAATGAGGCTATTATTAATTGCTTATGATTAATTGCAATGATAAACGACTGCATTAATGACCTTTTCTAACACTTCTTATTTTCAATAAAAATCATCATAAGAGAACTGCAATGAAGCAAACTATTTTCATTACTGGCGTCGGCAAACGTATTGGTTACGCCTTAGCAAAGGACTTTCTCGCTAAAGGCATGAAGGTCATCGGCACCTTTAGAACCCATTACCCCTCTATTGATGAATTAGCTGAATTAGGTGCCGACCTTTATCAATGTGATTTGTGCATTCCTGCTGAAATAGACGATATGTTAGCGCGCATTAATGACACCCATGACGAGCTTCATTGCATCATTCATAATGCATCTGACTGGCATAACGATAAAACCAAGCCGGGCATGACCTCAGCCGATATCATGAACCGAATGATGAATATTCACGTCAGTGCGCCTTATCAAATAAACTTGGCTCTGGCCGACAAATTAATCGCTTCAGCAAGTGGCAATATTGGCAGTGCTAATATTATTCATATTACCGATTACGTGGCAGAAAAAGGCAGTAAAAAGCATATTGCCTATGCGGCCAGTAAAGCGGCAATGCACAATTTAACCCTGTCATTTGCGAGTAAACTTGCGCCTATGGTGAAAGTCAATTCCATTGCCCCTGCGATGATTTTGTTTAATGAAGGCGACGATGAGGCCTACAAAGCAAAAGCGCTAGCCAAAGCCATACTGCCTAAAGAGGCGGGTAACCCTGAGATCATTGAATTAGTTGATTACCTGACAAGCAGTCAATACGTCACTGGTCGCAGTTTTGCGGTGGATGGTGGCCGTCACTTAGCCTAACTGTGTTTGCTATTGAGTTTATATAGGGGAGCTACGGCTCCCTTTTTAATGGTTGAATATTTTAAATAGACATCTAGACGTCTTATTGTTAGTGTGGAGTACCACTGGTTTTTGGTTGTTTTTTATCCGGCTATTAATTCGAAAGTTTATCCGGCAAACAACTTTTTGGTAGATGGCCCAATTTGAATATCTTAAGGTAAAGGAAGGCATTATGACGGCAGAAAACATGAAACTGGAATCACTGGCATTACATTATGGCTACGAGTCGGAAGCGACCACCAAGGCCGCAGCAGTGCCGATTTACCAAACCACGTCTTACACCTTTGATGATACCCAGCATGGTGCCGATTTATTCGATTTAAAAGTGGCTGGTAACATCTATACCCGCATCATGAACCCAACCACTAACGTGCTTGAGCAGCGCTTAGCCGCCATCGAAGGCGGCATTGGTGCCTTGGCTGTCGCATCAGGTATGGCTGCCATCACCTATGCGATACAGGCGCTCACCCAAGTAGGCGATAATATTGTTAGCACTAGCCAGTTATATGGCGGTACTTATAACTTATTCGCCCATACATTGCCCCGCCAAGGGGTTGATGTACGCATGGCAGCCTATGATGACTTTGACGGCTTAGATGCGCTAATTGATGATAAAACCAAAGCGTTGTTTTGTGAGTCCATCGGCAATCCAGCGGGTAACGTGGTCGATTTACAACGCTTGGCCGACATTGCCCATAAGCATGGGGTGCCGTTAATTGTCGATAATACTGTGGCAACGCCCGTGTTATGCCGCGCTTTTGATCATGGCGCAGATATCGTGATTCATTCGCTGACGAAATACATTGGCGGCCATGGCACCACCATAGGCGGGGTGATCATTGATTCAGGTAAATTTGATTGGGTCGCCAATAAAGACCGCTTTGCGATTTTAAATCAACCCGATCCGTCTTATCACGGCGTGGTGTACACCGAAGCCTTTGGCCCCGCTGCCTATATTGGCCGCTGCCGGGTCGTGCCCCTAAGAAACACCGGCGCAGCTTTATCACCCCAAAGTGCGTTCTTATTACTCCAAGGGCTTGAAACTTTAAGTCTGCGCATGGAACGCCATTGCAGTAATGCCCTAGCGTTAGCCGAGTATTTACAGCAACACCCTAATGTAAGCTGGGTAAACTACGCTGCGTTAGCTGATAGCCCATTTAACGCGACATGTAAAAAAATCACCGGCGGTAAAGCCTCAGGCATTATCAGTTTTGGTATAAAAGCAGCCGATGCACAGGCGGGTAAAGTGGCTGGTGGTAAATTTATTGATGCGCTGCAAATGGTGCTGCGATTAGTGAATATTGGCGATGCAAAGTCACTGGCTTGTCACCCTGCCAGTACCACCCATCGTCAGTTAGACAGCGCAGAATTAGCTAAAGCTGGGGTATCAGAAGATTTAGTACGTATTTCGGTGGGCATTGAGCATATCGATGACATTATTGCCGATATCAGCCAAGCGTTAGATAAAGCGGTGAGTTAACGCCAGTGTTTTAATGAGTTCTCAGCCTAATATTAAGCCCATCATGATATTGTCGTGATGGGCTTTTTTTGCATGTTAATTGCTGACATATTAATGGTTTATATACAGGATATGCGCCTTGTAGGGGTGATAATTATTGGTAGCGACACATCCCAATATTCTACTGGGAGTTGGCTCACTTGCTGGCAGTCGTGGGCAAAGCCCACTGCTAATGGTTTCCCATCAATCACTTGGCACAAAGTGCGATCGTAATAGCCACCGCCCATGCCCATGCGATTGCCCTTGTCATCAAACGCAACCAGTGGAGTGACAATCATATCCAGTTTGTTTACTGGGATAATATCTTGCACCGACAACGCAGGCTCAGCGATACCATATTGATTGAATACCATTTTTGATTCGGCATGGTAATGCAAAAACAACAAGTTACCTTTGCTAAATGGGTGAATGCGAGGTAAGTAGGTTTTTACCCCGATGTGCCAAAGGGCTTCTATTAATTTTTGTGTTGCCAGTTCACCGTCATGGCTGATGTACAGAGCCACTGTTTGGGCATTTTTTTGCTGTATTTCTGCCAGCATATGGCGGCAGGCAATTAACGAAAGCTGGTGCTGTTCTGCTTGGGTATAACTTTTACGTTCTTGACGAATATGCCGGCGAATAAAGTCACGGTTCATGCCTTGGCTATCAAATAAGGCGTAACGTTCTTGATCGCTCAATTCAAAACCTTGGTCTTGATGGCTCAGGTTATCAATATCAAGATGTTGATTATCATCTGCCACAATACTCAGGGTTTGATGCGCACCAATATGGTGTTTATTGCTTTGCGTTATGGTATTTGCAGACTTATTGATAGAAGAGAAATAAGTAATATTGATAGTTGGAGTGCGAGCTGGTGAAGGTTCGACCGAAATGGCATTGGTCATTAAGCGGGTCATACTCATTATTGGCGGTACTCCATACTTGCCATGTCTATTAAGGTTAGAGTACTGCGTTCGAGGGTATTTTAAAAGGGCGACTGGCTAAAATATCCCCCAGCCAGTCGCTTTATGGATAGTTATTTGTCCAGCTTTAAAGATTTAAGCAATACGGCGCAGTCGTATTCAGATACTGCGGTTTTGGCCTTTATCCAGAATCGTCTGCGGGTGGTGATAATCCCTGTTGCAACCGCTAATACTGCTATCTCAATATAAATAAACGGCATATATTGAATAGCCGGATCCAGTGCAGCGCCTAAGTATCGCGAGTAATTCGAATAGTGCTCTGGTATAAATTGCACTTGAGAGCTTACGGTTTCTAAGCCGAATTGGAGCGCTGCGACGCCAGCTACAGCAGCCAAACCTGCCAGTATTTTGAAGTACCACTTTTTAGGCCCCAAAAAGCCCGCAAAAACCAAATATAAACTCAGCAGTAACCCGCCACCCACTAACATGTTGGTGGGGAGCAAAGGGTAATGGCTAAGGGTGAACAGGATAGCAACAAGGTTCAGTAAAAAGTACGATACTACATAGCCAGAAAGTACAGTTAACCCTAACCGTTTGGGCTGACTAATTTGCTTCCAATACAGTTTAGGAATAGCGACATATAATCCCCAAAACCATGCAAGGACGATAGGGTAGTTTGACCAAGTGGGGAGTCCATAAAGGCCGAATCTCGCTAACAGTAAATCAATAAAAAATTGATAATGACTTAGCAGCCCCGAGCGATACTCAGCATCATAAATCATTTCAGGTGCTAGCATGGCAAAACACATAGCTACCATAGCTAAAATTAGTCCCCAATTGACAATGCCTTTGAGCAACTGCCATGCAAAACCCTGATTGTTATCTTTTTTAAGTTGAGATACCAAGCTTTGGTAGTTGCTGATGACCGCCTCTTTGATATCTTTTGATACCCAGTTTTCAGTCAGTAAGGCAATTTTTGTTTTGGTTTCATGGGCTTCAATAATATTTTTAATGGCCGGAATCGCTAAGGCTTTCTTATCATCGTCTTTGTCTCCGGCGGCTAACTTTTTGGCATTTTTCCACACTGCTGGGTCATATACGCCACCGGCATTGTGAGTCACATTGTTGGTACCTGCAAAGCACAGGGTGGTATCGGTGTTATCTATGGTCGCGGTATATTGTAGGGTCGGTAGGTTGGCAGTAAAACCATAGATGAACGTACAGCCATTTAGGGCTTCAGTAACGTCAATTTCATTCACGTCACTGATGTTGTTAATAATATTAAAGCCCGCATTGGTAACGTAATCTGTTATCCACTGGTGATAATCGGGGCTGTTGATAAACCATTTAGTTGATCGTTTTGCATCGCCATCAATGGTGTAGCTGTAATATAAATATCCGCCGCCATCACAAGTTTTACAGGTGACTTGACCTGAGCCATTACAGGTGTAACAGGTTTTTGTCCCGCTGCCATAACATGATGAACACGACTCTGTGGTGTAAACGGTGCGGTTATTGTGATCTTGCCTAGTCACATGATGACGGCCGCTGCCGTTACAAGATGTACATGATGTTGAGCCATTGCCATTACACGATGAGCATGAACATTTGCCGCGGCCATTACAGATATGGCAAATATCTTCACCCACATAACTATCAGGTGCTGAACCTAGATTGGTATCTTTAATGATAAAGTTTTTGGCGACATCAGCGGTTAAGATTTTTTTAAAGGTCTCATTAAAAAATCCATTTTGACCACTGACATACTCTTTGGCTTTATTGTGGGCACAATCACACGCTTGCGATGAGCTTCCTGACTGTATGCCTGATGGACAATAGCCACCGTGTTCGTGTTTGGTTACCCCAATTTCAATTGTCCAACCAAAATGAAATTTAACATTGGTGGTTTTGGCGCTTTCATCACTTAATACCACAGGGACATTTACCCCCGTTAGCTCTTTACCGTTTGAGCGGATAAAATCTTGAAATTGTTCTAATTTACTCACGTAATATGTCCTGTTAATCAATGCGTGAAAGACTAAAAATTATGTTATCAGTTAACCTTAACTATGCTGTTAAAGCTTAATGTTGAAAGTGGTCTCATCATTTTTGAGGTAGACCCACTGCCGCACCGAGTTATGGCCTGGAGCGCTGACTTTAATGTCGTAACCACCGGCAGACAGTTTCATTCCCGCTTGGTATTTGGGCTTTATATTCATCACTGCCACCTTGGCATTGTTAACATTGGTTTTAATGGTTAAAGGTAAAAGCGGCGCATGTGCTTGCGCTGACTGCGATGGTTTTTTTGTGACAGTTAATGGCGACATAATCGCTTGATCAAAGCGGTGAATTGGCTCACTGATGGCATCAAATCCCTGGGTGATAAACAGGCTTTGATCAATGGCTGTGCCAATTGGTTGCACCATAGGCTGAGTGACCAATAGCCACTTAAGCGCATAAGAAATGCTGGCAGAGTCATTTTTTTTCATTTGCTCAAAAAAGTAGTGCAGCGCTGAGCCATTAGCGGTGTAATGATTACCGCCTAGCGACAGTGGCACCACAAAAATAGCCACTAATATCCCCGCTGAAATAGCCGGTTTTATATAGGGCTTTGTTGGGCGGGCCTCGGCGTTTGAGGTGCGCTTTGCTTGTACTAACTCAAATGCTTTCATGGGTAGCTTTAACACGGTTAGCAACACCAACGCCAAGCTAATTGACATGGAAATAGGCGGAATAATCGTTGCTCTTAGGGCTGACTTACCGCTTGATTCAAATGCGCCGCCGTCAGCAAACTCAGCTTGCTGAGCTTCAAGTACATTAAGATACTCGGTGGTTTTGCGCTGAATATTAGGCTCAATGATGCGCTGCTTAAACTCACGATTATTCCAATCAGCAAGGGTTGGGTTCACATACAGTTCTGCCATTTTAGCTGCTATGCGGCGCTGAATATCGCCCTGTTGCTGAAACTGCTGCCAGCTTAAATTAGGCGGCATATCATTGCCTTGCTTCTTCATGGCTGCACGCCATTTGGCATCCGCTTGTTGGCGCACTTTTTTACTGACAGCATTATCAAAACTCACTCTGTCAGCCATAACCCAAGTGCTTGGTAACATTAGGCCTTTTTGTTTTAATCTGGCGTTGACTTTAGCACTGGTTATTTCATGGTGCCTGAACTCATGTATGCTTGATATCCCTAATGGATAACCGCCAGATTCTTTGACAAAATCTGGCTCCATTTTTACCATCAGCACGCTTTTGTAATGATTTACATCGTTAGTGAATATCATTCTATGATCTTTAAAACCGGCATCGCCGCCCATAGCAGCATCAACGGCTTGCATTGCGGTAAATAGGCCTAAGGTCATTACCCCGCTAATAATTGAATTACCGACATTTTCCGAGGTCGAAATCTCTTCTCGCTTTAGCCAATCATCAGGGGGAATATAGCCAATACCGTATTTGGCGATTTCTTGGTCATAACCGGTTTGTAAACGCTCGAAACAGCGATCGCGACTGCTGCCTTTTTTCATGTCGGCGCATTTATTACGACGCTCAAAATAGTCATACACCTTTTGGGCGATTTGTTGGGCACGGGACTCCACGCGGGCTTCGTAAGCATCAGTCCCTTTTTGGTATTTTTCCCAGCCTTGTTTAACTTGGTTTTGGGTGTCTAGCCAATATTCATTGGAACGCTCTGGCGAGCTGGCCAGTGCTTGGTTGTAATCATTAGAACCTTGAGCGTACTCTTTATAGCTATCTTGTAGGCGCAGGCGAAAACTATCGTAGTCACTATAGTGCAGATCGAAATTCGACATGGCGCGGTCACGGACAAATTTTTCCATGATGGCCCGTTTTTGCTGTTCTAAATCATCGACCAGCTTATCATCGGCATACACAAGGCCGCCAAATACAGACAGAAAGGTTTTTTCGGTGGCGTTATGTTCACTATCGGGATCGTAATGGATCCCTTCAAATTGAATAGACTTTTCAATAAGCGCGCTGCGTAGAACCTGTGATAAGTAAGCTTGTTGGCGCTCCTGTGGGCTTGATGTATCAATAATAAAATGATCCACTAACCACTTTTGACCAAAGAAAACTGTTGGCCACACTATCAGTGCAATCAGTGCAAAATACCCCAATGCCCGCGACACTTTGGCAACGCGGCGGCCCTTTAGTAATAAGTCTGCTAGCAGCAGCGTCACCCCTATACCACTGATGGTGCGACCAAATAACTCAATGGCGTGCAATTCATCTTCGCTGGCATTACGGCCACCGGCGACATCGGTTAAGGCGGCATTAAAAACGGCTTCAGGAAATAAATACACCACTGAGCAAATGAACATCAGTAGCATCCACCAAAAGGGTTTGCCCATTTGGGTTATTTGCGCTTCACGTTGCTGCTGATGCTTGGCTTTAGCCTGCGCTGAATGCTGCTTTGATTTAACCTTATTTAACGCTTGCTCAGCCGCTTGCATTTTTTGTTGTGTCGGGGCGCTATTGAGTAGATCGGTAGCAAAGGGGCTATGATTGTTATTGGTCATTGTTATTAATCATTGTTGTTATCGGTCTAGTTCTAGTTCTAGTTCTAGTTCTCGTTTCAGTTTTAGTTATTTAGCATTGCTGCTTGGCAAGGTTAAGATGATGCTGTCACCAGTATGGGTATCAATTTTTTCATCGGTGATAGTGGGAAAACCATGCTCCAATAACGGCGTAGGCGTGCTGGCTGGCACCACTTTAGCTTTCGCGCTATAGATGGATTTAAGGCCGGAGGTTAATGATAAATAGTAACCTTCATGCTGGTAGCCGAGCATTTCTTTAAAGCGATCAAAGTCAGCATCTACTGGCAGTGAGACAATGTATTGACCTAAATCTGTCACTGCTTGATAGCGCTGCGCTGGCACGGCGGCATTAAACAACTGCTGACAGATCTTGTAAGGCGTGGCATCGACAATGACACCATCAGGCAGATTATTTTTACTCAGTTTGAGCAACTGTGACTGATGATAATCCGTGCCATTAAGTGAATAGCTATACACTTTCATTCCTAGTCGCTGAGTGCGTTGTTTTACCCCAGAGTTTTGCATGTAGCTGCGAATATCAAGGTGGATCCCTGAGTTGTAACCCAGTTTTGCTCTTAGCTTTTTGAGTGCATCAGTGCTGGTGTGATCTTGATAACGGGAGCGATATCGTTTGGTACCATAATTGCTAGCGCGCTCAATATTAGTGTGATTTTCTAGATAGTAAGCATCGTTACTTGCGCCTTTGCGTAAGTCGCTGCGCAAGATATCAATGCTGGTAGGGTGACCACCTTGGACAAAGCCCAAGTAAACAATAGGGTTTATGCCTCGCAATTTCACTAAGGTATCTTGCTCAGACGATGAGAAGTAATAGCCTTCGTGGCCGACGTACTTTCTGAGCATATTATCTAGCTCAAGCAATTTTTGGCCATTGGCTTTTGACTTTATTTCTACATTTAATTTTTGATTTGGCAGTCGCTGGGCGGCGAATATTTTAAAGGACTCTTTAGCGGTGATCGGCCGCTCATTGAGTAGATTGTTATTATGCTTGTCCCGCAGTTTTAGCCGTTTAAACTCTTTAAGGTTCATGCGCTCCAGTTTGAAACGCTCACCGGTGTAATGCACAGTGGCGCGGCCAGTTTGGCTGTCATGGTGATTTACCCAAGTGCCATCGCCCAGCAACATGACATCAATTTCAACACTGTTGAAGTTATCGTTAAGTGCGGCAGAAATTGCATTGTAACTGCTTTCAGGCTGGCGAAAATCACCACGATGGGCTGAAATATCAATTTGGCATTGCGCTTTTGATAGCATCTTAATATTGCCGTTACTGGCAAGATATAAATTACGATCGCCTAAGGCCAATTGAGTATCGACAATATCTTTGCCGTGAGTTGCAGCATCATAGGGCAAGTGGCTCAGTTTTTTAGGGGTGACATGCACAGTTTTCACTGGCTCTGGAGTCGATTTACAAGCTGAAAGAATGAAAAATGAGCTAAAAAGAATAGAATAAAGTAGTAGGGTACTTAACTGGCGGCTTGGCATAACTCATTATATAAATTGGCTAATTTTGCTATTTTATACCGTAATCTAAAGGTTAAGACAATAATAACCATAACTTTAACAAGTGTGTCAGCCCCAAAGAAGTTTTTGATTCACTTTACTGAGGCTTTAGTTGGTTTTGATACATTTTTTGTAGGACCGTTAGGGCCTGTTTGGCGAATGATTGACAACCCATTATAAGTTTTAGCCATAAAAAACACCGTGAAGATGTTGTTTAAAAATGAGTGACTTTGCCAAAATATCGAGCTTGTGATTGAGAAGGGCTTGGATGGTTAAGGGCTTGGACGATTAAGGGCTTGGATGGTTAAGGGCTTGGACGATTAGGGCTTGGATGGTTAAGGGCTTGGACGATTAGGGCTTGGATGGTTAAGGGCTTGGACGATTAAGGTCTTGGATGGCTAAGGTCTTGGATGGTTAAGGTCTTGGATGGTTAAGGGCTTGGACGATTAAGGGCTTGGATGGCTAAGGTCTTGGATGGTTAAGGGCTTGGACGATTAAGGGCTTGGATGGCTAAGGTCTTGGAGGATTAAGGGCTTGGACGATTAAGGGCTTGGATGGCTAAGGTCTTGGATGGTTAAGGTCTTGGACGATTAAGGGCTTGGATGGCTAAGGGCTTGGACGATTAAGGGCTTGGATGGTTAAGGTCTTGGATGGTTAAGGGCTTGGATGGTTAAGGGCTTGGATGGTTAAGGTCTTGGACGATTAAGGGCTTGGATGGCTAAGGTCTTGGATGGTTAAGGGCTTGGATGGTTAAGGGCTTGGATGGTTAAGGTCTTGGATGGTTAAGGGCTTGGACGATTAAGGGCTTGGATGGTTAAGGGCTTGGATGGTTAAGGGCTTGGATGGTTAAGGGCTTGGACGATTAAGGGCTTGGATGGTTAATTGCTTGGATGATTAAGGGCTTGGCGGGTGAGTAGCTAAGCGCTAATTTTGGCCATAAAAAAACCACCATTGAGGTGGTTTGTTTTAAATTAAATTGCTCCCCAGAATACCGACCGTCGGTGCAGCCCTTGAACCGTAGGTTCAAGGCGGGAAAATGTTCATATCCTAAGGTTTCTCGATACGAGCCGAGCATACGCAATGTCAATGAAAGCATTCACCCTGGGTTTGTAAATATCGGCACAGGGACATAACCTACAAGCGAATATCCCAGGGAGCAAAACAGGGTTGAACCAGGTACCGTTAGCCATTACTAGCGGCAGTACATAATTCTAAAATTGTTAACCTTTCTTGGTGGTTCGTTCAAGCAACGAGTTTTCTAACGTTGATTGTAATAACGAGATACGCTCATCCATTTGCGCCATATACTGCTGATTTTTTTGCTGCTCTTCATACAACTCATGACCAATATTTAACGCGGCCATAATGGCTAATTCTTCGCGACTCAAATTGTTGGTACGTGTTTTTAATGTAGAAAGCTGCTGCTCGACACCCTTGGCAATCGCACGCAAAGCATCCTCTTGTCCCTTAGGACAATTAATCGAGTAGGTGCGCCCTAACAGGGAGATATCAATAGCACTATTACTCATGCTTCGCTGAAGATCCTTATTTGTCGAAAAATAAAAATTGTAGCAGGTTAACGACTTACCTCGCGATAACGCCTTAGCATTACGCTTTTACCACAGTTGATAACGGTATTAGTCTATTTGCGGACTATATAGCGCTACTATTAAAAGTGCAAGGTAACTCGCCGCCTTTACGATTATTTGCTTGTTGTCTGAGCATAATTAATCTTAAAACATAATTATGGCTAAACTCTCTACACGTTCCCTACACGTCAGGCAGGATAACTCGTTAAGCGCCTAGCTCAAGGCTAATACAAGCCGTCATTGCAATAAGCGTTACAATCGTCATTTCTATTTTTACAAATTAATGGCATCGAACAGTTTACCGTTTAAGAATACTCGCTTTGGTGCAAAACGCTTAGTTGATTGCGTTATAGACAAGACAGTTAATATCAGCTTTAGCTTTATAGCGGCGGGGTTAGTGAAGCTTTGGTCAATTTGCTATTATACTTAGCAAATCGCAATGAACAATTTGGTGGCAGTTATTAACTCTGCTAGCATTGCATCTGATTGAATATAACTGGAACAATATCATGGCAACCCCTCCTTCTTTATGTATTGAAAAACTAAAACAAGCGTTAGATTCAGCTGAAATTGGTCAGCATCCTGTTGAGGTGCATGGCGCATTAGTTGGTTTAATTTGTGGTGGGGTAGATCAAGCAAAATTAGCTTGGCAAAAGCCATTACTTGAATTGATGAATGACGGTCAAGCAGTCAGCACTGAACTGCAACAACTTATCAATGAATTATTCCAAGACACAGCGACTCGCTTAAGCGATGCTGAATTTGGTTTTACGCCGTTATTACCAGAAGAAGAAGAGCTACTCAGCTTGCGCTTAGAGTGCTTAGCCCTATGGGTACAAAGCTACTTAACCGCTATTGCGCTTATTCAGCCAAAGCTTAACGGCGCATCAACTGATGTGCGCGAAATTATCCAAGATTTAGGCGCTATTGCTCAAGTGGAATTTGATGTCAGCGATGATGATGAATCAGAAGCTGCATTTATCGAGTTGCACGAGTTTGTCAGAATGGCGGCTATTTTATGTTACTCAGAGTTTGGCCCTGAAATGCCATTAGATGAAGAATCCCCATTAGCGCCGCTGCACTAATTAGAATGTAGCTTTCGCCTTGGGCCGTGTTGGCTCGGGGTGAAAAGTCCTCTGGCATCACAGATACTTGAGCTCAGCCAGAACACGAACCAGAGCTGAACTAGCTACATGGCCAATAGCAATACCATCATAACAATATTCAATTCATATCATAATTAACAAAAACAATAAGAACAGGCTTTATGACTGAGTTAAACGCGAAGACAGATAGCAAACAGGCAAGTGCCCAATTACCACAGCCACCACAACAGGTGGATATCACTATTGTTGGCGGCGCTATGGCTGGTGCCAGTTTAGCGCTGGGTTTAGCAAAATTATCAGAAAAATTATCCGCTAAACATGCAGGTCTTTTAAATCGTCCTTTATCTATCGCCTTAATTGAAGCGCAAAAAACTGATGATAATCACCCAGGGTTTGACTCGCGTTCAATCGCCATTGCCCATGGCTCAGTATTTGAGTTAACTCAGTTAGGGATCTGGCCAAGTATCGCCAGCCTTGGCAGCGATATTGAAAATATTCATATCTCAGATCGCGGTCACTTTGGCATGACCGAGCTTAACGCTGAGCAATTTGGCCTGCCATCAATGGGGCAAGTGGTTGAGCTAGCGAAAGTCGGTAAAGTCTTGTTTGATCAACTTCAACAAGCGGATATTAAATTGCACTGCCCAGCAAGCCTAACTCAGCTTGAAACCGATATGGATGGTCACACGATAACCCTTGATAACGGCCAGCAAATTCGCAGCAAGTTGTTAGTGGCTGCAGATGGTGCTCACTCCAAAGTGCGCCAAGCGTTAAAACAAGATGTGACTCAAGTTGAATTTGAACAAGTGGCGCTGGTGGCCAATGTCCAAACTGATAAACCTCACAATAGTTGGGCCTATGAGCGTTTCACTGACACTGGCCCATTAGCCTTATTACCCATGGCGCCAATAAATGGTAAAACTCGGCTGTCATTAGTGTGGGCGCTAGATGCTGAGCAAGCCCATCAGTTTAAACACTGTGACAAAGTCGACTTTTTAGCCGCGTTGCAACAGGCTTTTGGCAATCGCGCCGGGCGCTTTACTGATGTCGGCTTACGGGTCAGTTATCCATTAACCTTATCTTACATGCCAAGACCGATTTATCATCGCACTGTGTTTATTGGCAATGCGGCGCAAACTTTACATCCCATTGCAGGTCAAGGCTTTAACCTAGGTCTACGTGATGTGGTTGGATTAATCGATGCTGTCGAAACAAGTATTGAAACCAGCATTAAAAGCAGTATTGATACAAGTATTGAAGCTGGCATTGAAAGTTTAGATCTTGGCCACAACTCGCTTATTCATCATTACCTTGCATCAAGACAGCAAGATAGAATGGCCACCATCAACAATGTTGAGTTTTTAGTGCGTGGCTTCTCAAATCAGTATTGGCCGCTAGTGGCTGGGCGCAGTTTAGGGTTAAGATTATTGTCATGGTGTCCGCCGCTTAAAGCGCCGATTGCCCATAAAGCCATGGGCTGGAAAAGCGTCTAAAGATTGCAAGTGCAGTAATAAAGCATCTCAGTAAACCGATTGAAGATTAAGGATTAACATGTTTCAAACTCAGACCTATGATGTAGCCATAGTTGGCGGTGGTATGGTTGGCTTGGCAACGGCAATCGGTTTAGCCGAGGCAAACTTAAACGTGGTGGTGATTGATGCGGGCCAAACAGAGGCTGTGTCAGGTGAGCCACGCCTTCGAGTGAGTGCCATTAACAAAGCCAGTGAGCGACTACTTACCAACTTAGGTGCTTGGCAGTTCATTGATAGCGCCCGCGCTACCCCATATTCAAAAATGGCGGTGTGGGACAAAGACGGTTTAGGTAAAATTGCCTTTGATGCCGCCAGCATTAGCGAGCCATCCCTTGGGGCGATTATCGAAAACCAAGCCATCAGCTTTGCCTTAGCAAAACGCGCCGCTGAACTCTCGAACATCACCCACCTAGAAGGTCAGCGACTAGAGCGCATCGCCTTTGGTGAGCGTGAATCATGGCTTACCCTAGATAACGGCGACAACTTAAGCGCCGCCCTAGTGATTGCCGCTGACGGCGCCAATTCTTGGGTGCGTAGCCAATGCCAAATCCCATTAACCTTTTGGGATTATGGTCATCACGCCATTGTCGCCACTATTCGCACCAGTGAGCCCCACGATGCTACCGCCCGCCAAGTGTTTTTAGCCGATGGCCCATTAGCTTTATTGCCATTGTATGAAGACAATTTATGCTCAATCGTGTGGTCAGTATCGCCCCAGCAAGCAGAAGAATTATTAGCGCTATCAAGTGATGAGTTCTCAAAAGCCTTAACCGCAGCATCAGATGGTCGTTTAGGCATTTGTGAACTGGTCAGCTCGCGCCAATCGCACCCATTACGGATGCGTTATGCCCGTCATTTTGCCCGTCATCGTTTGATTTTAGCCGGTGACGCCGCCCATACAATCCATCCGTTAGCAGGTCAGGGGGTTAACTTAGGCTTTTTAGATGCGGCCAGTATTATCGAAACCGTTAGCGAGTTACATGAAGCGGGTAAAGATCTCGGTGATTACGCCAACCTTCGCGCCCTTGAGCGCTGGCGAAAAGCTGATGCCATTGAAATGATTAGCGCAATGGAAGGGTTTAAAAGACTATTTTCCGGTAGCAATCCAGTTAAAAAAGCCTTTAGAGATCTGGGTTTAAACCTAGTTGATAATGTCGCAGGACTAAAAACAGTGTTCATCAAACAGGCTATAGGCAATAAAGTGAAACTTCCTAAGCTTTGTCGAGATTAAATTTTTTAGCTAATTCGGCCTAAAAATCCTTATATATCAGGGGATGGGCCGAGTTGGCGTAAATAAAGATATTAAAACGCCTATAGTCGCATTAGCTAAACTAATGACAAAGTCTCAGATTAGAAAATTTCCTACTATACAAAATTAACCCTGTGGGTATAATTTTGGCGCATTTATAAAATACCTTCATTAGTTTTACCCTCAGAAGGTTCATAAAAAAGAGATAATAATGGCTAATAAAACTGTACTCTTTAACAAGCACTTAGAATCAAATGGCAAGATGGTAGACTTCCACGGTTGGGACATGCCACTTAACTACGGTTCACAAATCGAAGAACATAACGCTGTGCGTCAAAACGCAGGTATGTTCGATGTATCACACATGACAGTGGTTGATGTGACGGGTACCGATGCTTGTGCATTTCTACGCAAATTATTAGCAAATGATATTGCTAAGCTTAAAGTTGCTGGCAAGGCGCTATACAGCGGCATGTTAGATGACAATGCTGGCGTAATTGACGACCTTATCACTTATTATCTTACCGATACCCATTACCGCGTTGTGGTTAACTCAGCAACTCGGGTAAAAGATTTAGCATGGATGGAAAAACAATCTGCAGGCTTTGAGGTGACGATTACTGAGCGCCCTGAGCTGGCGATGATTGCCGTTCAAGGCCCTAACGCTAAAGCCAAAGCCGCCACTGTATTCAGCGCTGAGCAAAACGCCGCCGTTGAAGGCATGAAGCCATTCTTTGGCGTGCAAGCAGGTTCACTGTTTATTGCTACCACGGGTTACACCGGTGAAGTTGGCTACGAAATTATCGTACCTGAAGCAGAGGCTGAAAACTTATGGCAAGCACTACTCGAAGCAGGCGTACAGCCTTGTGGACTAGGCGCACGTGACACCCTGCGTTTAGAAGCAGGCATGAACCTTTATGGTTTAGATATGGATGAAACCGTTAACCCATTAGCCGCTAACATGGGCTGGACTATCGCATGGGAACCAAGCGAGCGCGACTTTATTGGCCGCGAAGCATTAACGGCTATTAAAGCCGCTGGACCTGACAAATTAGTTGGCCTAGTCATGGAACAAAAAGGCGTACTGCGTCACGGCATGCCAGTATTCTTTACTGATGCAGACGGCCTAGAGCACCAAGGCTCAATTACTAGCGGCACATTCTCGCCAACCTTAGGCTACTCAATTGCCATGGCAAGAGTACCCCAAGGCATTAGCGATACCGCTGAAGTGGAAATGCGTAAAAAGCGCGTAGCTGTTAAAGTAATAGCGCCAAGCTTTGTCAGAAATGGTAAACAGGCATTCTAACCAAAGTGTTATAAATGCTTGTATTGAAGTCACTGAATAATAAAAGTGTTGCTAATGAGGTTGTTAGCCAGCACTTAAATAACACTAACGATTACGCTTTAAATTTATAGATATAGGAATTACGACAATGAGCAACATTCCAGCTGAACTTAAATATGCATCATCTCATGAGTGGATCCGCAAAGAAGAAGACGGCACTTACACTGTCGGTATCACTGAGCATGCACAAGAGCTATTAGGTGACATGGTATTCGTTGAATTACCAGAAGTTGGCGACACAGTGACAGCCGGTGAAGATTGCGCCGTAGCTGAATCAGTAAAAGCTGCATCAGACATCTATGCACCGATTTCAGGTGAAGTAATTGCCGTAAACGAAGCATTAGAAGACTCACCAGAGCTAGTAAACAGCGAAGCATTTGGCGAAGGTTGGTTCTTCCGCGTTCAGCCTTCAGACGAAGCTGAAGTGGCTAACTTGTTAGACGCTGACGGTTACCAAGAAGTGATTGACGAAGAATAATCGTCGACGCTACTAGAAGCTCCCTTGGGAGCTTCTTTTGTTTTACCTTTAAATATTTAAAGGCATTAGCGATCCTTACGTCCCGCGTATAAGTATTGCATTACAACATTTTTTTCCTAGACCAGCTATTGATGCCCTACCGCAAAATACTGGCAGATTTGGAACACGATTTCTCATGACAAAGCAGACCCTAACTCAATTAGAGCAACACGAATTGTTTTTAAGCCGTCATATCGGCCCAAGCCAAACTCAACAGCAAGAAATGTTGAATTTTGTTGGCGCAGAATCGCTCGAAGACTTAACCGCACAAACAGTGCCTGGTTCAATTCGTTTACCGCAAGAATTGACCATTGGTGATTCATGTGGCGAAGCAGAAGGCACCGCTTACATCCGCGGCATAGCTGGCAAAAACAAAGTCTTTAAAAGCTATATCGGTATGGGCTACTACGGTACAGAAGTACCCAATGTCATTTTACGAAACGTGTTTGAAAATCCGGGTTGGTATACAGCGTACACCCCGTACCAGCCAGAAATCGCCCAAGGCCGTTTAGAAGCCATTCTTAACTTCCAACAAGTGTCTATGGACTTAACTGGACTTGATCTCGCCTCAGCATCATTACTTGATGAAGCAACCGCCGCCGCTGAAGCAATGGCCATGGCCAAGCGCGTTTCAAAAGCCAAAAAAGCCAACATCTTTTTCGTGGCAGACGACGTATTCCCACAAACATTAGACGTAGTGCAAACTCGCGCAGAATGTTTTGGTTTTGAAGTTATCGTT
This sequence comes from Shewanella sp. 3_MG-2023, assembly GCF_030548765.1. NCBI lineage: Bacteria > Pseudomonadati > Pseudomonadota > Gammaproteobacteria > Alteromonadales > Shewanellaceae > Shewanella > Shewanella sp. 3_MG-2023. Next base: position 206,260 of record NZ_JAUOSH010000002.1, on the reverse strand, counting down.
GGCCCAGCAAGCGAAGCCGCAAACTACGAGCTATTCGGCGCATTATTCCAATACACTAACCGTTTTGGTGAGATTAACGACAACACTGAACTGTTCGCTAAGCTTGCTGAAAAGAAAGCGATTGTGACTGTTGCTGCTGACATCATGTCACTGGTATTACTTAAATCACCAGGGGCGATGGGCGCAGATATCGTTTTTGGTAGCGCTCAGCGTTTTGGCGTACCAATGGGCTACGGCGGACCACATGCGGCCTTCTTCGTTGCACGTGATGCACACAAACGTTCAATGCCAGGTCGTATTATTGGCGTATCAAAAGATACCCGCGGTAATAAAGCCCTGCGTATGGCTATGCAAACTCGTGAGCAACATATCCGCCGCGAAAAAGCCAACTCAAACATTTGTACTGCGCAAATCTTATTAGCCAATATGGCGTCGTTTTACGCGGTATTTCACGGCGCCGTTGGCCTTAAAAATATCGCCAGCCGTATTAACCGTTTAACAGACATCTTAGCCGTCGGCCTAAAAGCCAAAGGCGTAGCGTTAGTTAACAGCACTTGGTTTGACACCCTTTCATTATCAGGCCTTGATGTTGATGCGGTTAACGCACGTGCATTATCTGCTGAAATGAACCTACGTATCGACCACGACGGTATCGTCGGCATCAGCCTTGACGAAACCACCACCCGTGAAGATATCGCTCAGTTATTTGATGTCATCTTAGGTGCTGACCACGGTCTAGATGTAGCAACACTCGATGCTGAAATCATTGGCGGCGCTGCTTTTGGCGAAGGCGAGGGATCAATTCCTGCTCATCTCATCCGTCACGACAAGATATTGTCTCACCCAACATTTAGTAGCTACCAAAGCGAAACTGAAATGATGCGTTACATCAAGCGTCTTGAGAATAAAGATTTAGCCTTAAATCACTCAATGATTTCGCTGGGTTCTTGCACCATGAAGTTAAACGCCGCCGTTGAAATGCTACCAGTAAGCTGGCCTGAATTTGCCAACATGCACCCATTCTGCCCGCTTGAACAAGCCCAAGGTTACACTCAGTTAATTAACGAATTGTCAGATTTTCTCGTTAACATTACGGGCTACGACGAAGTGTGTATTCAGCCAAACTCTGGCGCGCAGGGCGAGTACGCTGGCCTGTTAGCGATTAAGAAATATCACGAGTCACGCAGCGAAGGGCACAGAGACATCTGTTTAATCCCCCAATCTGCTCACGGTACTAACCCCGCTTCTGCCCAGCTTGCTGGCATGAAAGTAGTCGTTACAGCCTGTGATAAAGACGGTAACGTTGATTTAGAAGACTTAAAAGCGAAAGCGGCAGAGCTTGCTGATAACTTATCGTGCATTATGATCACCTACCCATCGACCCACGGTGTGTATGAAGAATCAATCAGCGAAATCTGTGAAATCGTTCATCAACATGGCGGTCAAGTTTACCTTGATGGCGCTAACATGAACGCACAAGTAGGTCTTACATCACCGGGCTTTATCGGCGCTGATGTATCACACCTTAACCTACACAAAACCTTTGCTATTCCACATGGCGGCGGCGGACCAGGAATGGGCCCAATCGGCATTAAAAAGCATTTAGCGCCGTTTGTTGCAGGCCATAAAGTTGTCAAACCAGGCCGCGAAAGCGACCATAATGGCGCAGTATCAGCCGCGCCATACGGCAGTGCTAGCATCCTACCTATTAGCTGGATGTACATTAAGCTGTTAGGCACAAAAGGGGTTAAGCAATCAACCCAAATGGCGCTACTTAACGCTAACTATGTGATGAAGAAGCTGTCGGCCCATTACCCAGTATTATTTACTGGCCGTAATGATCGCGTAGCCCACGAGTGCATTATCGATTTACGTCCACTTAAAGAAGCATCTGGCGTCACTGAGATGGACATTGCTAAGCGTCTAAATGACTACGGCTTCCACGCCCCAACCATGAGCTTCCCTGTAGCAGGTACGTTAATGATTGAGCCAACAGAGTCAGAGTCAAAAGTAGAGCTAGACCGCTTTATCGAAGCGATGATCTCTATTCGTGGCGAGATTGCCAAAGTCGAAGCAGGCGAGTGGCCAAGCGATAACAACCCACTGCACAATGCACCACACACCATGGCTGACATTATGGACCCAGCGTTTGATTCACGTCCTTACAGCCGTGAAGAAGCCGTATTCCCAAGTGCAGCGGTTAAAGCGAATAAGTTCTGGCCGACGGTGAATCGTATTGATGATGTTTATGGGGATCGTAATCTTATGTGTTCTTGTGTCCCTCTAAGTGACTACGAATAATTGCTGCTTGGGCTTGATAATACGGCGTCTGCCGACACTTTTAGCTACTCATTGACACCAGTCAACTCCGTGGCTAAAAGCATCGGCTTCCTTGTCTTATCATCGCCAGCGACGCAATTATGGTGGTAGCTGGCTTTGTTTGAAGTTTAGTTATTTATTAAAGTACAAAAGCGAACCGATTGGTTCGCTTTTTTTTGGAATCTTAAACTTTGAAATACGACATCAGTAAAATTCGTGACGAAAAGTAGCGGTTTTCTGTCTTTTAAAATTATACGTATCATATTGATAATAAGTTTATTCTTCAATCTCAGTATTAAAGATTGTTTGCTGATCTACCTCTATATCTAAAGCCCTATGTAGCATCTTATGAATTTTTATATGGCTTGAACGCTTAATTTCACCTTTAGATACTGTGGATTGATCAATATAGGACCATAAAAATGTATCTAAAGAACTCACTTTTATACCGATTGCACCTACCCTGTAGAGGCAACTTAACATAGCATAAATGATATCATTGTCTTTAACTGATTTACCGGAAAAAAAGCTCTTCACCATGATCACGCAAGGGTCACTCTCATGCCCGTCATTCAAAGTCTCAACTATATCATCAAGTCTATTTGAATCTAATTTTGATCTTGTAAAGGTTGATGGTAACCCTCTTAGAACTTCAACTGTGTCAATAAAAGACGGATACATCTCACCCCATTCTTCTTTTAAAGATTTTAGTCTTTTTTCTGAGTAATTAGCTTCAGCTGCTATTATTGCCCTCCATGAAATACGATCTCGATCATATGCTATTTTAAGAGCTTCATTTACAAATTGAAGTACATCTCGTGGTCGGCGTAATGTGCGTTCTAACATAAAGTCTATAGAAGTTTGACCCCCGCCTTTCCTCGGTTTTGGAAAAATATCTTCAAACTTTATGTCCTCACTTGTATATTGGCTTTTAAATACTTCATTTATTCTTGATACAACTAGAGAGTCAAGTTCTTCTTTAGACCATTTAAGTTCTAAAATGTAAGATTCATATTTTTCTTCTTGAAAACCTGAATCTCTTGTTCTATCAAAAACCAAATCTAATAAGTCTTTTCTTAGCGCTGCAATCACTTTTACTGTTGGGATTTTTCTAAAAGATTTAATTTCCTCGATTAAAGCCCTAATAAATCTACAGCGAGTATTTGTATTTGCCCAATCTTCGTCTAATTGATCGATTAATATGTAAAACTTTTTTTGTTCATCATTAAATGAATACAGTGCCAACAGATCAAGTACTTCATTTAACTTCTTAATTTGTAAGCCATTAACGACTTGGCTTGCTCTTTGTTTGATTTCTGTTCTTTCTTGATCAGATAGTTTTTTTATTTCTTCTAGATTGAGCTTCAACCCAGAGAATTTAGCTCCTATTGAAGCTTTGGTATCTTTTTCTAGTTTTGAAGTTATTTCTCTTAAATGCTCATCAGTATCTAGCCAGAACTTATCACCCCATTCATTAAAGTATTCAATCGATTAATAACATGGCCACCCACTTTAAGTGGCTAAATTATCAACACTGAACTAGGCTTTAGTTATTGCTTAATAATAGGTGATAGATGATGGCCAGACCAAGGGAAACACTCGTGAGCTTAGAAGATACGCCTTACTACCACTGCTGTTCTAGAGTGGTGCGTAAAGCCTTTCTATGTGGTTTTGATGCAACTTCTGGTAATAACTATGAGCATCGCCGCGAGTGGGTTGATTCTAGGATATTAGAGCTTGCGACGATTTTTGCTATTGATATTTGTGCCTATGCAGTGATGAGTAATCATTTACATGTGGTGCTAAAAGTGGATATTGATACCGCCAAAAACTGGTCTGATAAAGAAGTGCTTATCCAATGGCATAAAGGCTTTAAAGGCACATTGCTGACCAATAAGTTTGTTAAAGATGAAACACTTAATGAATTTGAGTTACAGGCTGTGAATGACTGTATCACTCAATATCGCCTACGCTTGACTGACATCAGCTGGTTTATGCGCTCACTGTGTGAACCTATTGCCCGAATGGCCAATAAAGAAGATAACTGCACTGGTCGATTTTGGGAGGGGCGCTTTAAATCCCAAGCATTATTAGATGAAGCTGCAGTACTTGCGTGCATGGCCTATGTGGACTTAAACCCTATCCGCGCCAAGATGGCTACAGCCCCTGAAAGCTCCGATTACACCAGCATTCAGCGCCGGATCAACTCAGCCATGAAAGGTGAGCAACCCGCGGAGTTACTGCCTTTTGTGGGCAATGAACGTTTGGATATGCCTAATGGTTTGATGTTTAGCGTCAAAGATTACATTGTGCTGGTTGAAGATACAGGGCGGATTATTCGTGATGACAAACGCGGTGCCATAAGCGCGAGTAGCCAGGATATTCTCAATAGATTGAATATTCCTGCTGAAAACTGGTTAAAAATCACTACTGAGTTTGGTGCATTATTTAAAGGAGCTGTAGGGGCGTTACCTGCATTAACTGAATATTGTGAACATCTAGAGCGCAAGCGGCGACAAGGTGCAGCTAACTGTCAGCGATGGTTGTGCGCTTAATAAATCATTTCTTAATTTCAAGTAAAAGTATTCCCCACTTGATTGATATCAAGCTTTTCTGCTGGATTGAATTTAGTTTATGACTTAATTTTGGCGATTAATTATGAAATTTTCAGTCCTTTGGCAGGGTTCATCCCTTCAGTAAATGATTGTTGGTGTTAGCAACTTAAAATGAAAAGCGTTATGTTATAACTTCAAAATAATGGGTGGCTATGTATTTTTAAGCCACGAAATTTACATCCTTTCTTATTATTTTTCGTTATAAATAGCCATTTATGATAATAGATAGAACCGCTTAACCCATTTATAATCTCGATTAGAAAATAGTCACATGAATATCAAAGCAGGGAGTTGCCTCAACTATGAGCCACAGAGCATATATTGGAATATTTGCATTCCTATCTCTTATCGCTGCCATAAGTTGCTACTCGGAGGAGTCAATGTTTAGCATGTTTAAAAAAGTCGATGTAGAAGCGTTTCCTGAAGTTAGCGGAAGTTTGAGCCATAACGGACAACCTTTAGCAGGTATTAAATTAAAAAGAGGCTATCAATATTCAGGGGTGATGGAAGACAGAGACTGGGATTACACCACTACAGACAATGAAGGTAAGTTTAGCTTCCCGGAAATAATACACAGAACCAGTCACCCTCATAAGCCTTTTGCCAATACCAACATAGCCCAAGTTATAGCAATTGCTGAAGGTAATTTTACAGATATGAAACTCTGGCATTCGATAACTACTGGGAAAAAACATATTCCTTTATTAGCAGAAAGATTAGCACAACTTTATTGCGACGTAGCTAACGAAGTCAATAGGTATGAAATCATTGATGAAGACTACCCTAGTGGAGTTGTTCGTTATCAGATACTAAGTATTTGCCGCTGGCCTGAAATGGATAGGCTTGAAGCGGAAAAGCATAAAAAATACAACTAATAGTAATTCAAGTAACAAGGGACGTTTATGAATCAATTATCACCTAAACCTACATCCTTTCTTATTATCTTTCGTTATAAATAGCCATTTATGATAATAGATAGAACCGCTTAACCCATTTATAATCTCGATTAGAAAATAGTCACATGAATATCAAAGCAGGGAGTTGCTTCAACTATGAGCCACAGAGCATATATTGGAATATTTGCATTCCTATCTCTTATCGCTGCCATAAGTTGCTACTCGGAGGAGTCAATGTTTAGCATGTTTAAAAAAGTCGATGTAGAAGTGTTTCCTGAAGTTAGCGGAAGTTTGAGCCATAACGGACAACCTTTAGCCAGTATTAAACTAAAAAGAGGTTATAAATACTCGGGTGTCATGGAACAAATCGAGTGGGACTTCACCACAACAGACGATGAAGGCAAGTTTAGCTTTCCTGAAATATTATATAGAACCAGTCATCCGAATAAGCCCTTTGCAGAAACTCGTGTAGCTCAAGCAATTAAAATAGCTGAGGGAGACTTTACTGACACTTTTCTTTGGTCTTCAGTCAATATTGGTGAAAAGCACCTTGCACTTTTAGTTGAAAGATTAGCGCAATTAGATTGCGACCTCACTAACGACGCCATTAACCAAGAAATCATAGAAGAAGAAATTAGTCATGGAGTTTCAAGGCTTCAAGTATTTAGCATTTGCCGCTGGCCACAATTTGAAGCAATAGAAGTAGAAAAACGCAAAAAATATGGTGAATAAAAACTTACATTACAAGGAATGTTTATGAGTCAATTATCCCCGAAACTAGCATCAGAACTTGCAGCAAGAGTATATAGTGTCATTGATTTAGATTTAACTCCAAACTTTGGTAATCAATATATTAATAAGCATTTTGCCTTAAACAATACTGGCATAGGTAAAACCGGTGGGTTTATTTTTAATCGCCACTCAGGTTTTGCAGCCATGGGAATAGGCAAAGGCCAATACCAAGGTGATGCAATCATTGCCATTCGTGGTACTCAATTCAGTTCAGCGGCAGATTGGTCTACGAATGCACAAGTCGGCTTAAGCTTTGGTGACGGTAGCCAAATAGTCCACGCTGGGTTTAATAACGCTTTTACTTCATTAAAACAGCAATTTGCAGATTTTTTAGACTCATGGCGTAACGCTAATCCAGGTAAAGCGTTACACTTTGTGGGTCACAGTTTGGGCGGCGCTATCGCTTCACTTGCAGCTGACTGGGCCGCTGTTAACAATTACTCCTCAAACGTTAACTTATATACATTTGGTGCTCCAAGAGTGGGTCAACAAGGGTTTGCGATAGCTAACAGTAATAGACTCAATAAAATATATCGTTGTACTCACGGAGCCGATGTCGTACCTCAAGTGCCTTTATGGCCATTCATTCATGCACCTTACCAAGGGTTTGAATACCGCTTAGATAACAGTCAAGGTATTAGAATTAGTGCTCATGGTATGGACTCTTTAGCAGGTGCAGAACCAGGCTACCTAGTGTCAGCGAACACCGAACACTGGGGACATTTACACGTAAAAGCCAATCAATTTTTAACACCTGTAAAGCTAGACTATGACAGCCGTCATCAAGCCAGTTACTCTGACTATTGGGGTGATAAGCTCAGTGCAGGGTTAATCACCATTTTAAAAGAAGCGGGATACTATTCCGCAATTGTAGCGCAAGCAAAAGTCTCTTTCGGTCTCACTTTCTATGATCTTGTCGCCAAAACGCTAGAAAAAATAGCGGCCGCAGCTGTCACTCTAGCTGACAACGTTAAAGGTCTTCTGGGTCATATGTTAGTTTTTGCAGGCGCTGTAATCACAACCGTTAAAGATTTAACCTATGCAACTATACGTGCAATTTTCGATAAAATGCTTTCTCGTTTATATAGCAGCGTAAAAGAAGCGATTAAGTCAGTGCACAAGTAATCAATGCACAAATAGTAAGTGAATCGTCGGGAAGAATACGCCCCGACGGTTTATCAATCCAAAACTTATAAGCAACTACTTTATAAGCACATACGAGAAAATGAGGTGGTGGCCGTCTTAATTTTCAACGCTACCACTTGTTTCGATTTAAAGGCTGATAATTAAATTATATTAACAGTCCTATTTTTACTCTTGTCATTTACTGCCCGTTTACGCTGTCAGACGTACAGCTAAAAGTTGGAGAAAGCGTTAGTAAAAAACAGTCAAAGCGATAGTTAGTAACTTCGAACAAGGATTTCCAACCTATTATTTAAGGATGTACGCTAGTACCTTAAAGAAACAAACTGTATGTGAAATTTATCGTGATATAGATGGCGCCTTTATAGTTTCTACTGCATACCATGATTATGGCTTCAGTAGTTACAAAGTTAGATTTCACTGCCTAAATATTGATACTGAGTGTTTTTGGGCAGTTGACAATACAATGTTAACCATTCACACAGGGCGATCACCTAAGCCAACGACCTATCATCAAAAGCAATAAACACCATTAAAGCCAATGAGGTGGGTGACCATGATATTTCTTGATGAGTGACTCTAGTTCTAGAACAATCGAATCTCATCCAAGTAAGTGAAGGTATTATGATTATCAAACTAATTAAATATATTCTAATGTTGATATTATTTTTATATGTTCTTTTTTGTTTTTATCCAATACTAAACCCATCCGTATCAAGTGGAAAATTAAACGATGCTGATGAGTTTGTTATTGAGTTAGTTAATGGGCTATATAGCAAACCTTTCGTTTTAATTGGCGATATATCTGATGTTAACGGGGCCTTCAATGATGGGAGTAATTTTTCTTTTGAGGAAAGTTTTACTCCCATGTATAACTTTAGGATTTACCCTGAGACAAAGGAATACTTGATAATGGCTCAGCCGCAAGGATGGGAATATAAAGAACCAATATTAGTTGTTAGTACCATATCCTTTCTTGGGACAGAATATATATTCCAAGCCAGCGTGCTTCGATAAAATAGTAGGAGGTTGAAGAATTAAGTTGGCTCAGAGTCTGAACCAACTTATTTTAACCGTATTGGCTAGCCTGCCTTAGCTTGGATCCTGTAGGCATGCAGCAAAGGCTCTGTATAACCAGAAGGCTGAGATTTACCTTTAAAAATAAGGTCGCAAGCAGCTTTAAAGGCTATGCCGTCAAAATTAGGGGCCATATTAATGTACAGTGGATCGCCTGCATTTTGAGCATCTACCACTGCAGCCATTTTTTTCAGTGCCGCCATCACTTCTTCTTCACTGCATAAGCCATGTTCAAGCCAATTAGCTAAGTATTGCGACGAGATCCGCAAAGTCGCTCTGTCTTCCATTAAACCTACATTATTAATATCAGGTACTTTCGAGCAACCGACGCCTTGGTCAATCCAGCGCACCACATAGCCCAGTATACCCTGAGCATTATTTTCTAGCTCAAAGGTAATTTGTTGCTGGGTTAATGTTGTCGTGTCATCAAGCAATGGAATCGTCAACAAGTCATCGATGCTAGCACGCTTACGATGCTTAAGTTGCTGTTGAACTTCCGCCACATTTATTTGATGATAATGGATAGAATGCAGTACGGCACCATTGGGCGATGGTACCCAAGCCGTGTTTGCCCCCGCTTTTGGGTGAGCCACTTTTTGTTCTAGCATAGCAGCCATTTCATCTGGCATCGGCCACATACCCTTACCAATTTGAGAGCGACCTTGTAAGCCACATTCAAGTCCAATATCGACATTCCAGTCTTCATAAGCCTTAATCCATTTTTGCTGCTTCATCACAGATTTGGGGACAAAGGCGCCCGCTAACATTGAGGTATGGAGTTCGTCACCGGTACGGTCAAGAAAGCCGGTATTAATAAAGACAACGCGCTGTTGCGCGACCCTGATACACTCTTTTAAGTTGAGTGTGGTTCTGCGCTCTTCATCCATAATGCCGACTTTAATGGTATTACGGGGGAGGTTGAGTGCATCTTCTATCTTGGTAAATAAGTCACAAGTAAATTGCACTTCTTCTGGGCCATGCATTTTAGGTTTGACAATATTCACCGATCCTTTGCGGCTATTACTGCGACCATTATTGTTACCTTTAAGGTCATGCATAGCGGCAAGCACAGTGAGCATGCCATCCAATATTCCTTCTGGTACTTCATTGCCATGTTTATCTAGTACGGCATCAATCGTCATCAAGTGGCCAACATTACGTACAAAGAGTAAGCTTCTGCCGGGTAACGTTACGGTGTTAGCGTCTGTACTAGCATTAACATTAGCAGCGGTATAAACCCTATCATCATTAAGCTCTCTAAGGATTTGTTTACCATTTTTAGTCAGTGAGGCAGCTAAGTTACCTTGCATCAAACCTAACCAATTGCGATAAACTTCAACTTTGTCTTCAGCATCAACCGCCGCAACAGAGTCTTCGCAATCCATAATGGTGGTAACAGCGGCTTCAACTAACAAGTCTTTTACGCCAGCACTATCGCTGCTGCCAATAACACTGTCTGGATCAATTTGGATCTCAATATGCAAACCATTATTAACCAGCAAAATCGCACTCGGCGCATCTGCACTACCTTGGTAACCGACACACTTTTGTGCTTGGGTTAAGCTTGTGATTGTGCCATCAGTTAACAGCATACGTAGTTGGCCTGCATCAATATAATACCGCGTTACATCAGCATGGCTGCCTTGCACTAATGGGGCTGCGGTATCTAAGTGATGTTTTGCAAATGCGATAACTTTATTGCCCCTTATGGGGTTGTACTGTTTGGTCAGCTCGGCGCCGTCTTGTTGTGATATGGCATCAGTACCATATAGCGCATCATATAAACTGCCCCAACGTGCATTGGCGGCGTTAAGGGCAAAACGTGCATTTTTTACTGGCACAACTAATTGTGGCCCAGCTTGCGCTGCAATTTCATGATCGACATTTTCAGTGCTAATTTGAAAATCGTCACCCTCAGGCACTAGGTAGCCGATTTCGGATAGAAAAGCTTTGTATTGGTCTGGGTTAACGTCTTTAGCTGGGTGCTTTGTATGCCATTGATCAATTTGTTGCTGCAATTGCTGCCTTTTTTCTAACAAGGCCACATTAATGGGAGCAAATTCGGTAATGATGTCCTCAAATTTTGCCCAGAAAGTTGCTGAATCAATGCCTGTACCTGGACAAATGTCACTATCGACCAGTTGCCACAATGCTTGTGCTACTTGTAATCCACCTACTTGAATACGTGCTGTCATGTTTATCCCTACCTTTAATTCCTGTGCGCTGAACTTAAAAACCACTCAAATCTATTATTAATCGTTAATTCGCAGCAAGACTTTACTCTATATCAAATTAAGCTTATTTATCCAATTTATACTTGTTATCACCAATATTCATCAAATCTATGGCAAATCACCCTTTTTTGGTTAATTTGCAACGTATCAGTAATTAAAAATCAAAATAACAACAAGATTAAACGTCGCCTCTATTTATTTCATCTGCTGTTTTAGTGATTAATTGGCGCATCCATTGATGTGCTGGATTATGTTGAAGCAAGGGGCTCCAAGCCATAGTTAATGCAATGGGTGGAATAATAAATGGCGGCGGAACAATACTCACCCGATCATTATTGTTGTGATGACGAGCCATCTTACTTGGTATGGTTGCGATCAAATCCTGTTGCTCAGCCAACAAACACGCGGCTTGGTAATGGCGAGTAAAAACCGTGATTTGCCGTTTTACGCCAATTCGAGTTAATGCTTCATCCACCCAACCTAAGCGCTGAACATCAGCAGGATCCATCCCCACACCAACGCCCATTCCGGTTTTACTCACCCACACGTGTTTGGCTTGCAAATAACTGTCTAAAGAAAACTTGTGTAAAACTGGATTCGTCTTACTAATCAAGCAGCTGAAGTCGTCATTCCACAAAACTTTCTGGTGAAATGATTGCGGAATAGTGTCGAATCGATTGATCACCATATCGACTCTTCCTTGTTCTACATCAGGGAAACTGACATCACTTGGGGTCATGATGTCTAAAATAATGTTGGGTGCTTGAGTCCGAAGTTTTGCAATTAGCGGAGGTAGTAAGGTCGCTTCAGCATAATCACTAGCCATGACTCGAAAGACTTTGTCACTTTCTTGTGGGTCAAATTTGGCGCGAGGCTGTACGGCTTTTTCTAGCCCGATAATCAAGGTACTGATTATGGGTTGCAACTCTTTAGCACGTTCTGTCGGCGTCATGCCCTGACTGGTGCGAATAAGTAAGGGATCATCAAACAAGGTTCTTAAGCGTTTTAGGCCGTTACTCATTGCAGGCTGGCTAATACCAAGTTGGTCAGCTGCTTTAGTTACATTTCTTTCACGTAGCAAAACATCTAAATAAACAAGGAGGTTCAAGTCGATACGAGATACATTCATAAGATGAATACCGAAAATAGTAAGTATAAATTAGACTTATTTAACCAAATCTAACTATTATTTTCAACGTAATCATTTGCCGCTAATCAATTTGTTAAAGGAATATACACATGACTAACTACAGAAGTAATATCGATGAAGCTGCTACCTTGATTAATTCAGAAGGTAGTGCATGGAATGCCATCAACCCAGAATCAGTCGCTCGTATGCGTCTACAGAACCGTTTCCAAACTGGGTTAGACATCGCAAAGTACACTGCTAAGATTATGCGTGAAGACATGGATAACTACGATAAAGATTCATCGCAGTACACTCAGTCTCTAGGTTGCTGGCATGGTTTTATTGGCCAACAAAAAATGATCTCTATTAAAAAGCATCTTTTAACCACCAAACGTCGTTACTTATACCTTTCGGGTTGGATGGTTGCAGCACTGCGCAGTGAGTTTGGTCCATTACCTGACCAATCAATGCATGAAAAGACCTCTGTCGCTGCGTTAATTAAAGAGCTATACACTTTTCTACGTCAAGCTGACGCACGTGAATTGGGTGGCCTGTTCAGCCAATTAGATAATGCCAGCGAGTCAGAAAAAGCGGCGATTCAAGACAAAATTAATAACTTCGAAACCCATGTTGTACCGATTATTGCTGATATTGACGCAGGTTTTGGTAACGAAGAAGCCACTTACTTGATGGCAAAGCAGATGATTGAAGCCGGTGCTTGTTGTATTCAATTAGAAAACCAAGTGTCTGATGTAAAACAGTGTGGCCACCAAGATGGTAAAGTGACCGTCCCCCATGTTGAATTTCTAGCGAAAATTAATGCGGTTCGTTATGCCTTTTTAGAATTGGGTATTGATGACGGTGTGATTGTTGCCCGTACCGATTCACTAGGTGCTGGTTTAACACAAAAAATTGCCGTAACCAATGAGCCTGGTGACTTAGGTGATAAATACAATAGTTTCCTTGAAGTGGAAGCGGTTGATGCAGCAACACTTAAAAATGGCGATGTGGTATTCCAACAAGGTGGAAAGTTGGTAAAACCTGCTCGTCTACCCAATGGCTTATTTAAGTTCCGTGCGGGTACGGGTGAAGAGCGTTGTGTACTTGATTGTATTACTTCACTGCAAAATGGTGCTGACTTACTGTGGATTGAAACTGAAAAGCCTCATGTATCTCAAATCGGCGGCATGGTTAACGAAATCCGTAAAGTAATACCAAACGCAAAGCTTGTGTATAACAACTCACCATCGTTTAACTGGACACTTAACTTCCGTCAGCAAGTATTTGATTCAATGCAAGCAGCAGGACAAGATGTTTCAGCTTACAACCGCGATCAATTGATGAGTGTTGATTACGATACAACTGAGCTTGCTATTCAAGCTGATGAAAAAATTCGTACTTTCCAAGCTGATGCTGCACGTGAAGCGGGTATTTTCCATCACCTTATCACGCTACCAACGTATCATACCGCAGCACTATCAACTGATAACTTAGCTAAAGAGTACTTCGGTGACCAAGGTATGTTGGGTTATGTTGCTAATGTTCAACGTAAGGAAATCCGTCAAGGTATTGCCTGTGTTAAACACCAAAACATGGCAGGTTCTGATATGGGTGATGCACATAAAGAGTACTTCTCTGGTGACCAAGCGCTTAAAGCGTCAGGTAAAGACAACACAATGAACCAGTTTTAACGACTCGTTTTACAAACGATAGCAAGTGTTAAACTCGCTATCGTTTACACCAAAAAGCCTGAAGTATCGCTTCAGGCTTTTTTTATATTTTAATTTCCCGAACTAAATCACTTGGGTCAGTCTCTGAAAATAACATGGGCAGCCATGATTAATGGCTTGTTGCCGTTTCAGGGCTTAAGGCAATATATTTATTTCTGCCACTGTTTTTCGCCATGTAACATGCATCATCTGCTCGTTTAATCAGTTTGTTAATATCTTCGTTTTTATCCCACTGGGCAATGCCGATTGAAAGGGTATTTACTCTGTCCAGTGATGCAATTTTGAGCGCTCTGCAATTTTCTAGGATACGGTTAGCCAATATGAACGAATCGGTTAACGATTGCCCTGTAAGGACAACGACAAACTCTTCTCCTCCAAAGCGAGAAATAATATCTTCAAGTCTAAGGGTCTTTTTAAGCATATTTGCTATCGCCACAAGTAGTATATCTCCGATATTATGCCCCCAATTATCATTAACCGATTTGAAAAAATCTAAATCAATAAAGAACAGGGTTACCTCCATGTTTTCTCGTTTGGCTAACGACAACTTGGGATTAATGATGTCAAAAAATGCTCGTCGGTTTAGCAAGGATGTCAGTGGGTCTTCACGTGCAATTCTTTCTATGTCTTTTTGGGCTTTAATAAGTTGCCGTTTTTCGCGACGAAGCTGAAAATTGAGTTGCGCCATTAGATTACTAAGACTGCTTATTTCTTCAATTAGCTTTTCATCTTTTAGCTCCAACATTTCAGCAATACAATAGAACGAGGACTCCATTTTACGAAACGAACATAAAAGCCCTTCACCTTTTGTGGTTTTAAGTAGTTGCGGATCTGAGTCAAGGTCTATTATTTGTGTCACTCGAGGGGCACCGGCAAAAAAGTCATGCCAATTGTTTGTTTCAGATAGAAAAATAGCAAACAGTAAGTGAAAGCCCCGGTTGTGACTGATTAATGTGCCATCGTAAGCAAACTCAGCGATAGCCAATACGTGCGAATTTTCTGCGATATCTATTGCAAGTTCACTGGGGATATTCATTAAGCTAACCAGGTGTTGAGCTTTTGAATCGCTTCTTTGTAATCGCTGGTGATGAAATCGGCTTTAAGCACTTCTTGCGGTTCATGGAAAAAAGACAGCGCCTGACCGCCTACAATGGTTTTAATATGTGGGTATAAGGCGTCGATTTTTTGGAGGATCTCTCGAGCCTTTTTGATATTGTAAGGCATGGTAACGCTGATGATTACGGCTTTAGGTGACTCATTTGTAATATAATCAAGAATGGCATCTTTAGGTGCGTCGGCACCAAGATAGGTTGTATCCCATTCATTTGCTTCTAACGCTGTGGCAACCATCCATGAGCCAATTTGGTGTTGTTCAGATGCCGCGCAAGTTACCAATATCTTTGGTTTAGTTATTTCTGGAAGGTCTAGGTGCATTAGCAGCCCAGTGAGCACACGATTGGTAATGGCTGTGGCTAAATGTTCGGTGGATACTGATACGTCACCATTTTGCCAAAGCAAACCTATTTGATAGAGAGCGGGCTGAGCCTCATTATTAAAAAAACGCTCAAAGTCTTCCCATGTAGTGACTTTATTGAATGCATAGCTGTAGGCGTTACGGTGATCACCTGTAATAATATAGTGGAGAAAGGGGTTATCCATTGCAATAAACTCTTCTTCTCGGTTGCCTTTTATTAGGCTACAGCACTCATCATGGGCCCTAAGCATCCAATCGTATATTTGCACTAATTGTGCAGCCTCAATTGGTGGAATTGTCTTTAAAATCAATTGCTGCCATTTTTCTAGTTCTTCTTTAAAGTAGAGAAATGGCACCCCTTGAGAATGATAAGCCTGATAGACCCAAGGAAGTGCTTTCACTAAAGCGGTTCCATCACGGGATTCAATAACCTGGGAGATAAACCCAAGGTGGTTGCGGTGATTATTGATTAATAAGTCCAGCGAATTGCCATTTAAAAAACGACTTTGCTCGGGCTTTGAAATCCAGCGATTAATTTCTACCAGCATTTCTTCACCGAATTGACAATATGCATTAATGGCATTGTCAGTCACTGTGGCAAGTAGTGTATTGAGTTTTTGGCTATCCATAGTTAGTCCTCAATTGAACAGATACAAATTGAACTTATGCGCGAGGTTAAAAGTCGACAAAACCTAATGCTATTATAGTCATAATAAAGCTCATTGCTGGTTATCATTAAAGCAAAAGTAGTAAAAAATTAGGCAAGTTTAAGTGATGACTGTGCCTTTGTTTGAAATGCGTTGATGAGATAACTGAGGGCCTTTAGCGCCGCAAGTCGGTGTTGGTAAATGCTTCGACTTAGCAAGCACCTTGCTGACTTATAGGCTAACACTTGACCTTTAACCATTACTGCTAATTTACAGTTATCCCCCCATATTTAATTCAACAATAACTGATATTATTGGTTTTTTTCAATATTTAATTGTGGTTTATGTGATTTTTTAGAGTCAATATAAGCGCTTATGGCTAAGCCATTTGTTACTGGCGCTTGACGCTGAAAGCTTGCCTTATGGCGGCTATTAACACCATAGGGCAAGATTTTATCGCTGAGGACTATTTATTTAGCACAAATTGATCAATTTGATTTTGGGCTAAGGCTTGATCCATGGTGCCCTTTAGCAGTTTGTACATCAAAATCGAGGCATCAATCTCAGTTTTACGGTTAGTTAAACTTTCAATATTCAGCCCTAATGGAATATTAAGCGGTATAACCGCGGCTAAAATTTTCAGCAGGTTACTGTGATTAATCTTAATTGACTCATACAGAGGATCTTCTGCCGACAAAATACGCTGGCTGGTAGCTTCGGGTACCGACACACCTAACCAGTTGATAAATTCCAGAGTTTTAGCACTGCCGCAAGGTGAAAATGTCAGGATGATGCGATTAGGCTTGATATTGTTTAACGCACATTCTTTGGCGTAGCTGGTTAACATATCAATGGTTGCTTGGGCGTTATACACCGCCTGAGTGATGTAGTATTCACAGCCTTGGTTTGATTTACCTAACAGGCGAATATGTTCATTTTTTTTACTTAAATGGCGCTCTGCAATGGCCACGCCACCAAGGTAGAATGCTTGAGAGTGCGCCGCTAATACGCGGTAAGCGTCATTTAATGGTAATGAACTTGCAACCTGAGTCGATGGGGATCCCACTAATACCAAGTCTCTGACATTATTTTGATACCAAGCGCGGGACAACCACTCACTAAAGCCCTGTTCATCAAGACCGGCAACGCTCTTATAAGCAATAACTGGCTTGCCTGACTTTTGATTGATTAGCTGAGCGTAAGTACCAGAGTCATGAGTGGCTTTAAAGGGAAAAGGCCTTGGGGTATCAATGCGGCTGGTTTCATCCTGAATATCGTAGATGATCAAACCATCAAAGTTTATCTCATCAAGGCGAGCTAACAATTTATCAGCGATAATACTGACCGATTCAAAATCAGTATCGATTTTTGGTGGGGTTGTACCAATAAAATAGATCCCACGGTGATGATCGGATGAACGCTGTTTTAATGATTTTTTCATGTTTAGCCGTCTAGATGGATGTTATCTCCATTGTGTCTTAAATTTTGACCCTTGTTAAGGCCGAAAAAGGGTATTTTTTGAAATAATTAATAACCACTTAAATTAGTCGGCGATAAGTTTTAACTCAGATGATTTTATCTGTCTGTGGGTTTGAATATAGAGCAAGCAGAATCACATTTTCCCTATTAGTTGTGGTTAATGTACTTGGCTGAGGAGGTGACTTTATTGAGTTATCGCTGCGCCGTTTAATGCCGCAATTCTGGCATCGGTTGATAAATTGATGAATTTAGGTGCGGCAGTAACCGCTAGAATGGCAAGAATAATGATAACGACTACGAGCTCAATTAAGGTAAAACCCTTATTATGGTTAAGCGCCATGGCTCAAAAATCCATTTATTCAGTTTATTATTTGGCAGCGATGTTATTTCAAATGGGCTGCTACCCCTACTTATCTACTTGAATAAAAGGTTTTTTATTTATAAGAGTTTAGTATTTTTGACCTCCCTTTAATTAGCCTGTGACATAGTGTCGCAGTTTGTTGGTTTTAAGTTGAAACCTGTTCTGGTTAATTTATAAATGTCCGCACAAATATTATAGGTTTGTCATAGGACTGTTTATGTACCACTCTAAATTGATGATTTCTATCGCTGTCGCTTTAGGTTTTTTACCCACCTCCTTCGTTCAAGCCACTGAGGCTAATCCCACAGACACTCAGGCTGTTGAAACCACCCAAGAAAAAAAACACAAGCAGCACTGCGATAATAAAAGCTGTGATGACTACCTTGTGGTGACAGGGGAGTTAATGCGCGATCCTGCCAAAGTTGTCACCGATCCCAAAAAGCCCAGATTACCGCTGCCCGCTTATGACGGTGCAGGTTACTTAAAAACCATCCCCGGTTTTAGTATCGCCAGAAAAGGCGGCGCAGGTGGCGACCCTTCTTTAAGAGGCATGGGCGGTTCACGCATCAGTATTGTTGATGATGGCCAGCATGTTTATGGCACCTGTGGCGGACGTATGGATCCGCCAACAGCTTATATTTATCCAGAAGCCTATGATGCCATTACAGTGATTAAAGGCCCACAAACAGTAAAATATGGCCCAGTAGGTTCCGCAGGGACGGTATTATTTGAAAAAGATCGCCATAGCTTTAGTGAGAAAAGCCTTGAAGGTCGCGCCAGCGTAACCGGTGGCAGTTTTGGCCGTGAAGATTACTTAGTCGAAATAAAAGCAGGTACTGAAACCCATTACATTGATTTTGATGCTAATAAGTCTAAAAGCGATCATTATCAAGACGGTGATGGTACCACCATTCAATCCCTTTATGACCGTAATAATTACAATTTTGCTTTAGGTTGGACCCCCGACGAGTCAACCGTGGTTGAGCTTGCTTATGGCAGCTCAAGCGGTGAGGCTGAGTACGCTGACAGAACCAATAAAGCTCGTGTGATCGATAATGAAAATGTCACCTTTCTGCTGCAAAAGGATGTTGATTTTTACTGGCTGAATAATATTGATTTTCAGTTATATAGTAATGAAAACGATCACGTTATGGATCAGTTTGACCGCGGCGTAAATGCAGGCACTAATGTCAGACGAAAAACCGCAGGTGGTCATTTATGGTTTGATATTTCAGCCAATGAAAAATGGGAAACCATTGTCGGGCTTGACTATATGGACAGTAAGCACAAAGGACGCAGCATCAATCAAGCAGAAGATAATGGCCTAGATGATTTATTAGCAAAACCCTTTATGCAGGACATGGCTTATATCAATACCGGCTTATTTGTTGAATCAAGTTATCAGCTTAACCAAGGTAAAATCTTGACGGGGCTAAGAATGGATCAATGGCAAACCAGTTTATATGTGGCCCAGCAAGGCAGCCGTGATGATGACTTATTCAGTGGCTTTGTTCGCTACGAGTTTGAGACTGATAAAAGCCAATATTATATTGGCGGCGGCCATGCCCAACGTATTCCTGACTATTGGGAGTTCATGAAGGCAGACAATAATGATTTGTCACTTAAGGCATTTGATTTAGATGCTGAAAAAACCACCCAGCTTGATGTTGGCTGGATTTATCAAGACGATATTAAAATATCCACGGCGTTTTATTACGGCAAAGTGGCAGACTACATCTTAATTGATGCTAATACTGCCAAGACCGCAGCTTACAATATTGATGCAACGATTTGGGGCGGCGAATTAGGCCTGCTATATCCATTTACTGATCAATGGTCGGCGCAAACCACCGTCAGTTATAGCCATGGTGAGAATGACACTGACAATACACCACTAGGGCAAATATCCCCTTTAGAGGGTCGTATTTCAGTGAATTATGAAGCTGAAAATTGGACCGCTGGGTTATTTTGGCGGATGGTTGCGGCGCAAGATAGAGTCGCAATTGGTCAAGGTAATATCTCAGGACAAGATCTGGCTGAAAGCAGTGGTTTTGGCACATTGGCCATCAATGGCTCTTGGAAGCATGATGATATTTTAGTGAGTTTTGGTATTGAGAACTTATTTGATATTACCTATGCCGAACATGTTAGTCGCTCTGGAGCGGGTAATGACATTCCTGGTAGTTCACCACTATTTCAAGTTAATGAGCCGGGTCGAACCGCTTGGGTAAAACTTGATTACAATTTTTAATAAAAACCGGCAGGCTTGTTACATTTAATAAGCCTGCATCATTGCCCACTTTGGGTGAAACCTCTGCTTTAATGCCTGATACAGCCGCCGACAAACTTGTCCCTAGCTGCAATACATTGCTTTTATTCACATAACCTATGTAAAGCTATGCAAAGTTACCCTTTGGCAGTTTTCTTTATAAAGTGATCTAATTAAAATCAATCACGTAACATCTAAATAATATTAAATCATATTAAATAATAATAAACGAAAATGGATTTCCAGTTAATGAAAACACGCTATACGCTAGTGGCGGTTGCAACTTCGCTATTCATTTTATCTGCCTGCAGCAGTTCATCCTATCTTGACGAGTCTTTGGTTAAACCTGAGCTGCCTGCGTCGTGGCATACCGACGCCAAATCATTAAAAGACAATCAAAGTTGGGTAACACCAATCGCTACCGATCAGTTATTAGAACTTATCAGTATTGGCCTGAACACCAACCAGCAGTTAATTCAGTTAGCTCTTGAAGTCGAGGTTAACAAGCAGCAGCTTAATGTCAGTGATGCCAGCTTTTGGCCAGAGTTAAGCTTATCGGCTAATAGTGCTAGAGGGGGAAATAGTGATGCAACGTCTAGCTCCAATAGTCTTAGTCTTGATGTTAGCTATGAGCTAGATATTTGGGGCAAGTTATCCGATAGCGCTAAAGCCTCAAAACTGAATTTACTCACTGCTGAGGCCAATTATCAGCAAGCAAGGGATGCACTGGTTGCTGATGTGGTGATTGCCTACTACAAGGTAGTGACCTCAACAGAGCTCGTTAAGCTATTTGAGCGTCGCACCGAAAATGCCAAACTTAATTTTGACATCATTGAGTCGGGTTACCTGCAAGGGTTAAACACCGCGCTGGATGTGTTTTTAACTCAAAATGAGTTTCACAGTGAAAACTCAAACCTGTTGGCACAGCGCAGTCAGCGCAATAAAGATATTAGAACCTTAGAGCGCTTATTAGGCGGCTATCCAGCAGGTAAATTACTGATAGATGAAACACTGCCGCTATTGCCACAAGGGATTAAAATTGGCGTCCCCAGCGAGCTCGTTAAACGTAAACCACAACTGCAAGCCGCTTGGTATCAGTTGCTCGCTCAAGATGCCGTCGTGGCCTTTACTCAAAAGCAGCGTTATCCAGCCTTACGTTTAGGGGCTGATATTGGCACCGCCAGTAATGATATTGCTAACTTATTAAGTGGTGATTACAGTTCATGGTCAGTATTTGCCGGTATTACCGCACCGATTTTTAACGCCGGTCGCTTAAAGTCACAAACCGAGCAGCAAAAGCTGAAATTAAAGCAGCAAGAGCAGCAGTATTTAAATACTTTGTTTAGTGCCTTTGAGCTAGTTGAAAACAACCTTGATCTTGATGCCAGTTTGCAGCAGCAATATCGCTCAACTTTACAAGCGCAAGACAATGCCCTCCAAGCTGAAACCCTATCATTTGAGCAATACCAAATCGGCCTTGTCAGCTATACCACAGTACTGGATGCCCAAAATCGTGCCTTTGTGGCCCAAAGTTCGGTTATCAGCTTAAAAAACCAAATCATTGCCAACCGTATCGGATTACACCTTGCTTTAGGTGGCGATTTAGATGCCAGTGTGACAGAAGAAGAAAAATATGATGAATAAGAAATACCTGATCCCAGTAAGCATTGTTGCGGTTGCGGTTGCCACTATTATGGTGATTACCTCAAACCCACCTACCACTAAGCGTGGCAAACCGATGGCTGTAGCTGCCATGTCGGTTGAAACTCAGGTGCTTAAGCCACAAGATTATCAAATTCAGGTGAGCAGTTTTGGGGTGGTAAAACCGCGCACCCAAAGCTCGTTAGTGACGCAGGCTTCAGGTCAAATTCTATCTATTAGCCCCAACTTTCGTGAAGGTGGTTTTTTTGAAACTGGCGAAGTGTTAGTTGAGCTTGATGATAGAGATTATCAAGCTGAAGTTAAAATTGCTGAAGCTGGGTTAATGTTGGCTAGGCAACAATTATTAGAAGAACAAGCACGTACTAATCAAGCCTTAGCAGATTGGCAGCGCCTGAGTAATGGCCGCGAGCCGACATCGCTGGTGTTGCGTGAGCCGCAATTAGCTGCAGCGCGAGCGGCAATGCTATCTAACCAAGCGAAACTTGAACAAGCCAACTTGGCCTTGGAACGTACCCAAGTTGTTGCCCCCTTTTCTGGGCGAATTTTAGAAAAACATGTTGATGTAGGCCGGGTGGTTTCGACCAATAGTCAGCTGGCAACGATTTACGCCACCGATTATGTGGAAATACGTTTACCAATCAATAACAGTGATTTAGCACTGGTAGAACTACCTGAGCAAGGTAAGTCTGTGGTGGCTAAAGTGAGTTTTGAGTCTGACTTAATAGGCCTGCAAAAATGGGAAGGGCAGTTGATTCGCACCGAAGGTGCAATCGATAGTAACTCGCAGCAGTTGTATGTGGTGGCGCAAATTGATGATCCATTTGATTATCAAGCTAATCAGCAAATGCCACTGAAAATTGGTCAATACCTGACAGCCAATATTGCCGGTAAAAAGCTGAGCCAAGCGATCGTAATCCCGACTAAAGCAATCTATCAAGGTAGCTATGTGTATGTGGTTAATGATGGCAAGTTATTACGCAGAGAAGTGACCATTAGATGGCAAAACAGCCAAGATTCGGTAGTTAGAACAGGTTTGAAAAGTGGCGATGAACTGGTTATTACCTCCCTTGGACAAGTGAGTTCAGGCACCCCTGTCACTGTTGTTGGCGCAACGAATAAAGTTAAACCACAGCGAGGCCCAAGAGGTGAGGGCAGAGCCGATGGCAAGTCTCGCAGTAAGCCTGATGGCGAGCGTAAAACCAAACCTGCTAGTAAAGAGGAGTCACAGCCATGATTGCTTGGTTTGCTAAAAATCACGTAGCGGCCAATTTATTAATGTTGTTGCTGCTGGTATTAGGTTTAGGTTCACTGTCAACGCAGATCCCACTTGAAGTGTTTCCGACAGTTGAGTCTGAAAGGATCTCTGTTCGAGTATCGCTTCGTGGCGCGACCCCTGAAGATGTTGAAAAAGGGGTGACAATTCGTATTGAAGAGGCGGTGCAAGATCTTGAAGGCATAGAAAAAATCACTTCTAGCTCTTCAGAGGCATCATCGCAGGTCACCATTGAAGTTGACAGTGGTTACGACCCCCGAGAAATGCTAGCGGACATTAAAAGCCGCGTCGATGCCATTAACACCTTTCCGGTTGATGCCGAAAAACCTGTCATTGCCCTTGCCCAGCGTAAGCGTGAAGTCATCGCAGTAACGGTAACCGGCAAATATAGCGAAAAAGAAACCATCGAGTTTGCTGAAGTGGTGCGCGATGAATTGTTGCGCCTAGAGGGTGTCACCCAACTAGATTTAAGCGGGGTGCGTAACTATGAAGTGTCATTAGCCTTATCGCAAAACAAATTACGCCAGTACAACTTAACTCTGAGTGAAGTATCACGGGCGATTAATGCCTCTAGTACTGATATCTCTGCGGGTAATTTAAAAACTCAGGGTGGCGACATTTTACTGCGCTCTAAAGGCCAAGCTTATTACAAAGATGAGTTTGCCAATATTGCCATTAAATCTGCCGCTGACGGCACCATTATTCGTTTAGGCGATATTGCAAATGTGGTTGATGGCTTTGAAGAAACCCCTGTAAGAACTCGCTTTAATGGTCAACAAGCGGCATTTATCGATGTGTATCGTATTGGTCAGCAAAGCGCGATTGATGTGGCTGATAAGGTTAAAGACTACATTGATTCTCGTCAGGCAACCTTGCCTGAAGGCTATGGCCTTAGCTATTGGGATGACGATTCTGAAATCGTTAAAAACCGTATTGCTACCCTAACAGGCAGTGCGCTGCAGGGCGGCATACTTGTGTTGCTATTACTGACATTGTTTTTACGTCCATCAATTGCCATATGGGTGTTTATTGGTATTCCAGTTTCGTTTATGGGCGCATTCATTGTGATGCCATTTTTTGATGTGTCGTTAAACGTCATCAGCCTGTTTGGTTTTATCTTGGTATTGGGGATTGTGGTCGATGACGCCATTGTCACTGGCGAGAATATTTACACCCACCTTAAGACTGCGCCCAATGGCGAGCAAGCGGCGATTCTTGGTACCCAAGAAGTGGCCGCGCCAGTGACCTTTGGCATCTTAACCACAGTGACCGCTTTCTTACCTATGTTGTTTATCGAAGGCACTCGCGGGGCGATATTTGGTCAAATTGCGATAGTGGTGATCCCAGTATTATTGTTTTCGTTAATCGAATCTAAGTTTGTGCTACCCGCTCACCTTAAATATATTAAGATGCGCAGCGAGAAGGAAAATTATAATAAGTTTGAGATTTTTCAGCAAAAGTTTGCTGATGGATTTGAACGAGCAATCATTCAGTTCTATCAACCATTTTTACGCATAGCGCTAAAGCATAAAACCGCCACCTTGAGCTTATTTCTCAGTGTGTTGTTAGTGATAGCGGCACTGTTGGCCACGGGGTGGACTAAGTTTACCTTCTTCCCGCGCATTCCCAGTGAAACCGTCAGGCTTAACTTGACCATGCCAGCGGGTACCCCATTTGAAGTGACCAATGGCCATATCATTAGCATTGCTGCAAAAGCGGAGGCGCTGCAAGAAAAGTATCGTGATGAAGAAACCGGTGAAAGCGTGATCATCAATATTTTGGCCACAACGGGTGGTCGCGGCGGTAGCTCAAATGCAGGTGGGGTTCGTTTTGAAATAACCCCAGCAGAGAAGCGTGAATCAGATATTACCTCTAGGCAACTATTAACTGAATGGCGTAAAAGTGTTGGTGAAATTCCTGGGGCTGAGTCAGTGACTTACCGCGCTGAAATTGGCCGAAGCTCTGATCCTATTGATGTGCAGCTCAGTGCAAACTCCCTTGATACCTTACGTGAGATTGCCGATCAGGTTAAACAGCATTTAAAAACTTACCCGACAGTATTTGATATTGCCGACAGTTTATCTAACGGTAAAGAAGAGCTGCTAATTGAGTTAACCGAGCAAGGTAAAGCGCTAGGGCTCACTCGACAGGAAGTATCAAGTCAAATAAGAAGCTTTTATTTTGGCTCAGAAGTGCAGCGCATCCAGCGTGGCCGTGATGATGTGCGAGTAATGCTGCGCTTGCCGCTAGATGAACGTCAGTCATTAGATGACCTTAAAAAGGTCCTGATTACCACCAGTCAGGGCGCGCAAGTGCCGCTTGGTCATGTGGCTAAAATGACCTCAGGTAAGAGCCCATCAAGTATTCAACGCATCGATCGTTATCGGGTGTTAAATGTCACTGCCGACGTGGATAAAGACAATACCAATATGACTGTGCTACAAGCAGATCTTAAGGTGTACCTTGATGGTTTAGTGCAGCAATACCCTGGAGTAAGGCACTCACTTGAAGGCGAAGCTCGTGAACAGCGAGACAGCTTTGGGTCGTTGCAATGGGGCTTAGTGTTTGTGTTGTTTATGATTTATAGCCTACTCGCAATTCCGTTTAAGTCTTACATTCAGCCATTAATTGTGATGAGCGTGATCCCCTTTGGCTTAATTGGCGCAGTACTAGGTCATTGGTTAATGGGCTCGCCACTGACCATTTTCAGTATATTGGGGATGTTGGCGCTAGTGGGCGTTGTGGTCAATGACTCGCTAGTGCTGGTAGACTTTATTAATAAAAAACGCGCCGATGGTATGCCATTAGCGGAGGCGGTATTAACCGCAGGTGCAAAACGTTTTAGACCGGTTATGCTCACCAGTTTGACCACGTTTATCGGCCTAATGCCGCTATTATTAGAGAAGTCGACCCAAGCGCAGTTCTTAATTCCAATGGCGATATCATTGGGCTTTGGGATTATCTTTGCCACCTTTATCACCTTGATTTTGGTTCCGGTAAATTACCTTGTGGTTGAGCGCTTAAAGGGCAATAAAGTTGATAATGCCAGTCTAGATCAAGAGTTTGAAAATAGCTTTGGCGCTGCTAAGGTTAAGGTATAGCTCAGGTTATAATTCAGTGGCGATTTTAATCGCAAAATATAGCGTTGCCAGTAATGAAATGCCCTGCTGGCGACACTTTAAGCGTGATAAATGTGTCGGCCTAAAAAGTTCAAAACATTTATCACGAGATAAAAAACAAAAGGAAAAACAAAAATTATTGCAGCAGAAACGCTTAATATGAAGGTAATTGATAGCGATTAGTGATTTTTCGATGTTTGGTTGCATCTCAAGATAATCAGCAAATCAGGCATTCATACAATCAGGTAATCAGCCAATTATATAATCAGATATTTATACAGTCAGCAAATCAGGCATTTATACAATCAGCTTATTGGTGTTAGCCTAAATTCAATTACTGCAAATACTCTTACTGCTAACCTGCAAGCTTGGTGACCTGTTTTATTTTCTCGATAAGAACATGCTTTTCAAATGGTTTTGCCAAATAATCATCCATTCCTGATTCATAACATTTCTCAATATCTTGATCCAGTACACTGGCGGTAAGTGCAATGATTGGCAGCCGTTGCACAGATGGGTTTATTTGCTCCCACTCTCTGATTTTTTGGGTGGCAGTAAAACCATCCATAATGGGCATCATACAATCCATTAAGATTGCATCAAATATTTTGCCATCACTAATAAAATCAAACGCCTCAAGCCCATTATTAGCAATTACGAAGTTATAGCCCGCTTGCTTGACTAGCACTGAGGCGACCTTTTGATTAACGAGGTTATCTTCGACAATCAAAATCATGCCGTGAATGGTGCGTGGTTGTTCTTGCTTATCAATACCATCATTGGCGGCTTTTTTTTCAGCTGGGGTGACTTTGTTGCGCAGAGTACGACTTTCGATGCCATTACGAATGGCATCGCTAAAGCGCCTGCCAAGCAGTGGTATGGTGATAGAGGCGTCAATGTTATCTAATGTTCGCTGCTCAGAAGGGCTATTAATGGCAATGGAAAAACTATCTTGCAGCATGAGTAATTCGGGTAATGCTTTTAAAGCCTCTCGGTTCATTGAGGCATTATCAATAAATAACAGATCAAACTTTTGCTTATCCTGTAACAAGTCAAACGGTGATGGGTAACGGTAATTTATGCTAAATTCATGTTTACTACAGGCAGCATCAATAGCATCAATAATATCATTATTACTGGAAATAATTGCCGTAGTCAGGTGTTTAAACTCGTCTCTTTTAGGCTGCTCTTTGGTAATGATGCGGGCTTTAAGTTCAACGCTGAAACAACTGCCTTTACCTTTTTCTGAGCTAACTTTTATATCGCCGCCCATTAACCCCACTAGCTGTTTACAAATTGCCAGCCCAAGCCCTGTACCACCAAATTCACGAGTGATGGTGCCATCCTCTTGGATAAAAGGTGAAAAGATTTGTTGGTGATTTTCTTCTTTAATACCAATACCGCTATCGTATATTTTAATTTTCATATTGGCATAGTTAGCTTCGTCGTAATCGCAGCTCACAGCGACTTTAATAAAGCCGTTATTGGTAAATTTAACTGCATTTGACAGAAGGTTCATTAATACTTGGCGCATTCTATGTTCGTCAAGTGATACTAAGTGAGGCATATGTTCAGGGATTTCAATTTTAAGGTCGAGTTGCTTTTCAACGACTTTAGCTAACACCATAGTGAGGGTGTCATAGATGACCTCGGTAATATTGGTGTCGTTGTAAGCAATAGACAGGTTACCCGACTCAATTTTAGAAAGATCCAGAATATCGTTAATCAATAGTAATAAGGTATGTGAGGATGTTTCTATGGTTTGCAGGTACTCATTTTGCAAAGGAGTTAACCTTGTGCCTGACATTATCTCCGACATGCCAATAATGCCATTTAACGGTGTTCTAATCTCATGGGACATATTGGCCAAAAAAGAACTTTTGGCTTGGTTAGCTCTTTCTGCATCTGATTTTGCTTGCAAGATTTTGGCATCATTTAAAAAGCGTTCATGAATTAGGTTATTGAGCTTTTTAGAGAAGTAGCTTAATTCATCTTTACCACTTTCGTTTATCTTATTTGAGTAATCATGTGTTTTTTCAATTTTTGACATGGTTTTAATCACATGATGCAGATACTTTAGAATGCGGCGGTAAAGGTTTGCGCCAATGGTGCCAATAGTAACGAGCGATATTAGCAATGCAACGCAGAACATAATAATAAGCTGTTTAGACTTTGCTATTTCAGAGTGAATATTGGTGGATAATTGCTCTGAAATGGAAGTGACAACATATTGAATTAAGTTCAAACGCTGATTAAACACCTCCAAGTTAGCATCTGTATTATCAACAATTTCATTCCCTTGCAGAAATTGGCTGCGCAGCTGATAACTTTGTTGGAATGCTTGATCTGAAAAGGTAGTTAATAACAGGTCTACTTGCTCAGGCTTGGCGCTAATATTAATAAAGCGATCGACATACAGTTGTTGTCTTTCAGCGCTCATATTCAATTGACTCAGCAGATCTTCGTCGCCTCGATTCGTTATCAGTTGATCCATTAGCCATTTTTCTTCTGCAGACCACAGTGATAGCCATTGCAATTGAAATAAAATCGTCAAGTTCTGGTTAATTTTTTCAGGTACATCAAGCTTATCTTTTTCTAGCGTCATCAACCCTTGGTTTTGCAATTCGTTCATCCAAATTGACCAATCAAATAAATCCTCTTTGGTAAGGGCTGGCGATTCAGCTAAGGCTTCTTCAGTGCTGTTAAACCATGCTTGAATATCTTCACTGTGTTGAGCGCTAAAGCTTGTGGGTAATAACGCAGACAGTTGCTCAGTAATAGATGTGAATTGGGATAATACAAAGGGCTCATCTTGGCCGCTGAGCGCGTCTTGCGCTTGAGTAATTTGCCGATTAAGCTGGGAAAATAACTCTAAAAAGGTCACTTTGTTGTTAAGGCTGTTTAAAGCTTGCACATTATCAGTTTGTTTTTGGATTTCTAACGCTGATAAAAAACCTGCAAAAACCAATGGTAACAAGACAAGTGCCAACATCCTTGCTTTTATTGAAATACGATTCAATAAATTCATCTCAGCTCCTTGAGTAAAATTAGCCATAAAAAGTTAGCTATAAAGTTGTATATCGTAGGGTTCTTGGCTAAGTTTAGATTAGTAAAACTTCTGACTATGTTTAGCATAGTACAAAAACTATCTAGGAATGAAGGTTTTTATATGATTAATGGATTAAACCACAAAGCCTTTTTATTGAGCCTGAAGCATTTTTTTTTGAGTAGATTGTGCACAAGGCGGCTTATCTTTCTTACTGCATTAATTTTATCCCCATCAACTTGGGCTTTAGAGGCTGATACCAGCAAAAGCTCTGAGGTCGAATTCGCTATTTTTAGCCTTAATGATGACATGCCGCCTTTAAGTAAAAGTAAGGCGAGAATGTTATATCGAGGTAAGTCTAAAAAAGTCGGAGGTAGCTTTAAAATTGTCTTAGTTGATCTACCTGAAACCTCCATGCACCGCGAAGAGTTTTATAGCATGTTGCTGGGTAAATCGGTCTCACAAATGAATGGTTATTGGGCCGGGTTGGCTTTCTCCGGCAAAGGCTCGCCACCAGAAGAGTTAGACAGTGATGATATAAAGAAGATCCTCAAATGGCTGAACGACAATCCTAATGGTATTGCATATGCTCCGATAGAGTCGGTGCCTGAAGAAGTTAATATCTTAATCACAGTGCCACAAGGAGAGTAGCCATGTTATTAAACCGAAAATACATAATTTTACTATTAACCCTTGGCATGGCAACCAATGCACAAGCTGCGATAGAGCTGACTGACAACTTTTCCATCAGTGGTTTTGGTTCAACATCTATCAGTAAATCAGACAATAAAGCGCCATTATTTATTAACCGGGAAATAACAGATGAAACCTGTTATGACTGTGATACTTTATTTGGAATACAACTTGATTTAGATGTGTTTGAGGGCTTTGATGCATCAGCTCAAGTGGTTAAGCGCACCCAAGATAAATGGAGCGAACCTGAGTTAGAATGGGCCTACCTAAGTTATGAATTTAGTGACTTTAAAGTAAGGGCTGGCCGATTGCGCTTACCCTTGTTTTTAGTCTCTGAGTTTTATTTTGTTGGCCAAGCCTATGCGTGGGCAAGGCCGCCGGGTGAGATTTACGACTCGATTTTAGGTACCACCTCATACGATGGTGTTTCGCTGGCTTGGCAATATGAATTATCTGATGAAATATCACTTACCGTTTCACCTTATTATGGTTTCGGCCGCTTAACTGAGGTGAATTTAGGGCCGATATTGATGCAATTTGATTCTGACTATACCACCGGAATATATGTCGATTTAGTTGGGTTTAATTATCGTATCCATACTGGATTTTTACGGTCTAAATATACTTTACGCCCAGCCCCTACTGCTGATGAGTTAAGTGTATTTACTTTGGGGGCAGAATACAGTTTAGATGCTTGGCAGTTTATGGCTGAATTTGAACATGATGAGCTGCAAAGTAATTGGTACGCCAGTGTTGGTTATGCAATCGATGATTTTACTCCCTATGTGGTTTATGCCGAGAGTCGTGAGCTTAGAGAGAGTCAAGGGGTGACTATAGGGCTTCGCTATGATGTGACTTCATCGATTTCACTTAATGCTGAGTACCAGTCCATTTTAGGGGATAATCCAATAAACCGAGCGCAATTTGCCGCACCACCAATTATTTGGGGTGAAAGTACCGATGTTGAGTTATTAAGCTTGACGGTGAACTTTGTCTTTTGATGCTAGCTAAAGGTTTTGAGGCTAGGCAGTTAACTGCCTAGCCTTTTTAAATAGTTAACACTTTACCGCGATACTTATTTTTAGCTGTTTTGCTCGCAAAGATAGCTGCTTTGGCTTAATTGACTATTTAGTTTGCTATGTTGAATAATACGGCAAAGCGCCATCATTCATAACGCTTTTCGTAAAAAGAGCTTTAGATCAACCTCATGTAGTACACCAGCCGCCCCCTTAGCGGATATTCTTATTCAATCGCCCTAGTTAATTACCTCTTTTGGACTATATAGCTAGGTCTCACTTCTGACTTGTAGTTGTTTGATTGTTGAACAACGCCCTTTATAATGCCGCCGTTTAATAGATGACGCTTTTTAGAGGATGTAACTTGAGCACTTTGTATACAGAAACCCACATTGGCAGCATGCAGTTAAAGAACCGCTTTATCCGCAGTGCGACTTGGGAAAATATGGCAACTGAAGATGGCCATATGACAGAAAAGTTATACGCCATATACAAAGAGCTTGCTCAAGGTGAAGTCGGCCTGATCATTACAGGTTATGCCAATATCGTCGCAGAAGAAAAACCCAATGCGGGCATGATGGGCATGTACGACGACTCCTTTATCGAGGAATACAAACAGCTAACGGAATTAGTTCACCGTAATGGCGCCAAAATAGCCATGCAGCTGGCCTATGGTGGCACCAAAACCACTTACAACGTGGGTGAAAGAGTGATTTTTGCCCCAAGTGAGGTTTGCGAGCGTGGCACAAAAACCTTAGGTAAAGCCATGACCATTGCCGAGATAGATTACATAGTGCAGGCATTTGCGAAAGCGAGTTTACGGGCAAAACAATCAGGTTTTGATGGGGTTGAAATTCATGGGGCCCACAGCTATTTAATTAATCAGTTTTTAAGCCCTTATTACAATCAAAGAGATGATCAATATGGTGGCAGCCTAGAAAACCGCCTGCGCTTTTTAGTTGAAATCTATACGGAAACCAGAAAGCTGGTGGGTGATGATTACCCGATACTGGTGAAATTAACCGCCTGTGATTTTTTTGAAGGTGGTTTAACCTTTGCTGAAACCCGTGTTATTTGTAAAAAGCTTGCAGCCATTGGCGTTGATGCCATTATCATTTCTGGCAATATTCATGGTAAAGCTAATGACATGATTGGTGAGTCGTTTGAGGGGCATACCATTCAGCCACAGGGTTATTTTCATCAATATGGCGATGTGATAAGTCGTGAAGTGAATATACCAGTTATTACTGTAGGCGGGCTAACGGACATTGATGCCATAGAAACCATTGCCGCGAATACCAATATTCAATACTTTGCCCTATCAAGACCATTATTGTCAGAGCCTGATCTAGTGAAGCGTTGGCAGAATGGTGATAGAGCACAAGCCCTATGTGAAACCTGCTCAAAATGCCGCACTAAGCGTGGTAATTTTTGCATTGTAAATAAACAGCGAAAAGCTACGATTGCGGGTTTTTAACTTAATTGATTTAAGTACAGCTTGTATGTTGTTGACACAAAAAAGCCAAACTTTTTAATCGTTTGGCTTTTTAAAATGTCAAATTTAGGAGGATTATCTGTGATAGGGTTTAAATCATCCTGCCACTACTCGCCATCATCTTTGCTGATTAAAGTTTAAAGCGTTTAACCAAACCATCTAAATCATTGGCCATTGACTTTAATGCTTCGCTAGAGCTTTCGATACTGGTCGAGGCTTGAGCGCTGCTGTCACTGCTGTCACTAATATTTACCACATGCTGGTTGATCTCATTGATCACCGCAGACTGCTCTTCTGTGGCAGCGGCAATTTGTATATTAAGTTCTGAAATTTGCATCACATTTTCGGCGATGTCTTCAAGAGCTTGATAGGTTCTTTGTGACGCTTGAACACCTAGTTTAGCTTGCTCACGACCTTCTTGAACCGATGATACCGCAGCATTCGCGCCATTTTGTAATTCAGTAATCATAAGGTGAATTTCATCGGTAGAATCACTAGTGCGCTTAGCAAGGTTACGCACTTCATCGGCAACCACCGCAAAGCCTCGACCTTGCTCACCTGCGCGAGCAGCCTCAATGGCTGCGTTAAGGGCCAGTAAGTTAGTTTGTTCTGAAATAGCCCTGATCACATCTAATACGCTTGAAATGGCATTACTTTTTTCGGCTAAAGTCACAATACTCATCGACACACCTTCCATATTGCTGGCCATGTCATTAATAGTTGAATTTGACTCTTGTACTACCGTTTGTGCGCGTTGTGCTTTTTGCGTTGCTTCAGTAGTTGCTTGGGCGGCCACTGAAGCATTATTGGCAATTTCTGCGATAGTACTGCCCATTTCGTTAATGGCTACCGACACTTGATGAGCGCCATCACGCTGAACATCAGTGAGCTTTTTAGAGTGCTGCGCATCTGTATAGACTTGTTGAGATGCACTATTAACATCAAAAGTAGTGGTAGCAAGCTCTTGAATAACATTGTTTAATTTACTAATGAAAGCATTGAAGCCTTGTGCTAGTCGGCGCATTTCTTCGTTGCCATTTTCATTAAGTCGTTGGGTTAAGTCGCCTTCGCCTTCACCCAACTCTTTAAATGTATCGGCCAGCTGATTTATCGGGCGCACTAAGCTGTTCCCTAAATAAACACTGATCAGTGTAAATAATGCGGCTATCACGACAAAGGTGATGATAATGTTATTGCGCGACGTATCTAAGCCAGCATAAAGCTCTTCTAAAGGGACTTGTGCAACAATGTACCAGTCTAAACTGGCAATGTAACTCGATGCGATCAATTGTTGATCCACCATAACGGAGGCATAGTCACTTTTATTTATCAGCTTATGGGTATTAACTGACGGATATAAGTCACTAATGGTTTGTTTAGCCTTGTAATCGATGCTGGGGTGCACCTTGATGACGCCGTTACCATCGACGAGATACACAAAACCAGATTGTTCTATTTTGAAGCTGTTGAGGTAATCAACCATTTCATCAAATGATTTAGACACTCCAGCGACCCCAAAACCATTAGGTTGTTGGGCGTTGATATAGATATCAGT
Source organism: Shewanella sp. 3_MG-2023 (assembly GCF_030548765.1). Taxonomy (NCBI): domain Bacteria; kingdom Pseudomonadati; phylum Pseudomonadota; class Gammaproteobacteria; order Alteromonadales; family Shewanellaceae; genus Shewanella; species Shewanella sp. 3_MG-2023. Next base: position 172,236 of record NZ_JAUOSH010000002.1, on the reverse strand, counting down.
GAAACCCTTGCTGTCTTTATAGATGCTAGTTGATTCGGTTTTATTACTGTCTCGGAAGTTAAAAAACCAAGTATCATGATCTGGCTTTAGCTCGCGTAAAAAACCATCTTGATTCCAGTGTTTATGGTTGTTGTTGTCAGTAAATGAGACTTTACTGAAGCCATTATCACGTGCAGTTTGTGCTAAAAACTGGATGAGGTATTGCTCACCCTCAGCACTTTGTCCTTGATCGATCCACATTTTTATCATGCTATTTGACGCAATTGATTGGGTCATTATCTTCATTTGGTTGATTTCACCATCAATAGCATTACGAATACGCTGCACCAGGTTTGGCATATCAGATTGCTCTAACCTTGTTGATAGGACATTTTTAGCACTGCTTTGTCCGACGTAGGCCACGATGCTGGTTGATGCTATTACCGCAATTAACATGGCAGTGATTAATTTATTGCGAATGGATAATGTTGATAGAAAGCTCATGAATATTGACTCCTACACCCTGGCAAACTGACAGCGTGTTGTGGCTTAGGTTGTCCCTAATTGTAATTGTTAGCTATATCGGCCTGAAGGTTGTTATTATGAGTGATTATTGTGTTGTTCTGTGAGGTTAATAGTTGTTTTAATGTGACTAATGGTTTGTTTGCTCGAAATTTGCGCGCATGTAGCAATGTTGTTTCTTGGTTGTTATTGAGATGTTTTCTTTGTGCGGGCGCATTTATGTTAAGTCAGCCTTTATAAAGCTATCTTTCTGACAATAAGGCCATGTGAATAATCGATTCAATGATTGAAGCTTGGTCTGCTTCAAATTCCCCACCAAACTCAACACCTCTGACAAAGGGTTTTAGGTTACAAATTTTACAAGTCACACTTAAACAAGCCTCTTTGTCTTCATTATCGTCATCATTTATTGTGACGGTAATTGTTGAGGATGCTGCTAATGTATCTAAGCCGCCGTTGATAATGTTGATATGACAGTCTGACAGCGACACATCAGTCATGGTGGCCTCAAGTTGTTGGTCTTTAAATGTAACCTTGCAAGGTAACTCAGTTAATACTCTTTTCGCAGAACGTAGGTTATGAATGACCATAATGTCAGGAAAGTTCAGCACTAACATTTTTACCGGTGTGTTGAGGTAAATAGCCGATGCCGATTAATTTGAATAATGGCTTCAGAAGCATGGTTAATAGGCGTTCAAAACCTGTTAGTTTTAATATTTTAAGCACAAACATGAGTGCTGCGATAACCACAAAAGTCATCGCTAGATTTTCTAGCTGCTCCACAAACCATGCTAGATAGCCAATACCTTGTTTACCTTCCTGTTGCCATACAATGACCGCAGCCTCTTGGCCCTATTCGCTATAGCGATAAAACTGGTGTTATAGCCAAGCAAGGGCAAAACTTCCACCGATACGGATCACTAATGTTGCCCATAGGGAACCCCCGGCTTTTTTGCAATGCTCGCTTCTATGGGTAAGCCATGAGCCAGCAGGATCGATCGGCGCATTTTGATGCAGTTACAATCGAATAATAAAATTCAGAATATCGATCTCGCTGTAGAAGTGGGGCTGTCGCCGCCTGCGTGTTTGAAGCGGATAAAACGCTTACGAGAGGCTGGGATCATTATTGGTGATGTTTGTTTGATTAACCCGAGTTATCAGGCAATAAGTTGACTTTGATTGTGTCGATTGAAATGGATCGCGACCGGGATGATATCTATCGATTATTTCGACAAACTGTCATGAAAGCGCCTGAAGTCACTCAGTGCTATCAAATCTCGGGCCGTTACGATTTCATGCTTATTGTCTGCGTTACGGACATACAAGCCTATGAAAATTTATTGATAGCACATTGCGTTGTGATTTTAACATTCGCAAGTTTCATACATCCGTGTCATTACGTACGGTAAAAACGCCACCGCCATTAACTTAAATACCGATTAGCATGTTACTGAATTTGGCTAGGCATTAAATTATTGCAAATCTAACAGTAAAAAAATGGTTCAGTGACTGATGTCGCTGAACCATTTTTGTTGATTGCATGATAAAGACTGTTTCTTCAGTTGATCACTAACTTAATGTCATCAACTGCAGCTTATCTGAGCCAATCTGATTTAGTCGATGTCGTCAAAATACCAGTAACCAGCATTGACCCAAGCGGTTAATTGCTCAAGCACATCGTTATCGTTTAACCATGGACTTAGGTCTTGTGCACTAAGCTCTTGGGTATCACATAGCAGTGCGATTAAGGCTTCTTTGCCCGCAGATAGTTGCAGTTGCTCGCCATTGATATACAGCACGCCATCAGCAACGCTGGTTTCAAAGTACAGCGTGCGCAGGCCGCCAAGCTTTACTAAAGGTTGCAGTTTAAGCTGCTCAGTCACATCTAAACTTTGAAACCCTAAACTCTCTTCGGGTAAATCAAGTTCGCACTTAGACTGAGTCAGGTAGCGACCGCTAAATTCACTGACTAGCTTGTCATCAAGGGTGGCAAAAAGTTGCTGTTTAATTCGCTCAAGATCGCTGCTGTTCACAATACCTGAGTGTTCGCTTAAGGCGCGGTCAGGATCGGCAATTTGCTCATTGCACAAATCTTTGTCGATAATGTGATCGGCCATTGAACTGATCATATCTTTTGCCGATGCAGTGCGGTAACCCACAGAAAAGCTCATTGATGGCTCAAGGGTTACCCCATCATGAGGGTAGCCTGGTGGCAGATACAAGATATCGCCAGGGAGTAATTCAACATCAATGATCGGGTCGAATGCTTCGGTGTGCAGTAATGCCGGATGAGCTGCAAACTCTTTGTGCGGCCCAAGATCGCCAACTCTCCAACGACGTCGGCCAGAACCTTGGCAGATAAATACGTCATAGAGATCGATATGAGGACCAACTCCGCCACCCGGTGTCGCATAACTGACCATGACGTCATCTAAGCGCCAGCGTGGGATAAAATCAAAACATTTGAGCAGTTCTTCAGCTTCTGGCACCCAGTTATTAAGGGCTTGGACAATTAAGGTCCAGTCAGTTTCACCGAGCTCTTCATAGGATTCAAATGGGCCAAACTCAGCTTGCCATTCATCGTTTGCTTTAAACACGCGGCGCGATTCAACCACGTTTTCGCAAGCAAGGCCTGCCATTTCTTCTGGTGAAAGTAGGTCTTCAAAGTGTTTAAAGCCTTGTCGGATCACTAGTGGTTTCTTTTGCCAATACTGTTCAAGAAACTGTTTTGGCGTCATACCATTTAAATCTAATTGCATATTTATTACTCAGTGAAATTTGCCGCGATACTAGCAAGTATTAGCATTTGGTAATTTGGCCGAGATCATAAAATGGTGGATTAGCTGGTAAAGGCAATAAATCTGCCTAGCTCAATAGCGCCTGAAAAAATCTAAACCTGTTGAGTGTATCAATTCTCTACTTGTCACTGACAATAGCAGCACTTTGTAGACAAAGGTTTTAGTCATACATCAATGCTTGGGCTTTTTTATGATCGAACTCTTTTAGCGACTTTCTGGCGAGTTGCCTAAACGGCAGGGCTTTAACGACTTCTTCAAATGGCTGAATAGCAAAGGCCCAAAAAATTGACCCATCAAAGACTAAAATGATCAGTGCACATAAGGGGATTGAAATCACCCATTGGCCAGTAAAGTTAATTTTGAATACAGCGGTAGTTTTACCCACTGCTCGTAATATATTGCCATGAACCGTGTTGTAACCACGCACGATGGGCAAAAAGATATATAGCGGCGCAATGACAGCTAACGCTTGATAGGTTGCTGCATCTAAATGTGGGTAAATATCGGCAATAAAAATGCTCATAAGACCAAACAGCATTGCGCAAATCACTGAAATAACCACCGCAATATCGATACTGGTATCAACGTTTTTACTCAAATCATCCATCTTATTAGAACCAATAGCTTGGCTAATGGTAATGGCTGATGAGTGCGACCAAGCCGCAATAAATTGGGTTCCCGCTTTAATCCAAGGCATCACCAAGGTGATGGCGACATAGGCATTAATGTCGAGCTGTGAGTACAGCAACTGATACACAGTCACTCCCATCATCAGCATGGTTACATTGGCAGCAATCGGGAAAATTTCAATAAAATGCAGCCGAATATTGCGGCTCATAGAGGTGTTTTTATCAGGCAGCGTGATCTCAATGTCAGAGCTGTATTTCATATATGAGCCCAGATACATAAGCCGGACGCTTATGGCAATAATGCTACCTAGTGCGGCGCCTTGAACGCCCATAGCTTCAATTGCGATCGTATCGCTAAACTGATAACCATGAATAAGTAAATAGGACAAGACGGCGTTAATGGGCAACTCAATGAGATACCCTTTAAAGGGAATTTTAGTGCGACCCAAGCCATTAAACAGGGCAATCATCACCTGGGTTAGTGCAGTGTAAAGTATGATGTATTTTGAAATCACTAAGTAACTGGCAATTTCTTGTTGTAACAACACATTGTCTGTCAGCAGGCCAATTAAAGGGCGATCAAACAGGGTTAGCAATATCCAAAAAAGCAAGCCCACCGAGCAGTTAATCATCATCCCAGACCAGAATGCTTTTGATAGTGTTTGATTATTGCCAGAGCCAACGGCGCGACTCAACACCAATTGGGTACCATTGGCCAATGCCATTTGAATACCCAAAATAGCAGCAACAATAGCAGTGGCTATGCCCATAGCCGCTAAGGGGATTTCGCCTAAAGGCGATACTAATAAGGTATCTATCATCAACATGGACTGCATCAGCAGTCCATTTAATGCTAATGGCCAAGCAAGGGAAAGGTTCTTTTTTACATAGGACTGAGAGGGCACGGCTAGACCTTAAATGCGGTTAAGTTAAATCAGTTAAAAACAGAATAAGTTGTAAATTTAATCAAGTTATAGAAGGCGTTAACGTTGAATAATAGGCTAAATAACCATATTTCAATCTTGAATAATCGCTCCAATAAGCTTATTGACAGGCGCTTAGCTCACACTGCACTACTAACGTTTACAGGGACTATCATCGAGTTATACCTATTTGTACTACAATAACTTAAATCGTTTTTGGTTGCTATGGGGGAGGTTTTAGTTTTGGGGTTATAAATGACAAGATTAGCTATTGATACTCTGATAAAACAAAGAGCATAGGACGTTATAGGAACTGGTGTAACTGAGTGGTCGATTCGATAAAGAGAAAAGCAACACAACTTACTTTTGCTATGGCTTAAGTAAGTTGTGGATTGAGGATGTTACAGTTCGGCTGTGGCAATTAATTACCAGCGCAAGGTATTAATCCTTAGGATTTTAGCTTCATGTTGTGGGAACGAAACTTTAAAAAGCGCGATATTGAACTGACAAAAGTCATAATTCCAAAACACAACACAGCCGGTATCAGTGTCAACAAGGTGACTTTGACAAGTGAAATAACACCGATAAGTAATGGTGAAATATTCGGTTCTGAGTGGGGCTCACTAATAACCATATTGATAGTTGTCGCCCACTCACTCAGGGATACTGTCCACAATAAAGCGGTGAATAGCAGTGAAATTGACAGAATAATAAAACTACGGCTTATCCATTTGTGGCTAAGGTATTTCATAATTTAGGCCTTTTTTGCTGTTTGTTTTTTGAAAAACTTTTTACTCATACCCTTAATCCATTTCCAGTGCATTGCTAAGTGGATCCCTAGCATTGGCATCAATAGATTGCCTAGGTCGTGATGTATTTTTGACCATACCGGAAGGATGTCAAAATGAATCCCTAGCTGAGGTAGCATCACTTCTGACACCAAAAAGCCACTTAAAATAACCATCAGCATTGCTAGGTAGAAAATAAAATCCCACACAGCATTAAAACGGGCTTCACCAGATAATTGGCTGACAAACTTTTTAGGCAGTGACTTTAACCAGTCCCAGTGCAGTAATAGGTGAATAACCAAAGGGACTATAAACAATAAGCTTAACCATTCGTGCAATAAAACCCCTGTGGCTTTAGGGGCGCAAACTAATATAAATCCAATTAACAGTAGTGCATCCATGACGTAGAGTGTTTTACCTAAATCGTCTTTCCAAGTTTTCATTTATCAAGTTTCCATTAACCATCATCGATGACATTTTATTATCCCAATTAGCGATTCATATTCATTGACTGACATGAAAATAGATTGCTGCAATCAGCGCAATTTACCCTAAGTTGATTGACTTTATCAACTAACTTTACTTTGGTTTACACTTGGTATTTTTCACATTCGTAGTCGACTTTTCGTCGTGGTTAATGGTGATACAGTGATGTTATGCGCAGAAGTGATAGAGGGGGCTATTGAATTGCCCGCCACCTTGCGTGGATAGGCTTTTTTATGGCTGAACATTAACAAAAAGAAAAAAAGGCCAACGTCAATAGTTGGCCTTGCTATCGTAAGTACTTGCTATCGTAAGCAAGGGTATTAAATTGCCCAACCACCCATGTAGAAAACAACTAAGCCAAGGGTTATGGCGATAACGCCCACTCGAAGTTTACGCCACTCACCGCTGCATATTCGGCCAATGACTAAGGTGACAAACCCTAGCATAATTCCGGTGACGATATTACAACTTAAAATAATAAAGATTGCGCAAGTTAGCCCAGCCATAGCATCGACTTTATCGTCAAAATCAAGCTTACTGACATTACTTAACATCAGCAGGCCAACATACATCAGCGCGGGCGCGGTGGCATATGCAGGTACTAAATAGCTTAATGGCGCCAAAAACATCATCAGTAAAAATAATACACCAACGATGGTTGCGGTTAGTCCTGTTTTCCCCCCTGCCGCTGTACCTGCAGCTGATTCAATATACACTGCAGCGGGGGCGCCACCGACGGCGCCTGCAAAAATACTGCTTACAGAATCTGAGGTAAGTGCCTTACCTCCACTAATAATATTACCTTTGTCATCAAGTAATTCTGCTTGGCCTGCAACGGCACGTATGGTACCTGTGGCATCAAAAATAGCGGTCATCACCAAAGCCAAGACAATGGGTAGTACTACAGGGTTTAATGCGCCCATAATATCGAGCTGACCAATTAATGATTTATCAGACATTAAATCAGGTAAGGCAAACAAGCCTTGATAGGTCACGTTGGGATCAAACAATAACCCAAATAGCGATAAGCCAATGATCACCAGTAAAATACCGCCTGGTATCCCGCGTCGTTCAAGGCCAATGGTGGCCGCAAGTCCAATAATGGTAGCAATAACGGGCAGGCTATTGATGTCACCTAATTTTACCGGTAAGCCAGCATTGTTAGAGACGATTAATTGCACGCTATTGGTGGCAATCAAAAGTAAGAACAAACCAATACCAATACCTGTACCGTGAGCAATACCTTTAGGTAAATTAGTCAGTACCCACTGACGGATCCCTGTAACACTCACAAAAGTAAATATGAGACCCATAAGAAAAATAGCGCCCAATGTCACCGGAATTGATATCCCCTGACCCAGTACCATACTGAATGCCGTAAATGCTGTGAGTGAGATAGCACAACCAATGGCCATGGGTAAATTAGCCCATAACCCCATGAGTAAAGAACCAAAAGCGGCAATTAAGCAAGTGGAGATAAATACTGCCTCAGGGTCGAAGCCTGCTGTGCTAAGCATATTTGGCACCACAATAACCGAGTACACCATGGCTAAAAAAGTTGTTAAACCAGCAATGATTTCTTGTTTTAAGGTACTTCCACGAGCAGAAATGTTGAAATAGCGATCGATAAATGGAGCAGAGGCTGCAGTAGCCTTGGTGGTCTGTTTAGACGTCATAGTAGATAACCTTTGATCTCTTAAATATCAGTTAACCAATGAGTATTCATTGGCTACATAGCTACGGCAGGTAGAGCCCCAAAACCTTATGGTATTGGGTGAGAGATCCACTTAGCGCTATAAGCGTTAGTGACCTGCGATTATTGTAGTAAACAAATGTAGTAAACAAATTTGTTATACACATTATCTGGTAAAATTTACTCTTACCAACATAGCTTTTGTTGGCGCGAAGTTTACAGGATTAACCAATAGCGAAATTTGAAACAGCTAACAGTTTTACGCAACAAGTGTGAAAGTTACGTGAATGATTTGACCTAAGCGATATCGATAGTTAAACAAATCTTTTGATTTGAAAGTCTATGCTATTTAGTTAGTTGATATTTATGACTGCTGCGCTTGAGCAAAACGGCGCTATTGCCTACAATAGCGGATATATTTATTACTACAGATAGCAACCATGACTGACTCAACTGAGAAACTCGCTTTACCTGATCGCCTTTCCGTTAACCCACGTAGCCCACATCATGTGGCTGCCATTTTCGATCACGACATTGGTATTACCGTTAACGGTAAAGAGCGTTTTGACGTTGAAGAATATTGCATCAGTGAAGGTTGGGTTAAAGTACCGTCTCACAAAGCGTTAGACCGTCGCGGTCAACCGTTAATGATGACAGTTAAAGGCACTATTGAAGCCTTTTACAAGTAAGCTGATTAATCTTTAAATCAGTAGCTTGAGTTAAGATCAAAAAGCATTAGCTTGAGTTGTTAACTTAAAGCATAAAAAAGCGAATCGATTGATTCGCTTTTTTGTTTTTTTAATCTCGACGCTTTGTTAGCATTAGACTTAAATTGCGTTCATGCCTGTTTACGACTTAGATTAAATCAAAACGATCGGCGTTCATCACCTTTGCCCACGCTGTAATAAAGTCGCGAACGAATCGTTTTTTATTGTCATCTTGGGCATACATTTCAGCATAGGCACGCAGCTGTGAGTTTGAGCCAAAAATCAAATCTACCCGTGTTGCCGTCCACTTGAGTTTGCCTGTTTGACGTTCACAAATATCGAACAGATTATCTGATTTTGGTTGCCAGCTATAATTCATGTCGGTGAGGTTGACAAAAAAGTCATTACTGAGCACGCCAACATTATCGGTAAATACCCCATGTAATGTATTGCCGTAGTTGGTGCCAAGCACCCGCATACCGCCCACAAGTACCGTCATTTCAGGGGCAGTGAGCCCCATCAGTTGACTGCGATCAAGCATTAACTCTTCGGCGCTGACAATATAATCATTCTTTAACCAGTTACGAAATGCATCATGAAGCGGCTCCAAATCGGCAAAGGAGTCAATATCGGTCATCGCTTGGCTTGCATCACCACGGCCGCGAAAAAACGGCACTATCATCTCATAACCTGCCGCTTTGGCAGCTTGTTCAACCCCGACATTACCTGCTAGAACAATCACATCGGCGATACTGGCGCCGGTATCTGTCGCGATTTGGGCAAGTATAGTTAATACCTTACACAGGCGTGTCGGCTCATTGCCTTGCCACATATTTTGTGGTGCTAAACGAATACGGGCACCATTGGCTCCGCCGCGCATATCTGAGCCTCTAAAGGTTCTGGCGCTGTCCCATGCTGTTGTTACCATTTCGCTAACACTTAACCCGCTGGCGCTGATTTGCTCTTTTACCAATTGAATATCGTAGTGGCGGTTTCCTGCGGGAATAGGATCTTGCCAAATCAACTCCTCATCTGGCACATCAGGGCCGACATAACGGGTTTTAGGCCCCATGTCTCTGTGAGTCAGCTTGAACCAAGCTCTGGCAAAAGCATCAGAAAACTCATCAGGATTATGATAGAAACGCTCGGAGATTTTTCGGTATTCAGGATCCATTTTCATCGCCATATCAGCATCAGTCATCATGGGGTTGTAACGTTTGCTTGGGTCTTCAACATCAACAGGTTTATCTTGTTCTTTAATATTGATGGGCTGCCACTGCCAAGCACCTGCTGGGCTTTTTGTGAGCTCCCAATCGTAGTTAAGTAACAGTTGAAAGTAGCCATTATCCCACTGGGTTGGGTGAGTCGTCCATGCGCCTTCTATACCACTGGAAACCGTATCACGACCAATACCGCGGTTCGCTTGGTTATTCCAGCCCATGCCTTGTTGTTCAATGTCAGCGGCTTCTGGCTCTGGGCCCAGTAGACTTGCGTCTCCGTTACCATGGGCTTTACCCACGGTATGGCCGCCAGCGGTAAGGGCCACTGTTTCTTCATCGTCCATGGCCATACGTTTAAAGGTCACCCGTATATCATGGGCGGTTTTTAGTGGGTCAGGGTTACCATCAACGCCTTCTGGGTTGACGTAAATTAACCCCATCATCACTGCCGCTAGTGGGTTTTCGAGATTACGCTCACCTGAGTAGCGACTGCCTTCACTGCCACTTGGAGCCAGCCAATCTTTTTCAGCTCCCCAATAAATGTCTTTTTCAGGATGCCATATATCTTCACGGCCAAAGCCGAAACCGAAGGTTTTAAGCCCCATGGATTCATAGGCTATGGTGCCTGCGTAGGCAATTAAATCTGCCCAACTGAGCTTGTTGCCGTACTTTTTCTTAATTGGCCACAGTAGCCGACGGGCTTTATCGAGGTTGACGTTGTCAGGCCAGGAGTTAAGCGGGGCAAAGCGCTGATTACCTGTGCCAGCACCGCCGCGGCCATCAGCAGTGCGATAAGTGCCCGCCGCATGCCAAGACATACGGATCATTAAGCCGCCGTAGTGCCCCCAGTCAGCAGGCCACCATGGCTGACTATCTGTCATCAGTGCATGCATATCTAGTTTTAGCTCGGCGACATCGAGTTTTTTAATTTCCTCTTGATAATTGAAGCGATCGCCCATGGGGTTGGTCTTAGCATCATGTTGATGCAAAATATCCAGATTAAGCGCTTTAGGCCACCACTTGGTATTTGGCATGCTGTTGTCGGTCGTAGCACCGTGCATTACTGGACATTTGCCACCAGTATTTGTGGTGTTTTTATTCATAGCTTAACTTCCTTAGTATGTAGAACCCTAAGCCGCTTTTAGCAGCATAGCTTGCACAATATGATTGCTATAAGGCGCAGTACATTAGGTGTTCAGGTTGAATGACTACCCACTTTTTACCTCCCACAATTGGCGTATGATGAAAGCGATAGTCACTGCTTTTCGATATGACTATCTATCAAGTTAGTTCATAAAGTCAGACTTTGGCGCTTTTAAGCTCAATCGTTTTGATGGTTTTTATCTGAATGGGGATAAACAAAACATGGCTATCTTTTGTGTTGCCAATTTTTAGGGCATCTACGGTTTGTTGTTCGGTTTAGTCTTTGCTCGTGTCATTGCGGATGGTTAGACGAATAAACTGATAGTGAGTCCAATTGGTGGGGTTCACCACTATGAGGTATTTGCACCTCTTGGTTTGCTGAAAAACAGCTAAGCTTTGAGGTGAAGCCTTGCCACCCGTTGGCGGCACATTAATTTGGTGATTTGATCAGATCGTCCCCGATTCCGGTACGGCAATTAATTCGAACTCATTTGAGGTGAGTAACAGCAGTTGTAGCACTGATGGTACACAAATCATTTTAGCTAACGATTATTATGAATGTCAGTTCGATGTGCATCTGCTTGCCACTGAAAATGACGCCGCTGAAAATGTGTTTAAATATGACACCAGTGACGTTACCCCTTATGTCAGTAACCTTGCCGATCTCGTTGAGGTGGTGGTTAAAGATAATGAAGGTAACGAGGCAAATGATGTTGCTAACGTCACCGTTCAGTTGAACGAAGACTAATTTAAAGGAGTTACCCCCAAAAAGCGCTAGTTATCACTGGCGCTTTTTATTTTTGGCTTAGAGGGGCAATCATTGGGTCGATAGGTGCCGGTTGCCTACTGTATTAATATGCTGTTATCAATGAGTGCTAAAATTTTAGCTTCAAACAATAACAAGCATGCAACTAAAGTACATATAAGACTCTATTATCTTGTACTACTTATGTATGTAATTTCAGTTACTAAAGTGAGTCAGCAACATTTACGCTTAGCGCGTATATCGCCTGATATGGCCGCTTTAGAGTCATTTTCCTGTGATAAACACCGCTGAATCAAGGGGCTCACATGGTTTGCGCAATATACAAAACCTACCTAGACTGAACATTCAGTTTAATATCAAATTTCTCCCCATTTAACAGTGAAGTTTCCGCATAATCAAGCAAATATTAGAATCTATAAGGCTCAATTTTTATGGACTCAAAGGGCAGAAATCAAAGCGATATGGAAGGAATCGACCCTAACTTACGTCAAGGTTTTGTGTTAAATGACATTGTGGTATTACCCGACGATGGTGAAGTGATTGTTCATGGGGAACGGCGTCATTTGCCTCCTAAAGCTTTTGAAATCTTATTATATTTATGTTCAAACCCTGAGCAGTTGCTTTCAAGTCAGCGATTGCTCGCTTTTGGTTGGGGGAAACTTAATCGAAAGCGTAGAAATTTGAGCCATGTAATTAGCGAAATTCGCCACGCCTTAGATGATCACAAAGAGTCCCCTGTTTTTATCCAAACCATTACCCGAAAGGGCTATCGATTAATCGCGACAGTCGCCCCCCTTGATGAAGAGGCGCTTAACCGAAAGCGTGTGGCGTTAAAAGCGCAGCGGTCGACAACGCATTCTGCCGATAGCACACATACACCGCAATGGCACTTAAATATTGCCCTGTTAAAAAACTCTAATTTATTTCGTGTTAGCGTGGCTTTTTCGATTATGACTTGGCTCATTATTCAAATTATAGCCATTATCTTTCCGATTTTTAATGTGCCTGATTGGGGCATTAAAATTGTTGTTTTAGTACTGGTTGTCGGTTTTCCAATATTACTTATTTACACATGGTTTCAGGATATTAAGGTCAAAAAAGACTTATTTAAAGCTGATAGAAATCATCCGAAGAAAAAGGTGTTTTACAAACAGTTGGCGTTTGATTTTTTCTTTATTGGCGCGTTGTCCATTTTAGGTGGCTTTTTATCGCTGCATTTAATTGACTCTATTTATAATGAAAAACCCAAGGTCGCAGCGCTGAAAACTAGCCTACCTATTCAAGATAATCTCATTGCGGTTATCCCTTTTGTGTTTGATGAGCAAAGCCAATTACCACATTATTTTGAATCCACCTTTCAAGGCGAAGTGATTAGCGCCTTAAGCAAGCAAAGCGCTTTTAATTTAATGTCTCAGCGGGCAGTAAATGAAATTCCCCAAAACAGCAAACTATCCACCTATGCCGAAAAACTCGGGGTGCGATATTTAGTCGATGGCGCCATTACTGAAAATGCAGGTGAATTTTCAATAATATTACATATTACTGATATCAAAACGTATTTACAGGTGTGGTCTTCGGTTGTTAAAGGTGATGTCGGCAATATTTTGTTGGTGCAAAAACAAATATATCGTGAGCTTTTTAATGCCTTATCACTGATTGCACAGTCGAGTGAATTAGATAGTCAGGACCTTATCAGCACCGATGATTTCAAAGCTTATGACAGTTATATACAAGGTAAAAGCGAGCTGTTTAAAGCTCCCACTCAGGCCACATTAGCCCAAGCTGAATTTCATTTTATGAAGGCGTTGGCATTTGATGGGGAATTTACCTTAGCCAGCGCTGGTTTATGCCAAACCTATCTAAATCAATACCAGATAAATAAAAAACTTGCGACGTTTGAATCAGCCCAGCAAATTTGTAATGCACTGACTCAGGTGTCGAATTTAAAAGAAGAAGGCTTAGTTGCCTTAGGTAACCTAGAGCGCTTAAGTGGCCGTTATTCACAATCTATTGCGTTTTTTGACGAGGCATTAACCCTTAACCCTAAAAATATTGAAGCAATTATTGGCGCAGCCGACAGTCAGACTCAACTGGGTCACAATGATAAGGCGGTGGATTTATTTGCTAATGCGATTCAATTAGAGCCGGGATACTGGAAAAATTATCAGCGCTTTGGCAATTATTACTTTAATAATGGTCAATATAAAAAAGCCAAAGATAAATACCTTAAAGTCACATTATTAAAGCCTAACTACGCTAATGGCTACAGTAGTTTAGGCGGCGCCTATTTTCTTGATGATGAATTAGAAAAGGCCACTATGGCGTGGCAAACCGCATTATCTTTAGCACCTAATGCGTTAACTTACTCAAACCTTGGGACAGCACTCTTTTTTAGATATGAGTTTACTGATGCTGCTCAAAGTTATCGTAAAGCCATTAAGCTGAGCCCCAACGACCCAGTATTGTGGGCTAATTTAGCGGATGCAGAAAAGTTTTCCGGTGATGCCACTCAAGCCCTTGAAAGTTACCAACAAGCCTATAAATTAGCCCGCGAGCAATTTGTAGTTAATCCTAACGACCATGTTATGCAAGCCATGTTTGCCAGGTATCAATCAGAGCTTGGGGAGTGTGAACCGGCATTGCAAAAAATAACCTCAACTCAATTACAAGATAGCCCCGATCCATATCTTTTTTATGATATGGCCATAGCGGCGATAAATTGTGATGAAAAACAACTGGCTATTCAGTATATCGATAATGCCCTTAAATTAGGCTATTCGAAAAAGTTGCTGGCTAGAGATATTCAGTTTCAAGGTGTTTACGTCAACATGGCGATGCCATAACGCAATAAAACAAGGAAGAAGGCAATGAATATTACTATAAAACCATTACTCACAGCTCGAGCATTAACCTTAGTTACACTCATAGGTCTATTGGGGATGTTTTCACGACAAAGTCTTGCTGAAGATCAAACCATTAGTTTGGTTGCCAGTGAGTGCGCTGTCACGGTAACACCTAAAGAAGGTAGCGGCTGTGAGCAAGGGCAATGTGAAGGGGTTGAAGCGTGTATCTGCGCTAAGCGAGGTGACTTTATCACTTGGGAAATGAGCGATAATAATAGAGCCAAATTTAAGTTAAAGTTTAGCGAAAATTCGCCGCTTAAAGAACAATGTGGTAAGAATTTTAAAAAAGGTAAAGTAAAGTGCAAAGTGAAAGAAGAGCTTGACGTTGGGGAAAGCTTTGACTATTTGGTGATGCTTGAAGGCTGTGATGAAGGCACAGATCCACGTATTGTTATTTCGAAATAATAACGACTCAGTGAAAGTCAGAGTATGCATAATAGGCTGATTTATATGTTAGTTTATAGCTTGTTTTATATTTGGATTTATAAAAATCTGGGCTGGCATGACTTTTATGGGCGCGAAATTGATTATCAATAAACAAATATTACAGATTTTAAGGTCAATGGTCTTACTCCCATTGGCCTGTTTTTCAGCGTCGGCAGCTGAAACTCAAAGGTTTACTTGGCCTAACGGCGAAAAACTAGCAGTGAGCCTTTCTTATGATGATGCCTTAAACAGCCATTTAGACAATGTGTTGCCAGCACTGAATAAGCATCATTTTAAGGGCTCTTTTTATGTTATCTCCACGTCTTCGGTATTAGCGCAGCGAAAGAGTGAGTGGCAAGCTGCAGTTAAACAAGGTCATGAGCTAGGTAATCACAGTATGCAGCATCCTTGCCGCGCCTCATTGCCCAATAGGGGCTGGGTTAAGGTAGAGCAAGACCTTGATCATTATAGTGTCACACAGATGATTGATGAGCTTAGTGCTGCTAATACTTTTTTAAATGCTATTGATGGTAAAACTGAGCGCACCTATACCGTCCCTTGCGGTGATTTACTGGTGGGCAGTGCTTTACGCTTAGATGATGACTCGACTGGTGGTCAAGAGTACCTTAACAAAGTAAACCACCTCTTTACCGCGATTAAAGGCCACGGCGCTGACACACGCTTTAACCCCATCATTTACCCAACCGGCGAAACCGGTAAAGCGTTAATTGCTTATATTAATAATACCTCTACAGATACCTTGCTGATTAACTTAGTTTTTCATGGGGTGGGCGGTGATTACTTATCGGTATCATCCAAAGCTCATGCTGAACTATTGGCTTATTTAGCGGCCAACCGTGACAAGTACTATGTCGATTCATACCTTAACCTGATGAACTATGCAGCCGCTCAGCAATAACACTTTTTTAGATTTGGGTGTTTTAAGCTTTGGCTATATTTAGTGAGAGGCAGTGACAAGTATCATGTGGATTCATACCGTAATTTGATGAACTATGCAGCTGCGAAGTAATAGCAGCTAATTCTATTTAGCTTGTTTCAGCTTACGCTATCTTTAGCTTAATTCAGCCTTTAACATCAGCCTTTAACATCAGCCTCTAATATTAGCTGTAAATAAACTCTGCCAACTCAAGATCTCATTTAAACACAAGATGACTTTTATTCATGTTGGATAACTGTAGAATCCGCGGCTGTTTTATCACTAATTTTGTATTTATCATGATTGATCTGGCTTTACTTCCTGTTTATTTAACCACTGTGGTCGCTTTACTGCTAATACCTGGGCCTGACATGCTGCTGATCGCCAGCTCGAGTTTAAGTTATGGCCGCAAGGTGGGCGTGTATGCAAGCTTTGGCAATGCGACCTCTGGGCTTATTTTAACCTTGCTGGCAGCTATGGGTGTGTCGGCGTTAGTGGCAATGAACCCGATGGTATTAGAAGTGCTGCGGGTGCTAGGCGGCGCTTATTTATTAAAAATGGGCTGGGATTGTATGCGCAGCAGCGCAGCTGATGCCCCTGAAATTGAGCAGCAAAATAATTTAGCCAAATTACTTTATCGCCGCGCGGTAATGAGTAACCTGCTTAATCCCAAGGCGCTGATATTTTTTGTGTTATTTTTGCCGCAGTTTGTCTCTACCCAGCTTAGTGCCAGCTCAGGCGAGCAGATGTTGACTCTTGGGCTGATACTGAACGTCATGGGGCTCGCTTTTAATTTACTGCTGGTGGCTTTAGTGGGCAGTTTAGGTAAGCCGCTGCTTAAAAATGACAAGTTTAGAACCTATCAAAATAAGTTTATGGGATTGATATTTTTTGCCTTAGCCATTTGGTTGTTAGCTTCTCAAGTGCAAAGCATTAGTTAGGCCAATATAAGGTATTGAATTTTAAAGCGACTTTGCTTAAAAATAAAAAACGGAATGAGCTGCCACTCATTCCGTTTTTTGTTTTAGAGAACAAACCATTAATATTCATAGCGTGTTCTTGATATCTGCTTTTAAGCCGCTTTAACGTTTTCAGAGATGTAATTCATTAAGTACTGCGCATCCTTGTAAACGCCGCCTAGGGTGGCAGAGCCTCGGGTATAAAGCCACGGCAAGCCAATAAAATACAAGCCCTCAATATCATTACTGACACCGCGATAATTGCTGGGGTAGTTCATTTCATCAAATGAGATACCGTCAATCCAAAAAAAGTTGGGTTTAAAGCCTGTAGCCCAAATAATATTTCTGATGCTACTCACACTGCCTTTTTGAAATTTAATACTGCTTTCATCGGCTGACAAGGTTCTGCCCATGTGGATGACATTGTCTTTTGCTAGTAGTGATTTTACGTCAGTGCCAATGACAGGTTGCACGCCGCTGCTCAACCACTTGCCAATTTTGCTAAAACGGTTAACCGATAAAAAGCCGATTTTGGTGAACCACCACCATAGGGTTTTACCTAAAAAGGCTTGGGGAATGGCTTTGATTTTATTGGTGCCAGAAAAATGCACTGTGCGGCCGGTATCGGCTATTTCAGATAATATTTGCACCCCAGAATCACCCGCACCCACGACTAAACAATCACCTTGTTGCAGTTGAGATGGGCTTTTATAGTTTTCACTGTGCAGTTGAACAACATCTTTGGCAATATCAGCATGACAAGGTGGGGTGTAAGGGGTATGAAACGGCCCGGTGGCAATGATGACTTGTTTGGCTTTATAGCTTGTGCTGGCAGTAGTTATGTCAAAAATACCATTCACTTTTTTAATCGAGGTGACCTTTTGGTTAAACTCAATCGGTATCGAGAACTTATCTACATAACTTTTTAAGTAGTCTGCCACTTCATATTTATTGGGGTAATAACCTTTGGGAAAAGGAAATTTCATACCCGGTAGATGGTTATATTCAGTGGGAGTAAACAGGGTTAAAGAGTCCCAGCGCTTGAGCCATGGAGCCCCTATATATTCATTGGCATCGAGAATGAGATAGTCTTTATTATTGCTCGATAAGTTATACGCCATAGCCAGGCCAGACTGCCCTGCGCCAATGATGATAAATTCTTTCATGGAACCCCAATAAATACATATGGTTATTATTATGGGCTGCATTCTAACAGAACATCAGCGCTGAATCGGCTGTGGCCTTAAAAGAGTTAATGGCGTTACTGTAAACCTTGGTCGCTTTTCAGCGTTTAAATTAAACTCTAAAGGTTTAATTTCAATAAAAAACCACGGTAAATACCGTGGTTTTTTATTTGTGACTAGCCTTAGCTATATTACTTCTTAAACGCAGCTATTTCTTGCTCAACAGCTGCCACCACAGTATGCGGGCTACTGATGTATTTTGAGTGATCGATAAATATAGCGTTATCACCTACAGTCATCACTAATGCTGGAAAACTGTTAGTACCAATGACCTGTTGGATTTCGGCAATGCCTTCGAGTACGTATTCAGCGTCCATACTCAGCTCATCTTTAAAGACTTTATTTGATGGCGACAGTTTAAACTTTTCAACGATAGCATTGAAATCATGCTTAGTATCAAGCGGGTTACCTTCGATAAAGTGTGCTCTTTGAATCGCATTAAGTACAGGCAGTTGTTTATTCGCTTGCTTGCTTTGCAACCATCCCATTAGGTTAGCGGTTTTGACTGAGTTTTTAGGGCTATTGGCATAACGAATATGATCTCTGCCAAACTTAAGTCCACTCATTCTTGCTGCCGCTTCCATTTGCTCTTCGCCAGCACTGTCTTTGCCGATGAAATTGGCGCAATGTAATAAGTTTACATTCATTTCAGGGTAGGCTTCTTGTAATGCATTCACCAAAGGTGTTGCGGCGTAGCTCCAAGGGCAATGTGAGTCGTAGATGAAATAAAGCTCGGTGGTCATAGGAAAATTCTTGTTTGCTATCTGATGAGTTGATCCTAGTGAGTTTGTGGCCATTATTCAATGATTGAAAGCATACATAGCTAATAAGTTGGCTGTTTACATCTTGCAGAGGGGCTGACCCTTTACAATCGATATCGTGCTTTGAATTTTTCCTTATACAATTCAACCATCAAACGATAGCACATATCGATGGTAGGGCTTGATTTAATCGAACCAGACGTTTAAGTCCTAAGTAATCTTTTTGAGGTACAAAATGAAGCTAGCAAGTAACTTAAAACCTTTGGTCATAGCAATGGCATTAATCTGCCAAGCGATGTGGCACCACTAAAACGTTACTGCGAACTCGCTCTAAGATCGACTCAGCGGTATTTCCGAGCATAAATCCAATAATGCCTTCTCGCTGGCGAGCGCCTATAACAAGATATTGAGCTTTTAGGCGACAACTTAATTCGAACAGGCATAGATCGGCATTGCCTGTCAGGATATGCACATGCTCCTTATCTAGGCCAAGCTTTGCAATCTTGCTGTCATAACGCTGGTAAGCTTCTTTCACTAAGGTGTGAGTATTGACGATATCCATATCCCGCAGTATTTGCGGAAAACGCACCACGTAGCCTAGGTGTAAATCACAACCCGTAGCCTTAGCAAGTTGCTGGGCTTGGGTAATTACATCTTGGTTGAGGGCTTGTTTTAGTGGATCGCTAGTGCCCAAGTCCAGCGCCATTAAAATTGAATTTGCCTTATGCAAGGGGTGATTACTCAATAACATCAACGGTACTTTGATATGACGAATAAGCTGCCAATCTAAAGGGCGAAAACAGGCTGATTCATGAATAGATTTTAGCATCATGGCGTACTTGTCGGGGGTGACATACTCACATACATGTTCAACTAAATGCTTACACCACATATTAGTAAACTGTACCTCATTGGCATTGAGAACACTCAGTTGTTGCTTCACTGCGGCGCTATCATCGGCGCGAACTTGCTCTCGAACCACGCCGGCAATACGGGGATTATAGTAAGCATCGCCACTTAAGGACTCATAACTGTAGGACATGATTTCAGGAACTAAGCCTAACTGTTTAGCGAGGTTAATCCCTTCTTTTATGGCATTAGTTTGCTGCTGATGCTGTTGTGAAATAATAAATAATTTACTCATTTTCATTTCCTCTGACACTAAGTATAAGCTTAGCAGTTGGTTAAAAATCAACCTTGATCTTTGTCATCTAAACGCTCAATATTTAATCAATAACAATAAAAAGATTAAGGTTAATATGAACGTTGACCAGTTTGTTATTTCACTTTGCCTGATTTTGTTTTTGGGCAAACTTTTTGGCGAGATTTTTCAACGCTTCGAACTGCCAGAGGTGGTGGGAGAGATTCTTGCGGGCTTATTATTGGGCCCGTCGCTTACTAATGTTATCAGCCCTGATCCTACTTTGACTGTATTGGCAGAGCTTGGGGTGATCTTGCTGCTGTTTTCCATTGGCTGTGAAAGCTCAATTAAAAGACTTTATCAAGCTGGTGGTCGCGCGGTAAGCGTGGCCTTAGTGGGAATTATTGTTCCGGCTATTGTGATGGGCGTGAGTGGTGCCTACTATCTTACCGACTCAATATTCACCGCTATTTTTCTTGGGTGTGCCTTAACAGCGACGAGTATTGGCATTTCATTACGGGTGTTGGTTAATGCCAATCATGCAAAAACGACCGCGGGACATATTATCTTAGGCGCCGCCGTGTTTGATGATATCGGCGGAGTGATTTTGCTCAGCATTTTGTTCAACTTTGCAGCCCATGGGGAGTTTGATGTATTTAGCACGCTATTACTTATCACTAAAGTGCTGGTGTTTTTGTTACTGACGCCGCCCGTGGCTAGGGTGTTATTGTATTTTGCACGAGTACTAAAACCGGCTAGCGATAATTCAGGTTATGAAGTTATCATCACTATGATTTTAGTGTGCTTGTTTGCATGGCTAGCACACTTATTCGGTGCGCCAGCCTTGTTAGGCGGCTTTGCGGTTGGCTTAGCACTTAGCCGCCAATTTACCTCACCACTCAATCGCTACCTAGTTAACCCTTTTGCCTTTACCCACAAAATGGAGCAATCAAGTAAGGCATTAGTTGACGTTTTTACCCCGATATTTTTTGTTTACGTTGGAATAAGCTTAGATCTGAGCCAGCTAGATTACAGTACTAGCGGGGTATTGTTGTTGCTGTCATTGTTAGCCATTGCCAGCAAACTGGTTGCCGGCACGGTTGCTGGTGGTAACTGGCAAAAGAAACTTATTGTGGGTAGCGCTATGGTGCCGCGAGGGGAGGTCGGCTTAGTGTTTGCTGAAATGGGGCTGAAGACGAACATTATCGACAATAAATTATTTACCGAGTTAGTGGTGATCATAGCAATCACCACGTTAATCGGCCCCATGTTGCTCAAATGGAGTTTGAACAAGCATGGTCATCATTCGCAAGTAGAATAAACCTTAGTCAGCTTGGTCATTAACCACTGTCAGGGTAAAAGTTAATTTTTGCACCGACTGTGACGGCTGGTTATTGACCATAGAATACGATGGCATTGGGAAGGTGACATAGGGTTGCCCTGATTGTCCATCTACGCTTATTTGGCCTTTATCGTCAAAGGTAAACGATAACAGCTCGCCGTTCCAAAGCTGCAGTTCTTTTCCTTGATTATCTTCTCGCCATTGGGTGACCCATTTCATCACTAGCGTCGCCTTACCTGGGCGAGCATTATTTTGAAAGACACTGGCTTTTACTGACTCAATATCAGTTTTATTGCTGTGGATCTCAAGTACAGGGCTGCCTTTATCTAATGATAAATATAGAGGTAGCGTTAATGTTTTGCTGGCATCTGCTTTATCGGTAAAGGTCATATCTAATTGGGTGCTGACACAAAGTTGACTCCAACTGGCATCTTCGCTTTGGTATATATCTTTGATGACAATGTCGGTTTGGTATTGCTGAATATGGGCTTTAGCATATTGGTCAAATTTATTATCAACGATATAGCCTGATAGGGTATTGGCTGTAAATACGCTGAGTGAGCCGATATTGGCATTGTTATCCGTCACGCACCTGCCAGTGTTTTGTGTCACGCTGATATCGAGGTCTTTTTTAGCGCTGATGACAGAGGTGGTTGATTGACAGCCACAAAGCGCAAGTAGTGTTGCTAAGGCAACTCCTGTTAATTTTACCCTTGAATGATTCTTAGCAGTTATCCCCATACCTATTTCCTTATGTAAGTAATTTTTATTTACAACAATAAGCATAGACGCTGTTAGCGGTTAAGTTGCTTACAAATGGAGGTTTATTTATCAAAGAGCCGCTAGAGGATGTTTATTGAGGAAGCGAGAGCCGACAACACTGAGACTCTAGGCCTCAGTGTTGAGGATATTCTTATCTTGTTTAATATCAGTAAAGGTTAATGTTAACCGAGCTCAGCTTGTGGATCTGGCGCGCGCATGCGCTGCCACCATTCATCGCTAGCATCAATTTGCCCTTGCAGATCGATAGCTGGGTATGGGATGTTTTTTCTACGGCAGGCCTTGGCGAATATTGGGTGACCTTGTTCAAATAACATGGTTTGGCAGTAGCTGTGATCAAGCTGGCGGCTACCGTACATATTAGCTTGTTGGCGTTGACGCTGGGCTTCATACATGACTAAGGCTGCAGCGACTGATACATTCAGTGATTGCACCATGCCAATCATAGGGATGATGATATGTTGATCGGCGGCTTCGATGGCTTCAGGGCTGACACCATCACGCTCGTTACCCATGATGATGGCGGTTGGACGGGTATAATCGATTTCGCGAAAATCTACCGCAGTGTCTGAAAATGTGGTGGCTAACACCTGCATTTTTTGCGCTTTAAATTGCTTATTTGCATCATCAAAATTGCGGTGATTGACGGTATTAACCCACTGCTGACTACCAGATGCAGTATTGCCTGAAACCCAAAGGCTGTTATCGGGCATAACCGCATGAATTTGATGGATGCCAACGCTATCAGCGGTGCGCACCACGGCTGCAATATTTTGCGATTTATGGACTTTATCGAGGCAAACTGTCAGGTCGACTTGGCGATTATCAAGCATCTGATTTATTCGGGCTAAACGTTCTGGGCTCATGGGGCTGTTCTACTTGGTTTTATCTAAGAAAAAGCGAATTAATAAAAGGCGTATAATCCGTCCGTAACTGCTGAGTTAATATCTGCGTCATTATAACGCTTAATTGCTAAAGCTAAAATGCTATTCAGTTGTACATGTTTGATTTTAGTTATTAATCTTAGTTAGGGGACAAAACCTTAAATAATTCATTTTAAATTACTCCCCCCGTACACATGATGAGTTGACGCAAGGTATTAATTTATTTGGCTAACCGTCTCGTTGTACTTTTTGGGCTGCGTTGGTCAATAGCATTAATGACTTGCGGAGTTATTATGTGCTTTACATTGGTGGGTATGTCATTTTTCAGGGACGAACTTTCTCTAGGTTGACTTGTTTTCAATAAATAATAAAAGGATTTAAAAATGAATTATTAATTACTGTTTTGATGCTGAAATTTTATCGCCAAAATTGCATCTGGCCATTTGAGTGCTAAGATTAATTCAGTGCAGGTAAGCACATAAGGAATTTATTATTTTAAGCTCATACAGGGAGTTAGCATGAGTCGCTTCACAAGGATGCCTCGTC
Source organism: Shewanella sp. 3_MG-2023 (assembly GCF_030548765.1). Classification (NCBI taxonomy): domain Bacteria; kingdom Pseudomonadati; phylum Pseudomonadota; class Gammaproteobacteria; order Alteromonadales; family Shewanellaceae; genus Shewanella; species Shewanella sp. 3_MG-2023. The sequence continues at coordinate 148,659 of NZ_JAUOSH010000002.1, read as the reverse complement.
TACTTTTAGTAAGCCACTTTGCAATGAAATTGAGGTTAGCTTGCCTATTCCTCGGTTTTTTTTGTCCTTTTTTCTGTCACCTTACGGCAGCAGCTGAAGCTGAAGCAATTCCTAATGATGAGCAAGTAGTGCGTATTGCTTACCGAACTGATAGCACTCCGTTGCAATATCTTAATGACAAAGGCCAAGCTGCTGGTATTTTAATTGATTATTGGCGTACTTGGTCGCAAATCACAGGTAAAGCCGTTGAATTTGTACCAGGCTCTAATGCAGAAGGGCAAACTTGGTTAGCGCAGAATAAAGTCGATTTGTTGGCTGGTGTATTTCAAAATGAAAAACGCGCTAAAAGTATGTCTTTTTCTGCGCCACTGTTACATAGTGAATATTTCTTATACGCCAATACTGCAGAGCAAGGTATTGAATTTATTAAACAAATACCACAATACCGTATTGGTGTTACCCACAATAGTTTTCATCATAATTGGCTAAAAAAATATTTCCCCAATGCCGACATCAGGACTTTCAAAGGCTATAAAGCATTATTTGATGCTGCAATTAATGGCGAAATAAGCCTGTTTATCTGCCAGCCGCTTTACCTTGACACCTATTTAAAACAAACACCTGCAACGACTAAATTCAAAACCATTGAATCCGCATTATATTCACATCCTTTTCGCGCAGCAGTGAAGAAGGGAAACGTTGAATTACTGCAAACAATAGATACAGGCATACAACAAATAGATAATAAGAAAAAAGATGCGATATCTGCTAAGTGGAGTGGTTTTCATTGGGAGTATCAAAATTTAGCTGAACCGTTATTAGTGACACAGCCAATTATTACCCTTACAGAAGAAGAAAAAGCATGGCTAGCTGCTCATCCGATTATTCCTATTGGCGTAGACGGTCGTTGGCCGCCGGTAGATTTTATCGACCCTAATGGTGAGCACTCGGGAATTTTACATGACTATTTAACCCTTTTTGAAAAGCAGTTAGGAGTGAGCTTTGACACTCGAGTGTTTGGTAGTTTCCAAGATATGCTTTCTGCGGTTAGTTCTGGAAATTTAAAACTAGGTGCAACATTAGTAAAAAAACCAGACCGTGCCAAAAACCTGTGGTTTAGTGCGCCTTATTTTAGTGCGATTAAGGTGATTGTTTCTAAAACTGGCGTACAACAATATTCCAAATTGACAGAATTGTATGGCAAGAGATTAGCATTAGAGAAAGGCTTTTATTTAGTCGATGAAATTAGCAATAATCATCCCGAGATTAATCTAATGACCTTTTCAACAACTGAAGAGGCATTGAAAGCGGTCTCTTTCGGTACAGTTGATGCGTATATTGGCAATCAAGCGGTTGTCACTTGGCTTATGGATAGTTTGCAGCTGACTAATTTAACCTTTAGTGGCGATCCTATGTTTGCGCCCGCTCATCAAAGATTTGCCATTTATAAAGATCCTGAATGGGAGCCCTTGCTTGGCATTCTCAATAAAGCCCTCGATTCGATAAGTGTGTCAAGACGCCAGCAGATACATACTGATTGGATTAATCAAGACAGTAAAATTAGCAGTCCACTTATTTTTACTCAAAAACAGCATGCATGGTTGGAGGCTCATCCCACTTGGCGACTAGGAGTTGATAACAGCTGGCCGCCTTTTGAATTTATTGATGATAACGGTGTTTATTCTGGGATGTCGGCAGATGTGATGTCCAGATTGACAAATTTAATTGGTGCAGAGTTTATTTCCCCTGTTAACAAACCCTGGTCCCAAGTGTTGGCAGAGTTTTCCGCTGGAGAGCTAGATATTTTACCTGCTGTAACCCCCACACCTGAACGGCGCGAGGTGATGCTGTTTTCTACCCCTTATTTGGAAAGTCCATATATGGTGTTAGTTCATCAAGATACCCGTTTTGTGACCAGTCTTGATGATCTTGATAATAAGCAAGTCGGTGTGGTTAAAGGCTATGCCATCGAAGAGACATTAAAACATGATTATCCACAATTTAATTTAGTACCATTTTCATCCAATAAAGAGGCACTGATTGCACTAAGCGCTGGTGAAATTGATGGCTATATTGGTAATTTAAATGCCTCATCTTGGACATTAGAAGAACTCGGTATTCGTAATGTAAAAGTGACCGCAACCACGCCTTATACCTTTAAACAATCAATCGGTATTCGCAAAGATTGGCCTGAATTGTTGGAAATTGTCAATCTCGCGATTGCGAGAATTGACCCTCAGCAACGGCAAGCTATCGAAAATAAGTGGTTTTCTGTGCAGTTTGAACATCAGGATAATCATTATCAGATTTGGCGGGCTATCTTAATTACCTGTGGCATATTGTTGCCAATGATACTGTATACCCTTGTTTGGAATAGAAAGCTTAATAAAGCAAGGCTTAAATTAACACAAAGTAGTAAAAAACTTGAGGAGGCAAAGCGTGATGCATTACAGGCTAGCGCTTTTAAAAGTCAGTTTCTTGCCAATATGTCCCATGAAATTCGCACCCCCATGAATGCCATTATTGGTATGACGCATTTATTGCAAGGGACAGAATTAAATCATAAACAACAGGATTATTCTGAAAAAATAAGACGAGCGTCTTTAAGTTTGTTGGGGATTATTAATGACATACTCGATTTTTCAAAAGTAGAGGCGGGTAAACTCGAAATTGAACAGAGCGAGTTTCTCTTACATGAAGTATTTACTAACATTGCCAACCTATTGGGGATAAAAGCCGTCGATAAAGGCATTGAGCTGCAGTTTGAGTTAGACCCTAAAATACCAGAAACAATTATTGGTGATGCGTTACGCATTGAGCAAGTGCTAATAAACCTAACCCAAAATGCGATAAAGTTTACCGAAAAAGGTGAGGTATTGCTGCGTACTAAAATGCTGTCGCAAACAGACGAGCAAGTAGCCATAGAATTTTCAGTTAAAGACACAGGTATAGGGATTGAACCAGCTAATTTAACTAGTATTTTCAATGCCTTCACTCAGGCTGATGGCAGTATTACTCGGCTCCATGGTGGTACTGGTTTAGGCTTGAGCATCAGTAAGCAATTAGTTGAATTAATGCAAGGTGATATTTCTGCAACCAGTCAACCCGATCAAGGTAGCACCTTTAGCTTTAGGCTTAATCTTGCAGTGCCTAAAGTCACTTCTAGTCGAAAATCAGTCATTACGGAATGTGCTTCCCTTAAAGGGATGAGAGTGCTTGTGGTTGATGATAATGACAATGCCAGAGAAATTTTAAAAGAGCTGCTGGAGTCATTTTTCTTTGAAGTTGATACCGCAGTCAGTGGTGCGCAAGCGATTGAAATGCTCAGCGTGATCAACAATATGGAAGATGAGCGGCCATATCAATTAGTGTTAATGGATTGGCAGATGCCAAAAATGAATGGCATTGAGGCTAGCCGAAGCATTAAATATTTACCGCTGCGTAAGCAACCGTCAATAATCTTAATTACCGCTTACGGGCGTGAAGATGTGATGAATGAGGTGGAAAATGATTTGCTGGATGCATTTTTAATTAAACCGCTTAATGCGTCAGTGCTATTTGATACCTTGATGAAAATCTTTGAGCCTTCGCAGCCCATGGGGCCAGCAACAGAGAAGAATACGATTGAGCAGTTAGAGGGCCATGTGTTATTGGTAGAAGATCAATCGATTAATCAACAGGTCGCTACTGAATTTTTACAGCGTATGGGGTTAACCTCAGCAGTAGCCGACAATGGTAAGCAAGCAATAGAAATGGTTGATGAGCAGACATTTGATGTTGTTTTGATGGATGTACAAATGCCGATTATGGATGGTTTCGAAGCCACCGAAATCCTCCGCAGCCGTTTTGATAAAAAACAACTCCCGATTATTGCGATGACCGCCCATGCGATGAAAGGGGATCGCGATAAGTGCTTACAAGTTGGGATGAACGCTCACCTGGCTAAACCCGTTGAGCCCGATCAGCTTTATTTAGCCCTTAGCCCCTACCTTACCCATAAACAAAGCCAGAAAGTTCAGGGGCAGCAAAATATGTCGCTTGCCCCCATAGAGGGAGTTGATGTGCTCTGGGGTATTAAGCGATTAGGGGGCAACCAACAGCTTTATGCGCAACTTATTGGTGAGTTTTATCAGCGTCACAAAGATCAGTTGCACTTGTTGCAGAGTTATCAAGATGCTGACGATTTAAAATCAACCATACGAGCCGTTCATACTTTAAGAGGTGTTGCTGGCAATATTGGCGCTAAACAACTAGAGCAGGCGTCGGCTAATCTAGAAAGCCAACTGCATAGTCACCCATCCCCCTTTGATGTCCCTGAGTGGCAAGCTTTTACCGATAGTCTTACGGTATTAATCGCAGGGCTTGAGCAATGCCAATGGATTAATCAATCCGTAAGTAATAGCACTGACATAAGACAGCCGTTTAAAGTATCAGCCAATTTAAGCAGGGTTTTATCACCGCTTGATGAGCTATTAGCAGCTGGAAATCCGCAAGCTAAAGAAAACATATTAGCCCTCGATGGCGAGGTCGATAGTCATCTGATTGAGAAACTTATCGAGCAGGTCAATGAATTTGAGTTTGATAATGCTAGAGAATTAATCGCCCAAGTCATAGCCCAAGCAGAACAGGAAACTGAACAGGAAACTGAACATGTCACCATATCTTAAAGATAAAATATTAATTGTTGATGATGAAGCATTTTACATTAGTGTATTGATCGAGGTTTTGGGGAGTAAATACCATGTTTCTGTGGCGAAAAGTGGCGAACAAGCACTGGAACGTATCGCCCAAGGCTTTATGCCTGATTTAGTGTTACTGGATATTTTGATGCCTGGATTAGACGGCTATGAAGTATGTAAAAAGTTAAAAAGTAACCCTGACACTAGCAACATACCGATAATGTTTTTGACGGTAAAGGCTGAAATAGAAGAAGAAATATTGGGCTTTGAATTGGGTGCTGTTGATTACATCACCAAACCTTTTAGCCTTCCCATTATTCGAGCTCGAGTTAAAACCCATTTGGCCTTAACTTCGGCAAATAGAGCTCTGGAAGAGCAAAACCATGACTTAGAAGCCAAAGTGCTTGAGCGAACGGCTGAAATATCTCGAACCCAAGATGTCGCTATTTACTGTATGGCCTCGCTAGCAGAAACTCGTGATAATGAAACCGGTAAACATATTCGTCGCACTCAATATTACGTTAAAGCCTTAGCTGAATATTTAAGAGAAAACTCACCTTATTCTGCGAGTATTGATGATGCTTACATTGACCTATTGTTTAAATCAGCGCCGTTACACGATATTGGTAAAGTGGGGGTTCCGGATGCCGTTTTACTAAAGCCAGGCAAGCTTGATGAAGGCGAATGGAGTGAAATGAAAAAGCATGCCGAATATGGTAAATCAGCACTGGAAAGCGCTGAAAATGAATACGGAAATTCAAGCTATTTAAGCATCGCCAAAGAGATAGCTTATAGTCACCATGAGCGTTGGGATGGCAGCGGCTATCCAGAAGGTTTAGCTGAAGAAGATATTCCCTTGTCGGCACGGATTATGGCCATTGCCGATTGTTATGATGCACTTATTAGTCGTCGAGTTTACAAGCCGCCTTTTACACACGAACAGGCTACAAGCATAATCAAAGAAGGCCGCGGCTGTCATTTCGACCCACATATAGCAGATGCCTTTGATGCGCTTCAAGAAGAGTTTATTAAAATTGCCGATCGCTTTCAGGATGATGATTAACCTTAACGATTAAGCAATAAAAGAGGCGTGACAAGCCTAATGCACTTTAAGTCTTAGGCTAACGTTCTATTTTAAATCAATTTATAACATTGTCGTTATTTTAAAGAGCCTATGTTGTTTGGCGGATTTGCTATCTCAAAAAAGGGTCAGCGGATTGTTGAGGGGGAATAAAGACTACTGCGTGACAGTGGCGCTAATCGTTAAATAGGCTTTTTGGCTATTGGGTACAAGCATTATTGTAAAACTCGTCATCTAATTTAAAGCAAGATATTGGATTTATTATATATTTCTAATGATTTCTCACGTTGCCCTCATTATAATAATTAACATATTAGACTTAAGGTGTATGAGTTTTATGAGTGATAAACAATATCATCACGGTGACTTAAAGGCGTCTTTGATTGCTGCAGCCAATACTATCTTGCAACGCGATGGCGCTAATGCCTTGTCACTGCGGGCGATAGCGGCTGAAGTGGGTGTTTCTCATATGGCACCTTATGCGCATTTCAAAAACAAAAAACAATTGCTGAGTCATATTATTGAGTCTGGTTTTGTACTCATGGCTGATGCGATGGAACACTGCACGGCACATCTAGATAAAAATGATGCTGCGGTAGCGGGAGAGTTAGTGTTGGCTTATGGGGTGAGCTACTTAGAGTTTGCCATCGCGAATCCACAACTATACCGTTTGATGCTTGGTCAAGTTGAGGCTTCAGCAATGAAAACGCCAGCATTAAAGACAAGTTCGTCGACTGAACAAAATAACCATAGTGAGAATAGTCATAATGAAAATGAGCAACTAAGACGACCATTTAATTTGCTTCGCTCCGCCTTTGCCTTACAAAATGAAGACAACCAAAAAGTAAAAGCCCAAGCAATTGGCGCTTGGGCTATGGTACACGGCATGGCGGCACTTATGACCGAAGGCCATATTCAGTTACCGCAAGGGGTTAACTTAAAACAATATTTAGCTGACGCCAGCTCGGTTTATTTCAAGCTTAAATCATAATTTCAATGTCGCTTAAGGGAAAAGCCACACAAGAATGACACCAGCCATAAGCTTCATCGGTTGAGCGTAGCTTTGCTTCTGCGGGGTTAAATACCGCGCCGTTTAACACCTTCACTCGACATAAGCTGCATTCACCAGAGCGGCAGGCATTCTCGGCGCTAAAGCCATAACGCTCCATGCTGTTGAGTAATGGCTCATCCACTCTGGCTTCAAAACTGCCTTGGCCTTTAATCGTCACCTTAATCACATCTGAGGCGTTAACATTGCTCGGCCATCCCGCTAAGTTTTGTGGGTTTTTAGGCGGGCCATTACATTCTATTCGTACTCGTCTGGCTTTGACGTTAAGTAGCCTGAGTTGCTCAGCGCAGTGGTCATGAAAGCTGGTAGGCCCGCATACATAGAACATCTTCTGTGATAATTTTTCAGCGTCATCCCCTAACAATTGTGTCAGCCGCTCAACATTAATCCGTCCTGTCATCCCTTGGTATTGCTCGTTGGGACGGGTAATGATCCAACTGATGCGCAAAAAATCATGCTCTTTTTCAAGTTGCTTTAATTCTTCATCAAAAATCACATCAGCTTGATAACTGCTGGTATAAATGAGATGTAATTTTTGGTTTTTCTTCCGCTCAACTAAGGTGTTGGCAACAATGTCTTTGATCATACTTCTGGCTGGGGCAATGCCTGAACCGCCTGCAATGAAGACTAAGTCATCACCGTGAAATAGCGGGTTATGGTAAAAGGTGCCCATGGGACCTGTGCTTTCAAAGCTATCGCCTGTTTTCACTTGATCTAGTAAATAGTTAGATACAAAGCCACCCTCAACCCGTTTGATGGTTAAATCATAATATTCTCGCTGCTGGGGCGCTGAGGATATGGCGTAAGGTCTAGCGGTTTTAGTGCCGTTAATATCGACAAATAAATTAATATATTGGCCTGCCTGAAATGGCGGCAGGGTTTGGGTGTTTGAGGTTAAGCGCAAGGTGACTGTGCTTGGGGTATCGACAATCACCTCACTGACAGTGAGCTTTAATCTTTTAGGATGTAACCGAGCGATAGTTTGGGCCACATTGCCTTTTTGTTCGTTAAAGTCGGTGCCTGCCTGATACAAGTTTTTTTGGTGTGCTAGCGCTTCATTGTAACCGTCGACCGCATGCAAAATATTCACCACGGGGCGTTGTTCTTTTTCGATGACTGAATTAGGCATGTGATAACTCCTGTTGTGGTTGCGAGGCCGCTTTAGGCTTTGATAATTGCTTTAGTACTTCTTTGGCGGTGCTTTGACCGACCATATAGGTTGGCTGGAAGCCGCCCATGCCATTCCAGCAACCTGCTAAGTTGAGACCGGCTACTTCACTGACGCGGCGACGAAATATATTGGCATCTTGGGTGTTTTGCTGGAAACCATATATCGCCCCATGGGGGGTATTTAAGTAACGCATCATGGTTAATGGGGTGGCCACTTCTACTTCTTCAATATGCTCACGAATGTGAGGAAATACTCGCTCGGCGTGATCAAGGAGTTTTTCTGCAAACTGGTATTTGGTACGAGCATAATCTTCAGGGCTTAGTGCTTGCCAAGGTTCGCCATACTGCAAACAAAGTAAAGATAATGCCGACTTACCTTGCGGGGCAAAACTGGGATCATCATGGTTATAGCAGGTCATCATGGTGTGTTTTGGCGGCGTTAACGATTGCATGATCTCATGAGCCACTTCTTCATCTCGATCATCAATAATAAAGTTGGATGCCGCAGTCACGCCGATATCACTTGGGGAGCAATCTAACCCTAGGTAAAGCACAAAAGCAGAGGTGCCAATACGGCGCGACTTCATATCAAATGCGGCTTGTTTCGGCGTTGGGATATCCAGCAGTTCATTGAAGGTGTGTAATGGGCTGGTATTGGAGATAACTTGCTTACAAGTAAATATCTCATTGTGCTCAGTTTTAACCCCAACAACTTGGTTTTTATCAGTAATAATTTTGTCAGCGCCGCAGTTAAAACGAACCTCACCACCCGCATTAAGGAATGATTCCAATAAGGCGCTAGAAATAGCTTGTGAGCCGCCTTTAATATGACAAGGTTTGAATGATGCGTAGGCATATAGCATCACTGCCAAGTCACGAAACGGGAAGTCTTTTGGCGGTAAACCCAGATAGCACCAGTAGGCGGCGATAACGGCTTTAAGATCTTTATTGGTAAAAAATTGATCCAGTAATTCTTTGGCTGGCCTTAAGCCGTACTTCACAAATAACGGGCAGCTTGCTTTTAAAACTGCTTCATCATTTGAATGCCTTACTTTAGGCATGACCATAAAGCATTCCATGGCAAGGCCTGCACATAAATCTAAAAACTGGCCAATATTGTCTGCTTCTTCTGGATAGTGACTCACCAGTGTTTTACCCAGCGCTTTCCAATGTGCTGGCAAAGTAATATCAATTTCAGGCTTAGCGCCGTTAGCTGATGGCATCACAAAGCGATATAGCTCGCGCTCTTCAACCACATCAAGTTGATCCATGATGCCCAGTTCAGTGAATATTTGACGCATGATAAACGGATTTTGCTCAGTGCCCATGCCGCTAAGTTGGTGCAGAGCCACTTCAAATTCAAAATTACCGCGCACAAAAGAGGTGGCACAACCTCCAGGAATATTATGGCGTTCGAGCAATAATGTTCTTGCTCCGCCTCTTTGCAAGGTGGTTGCTGCGGTTAAGCCAGCGTTCCCTGCTCCAATTACAATCGCATCAAAATCTGTCATTGTGGTTTCAGCTCCATTGTTAGTATCAATTTGTTATATCGACTTGCGGTATAAATCCCTTGTGTCCCTTTGAACAGATAAGGCTCGAACGAGTAAGGCAAAGTTAAAAAGCAATCCTTACGGTGTAAACTTTATGCCGTAAAGATATGTGTGTTATGTGTGCTTTGTCAAGATTGATTCAGTTAATCATCTCTGTTTTTTTGATCAATTAACTGGCTTTTGGACAATGGCTGTTGGTTTAGTTATCGGTTGAGCTGTCAGTTTTGTTATCGGCACTTGTAACGTCAGTGTTAACTCAGGCGTACAGTAAGGCATGACGTTAATATTCAGTCCTCACTGACTTGAGGCAGTGTTCGTGATTAAATAAATCGTTTTTGAGGCATAAAAATAATAACCGGAGCGATAAACATGAGTTGTCCCCACAGTAACTATCGGGCGATGGAAGAGGATATTCACACCGACTTTAAAGATGATATGTCCTATGGCGATTATCTACAGTTAAATCAAGTGTTGTCGGCGCAGCAGCCATTATCAGATCAACATGATGAGATGTTGTTTATTGTTATCCATCAATCCAGTGAATTGTGGCTAAAGCTAGCAGGGCATGAACTCAGTGTGGCGATTACCAATATCCAGCAGGGCGATTTTGGTCATGCTTTTAAAGTGATTTCTCGGGTCAAACAGATTTTTAACCAGTTAACTCAGTCGTGGAATATTCTTTCAACACTTACCCCTGTGGATTACCTTAAATTTCGAGATTCTTTAGGCCACTCATCGGGATTTCAGTCTTATGGTTATCGTAAGTTGGAGTTTTTATTGGGTAACAAGAACGCCTCTTTACTAAAAGTGCATGAAAGCGATCCTGTGGTGCATCAAGAGTTAACGCAAATTCTCGAAGCGCCTAGTTTGTATGATGTCACTTTAAAAGTATTGCATGAGCGTGGTTTATATATTGAAGCATTGCAGTTAAATCGTGATTTTAGCCAGCCCTATGAGCGTAATGATTCAGTGTTAAATGCATGGCTAAACGTCTACCAAAATGCCGACGAGCACTTTCAACTGTATGAACTCGCCGAAAAGTTAATTGATATCGAAGACAGTTTTCAGCAGTGGCGCTTTAAGCATATGTATACCGTGCAGCGCATAATTGGCAATAAAATGGGTACGGGCGGCTCATCTGGGGTGGGCTTCTTGAAAAAAGCCCTGGATATTAGCTTTTTCCCTGAGCTGTTTGAGTTACGCACCCATCTGTAAATTTGATTACGGGTTTACTACTATATTTACAACCCTGCTAGCACAAGTACGAGCGCGGGCAGCAATATCAGTAGCGACATCAGTAATAGTATCAGTTACAAATAACACAAGATTACCAATAAAAATAATCGGTTTTGGAGAGCAAGCATGGATCAGGATTTTGCGCTAACACTACAAACTCACTATCAAAGCTTTAAGGTGAGCGAGCGTATTTTATTGTCGGGCCACTCTCATCAAGCCTGGCCTGATGTAGCAAAGCTGGGCTTAGTAAAGTGCTTTGATGATGCCGCAAAACACATAGATGAAAAATGGTCACTAGCCTTTGAAAAAGCTGACCGGGTGCGTGACTTTTACCGTGGTTTATTGGGTGAGCCCCAAGCGCAAATTGCCTTAGGCGCTTCAACCCATGAACTGATCTTACGCTTTTTGTCCGACTTGCATTGCTTTAAACAGCCCCTTAAACGCCCGATTAAGATTGTCACTACAGATGGTGAATTTCACTCCTTGAGGCGCCAGCTGAGCCGTTTAAAAGACATCAATGTTGATATTGAAGTGGTTGAGGTGCAGCCAAGTGACACTTTAGCTGAGCGCATCATCAACAAGCTTGATAGCGATACCGATGCCGTAATGTTATCAGCAGTATTTTTTGGCACCAGTGAGATATTTAACGAGGTTGGCTTGGTGGCAAAAGCGGCACAAGATTTAAACATCCCTTGTTTGGTTGATGCCTATCATGCCCTTAATGTGCTGCCATTTAATCTCGATGCATGGCAGCTCACCTCGGCATTTATCGTTGCTGGTGGCTACAAATATTGTCAGGCAGGTGAGGGCAATTGCATGCTGCGCATTCCTGCAGAGTATCAGGGCAGCCCGATTATCACTGGCTGGTATGCGGAATTTGAGGTACTTGATCACGTACCGGGGAAAGTGGGTTATGGCCCGGGTCAAAGCGCTTTTGCAGGCTCGACTTATGATCCCGCCAGCCATTACCGCGCCGCTGAAGTGTTTGATTTTTTTGAGCAACATAAGCTTACTGACATCAAGCTGAGGGCGATAAGTCAGCAACAAATTAGCGTTTTATGGCAAGGGATTGAAACTATGGGCTTAAGCCGTGACGTTTTAGCTTTGCCGTCACATAACATCATTGATAATGCTGGATTTTTGTCTTTAACCACCGCCAAAGCCAATCAGTGGGTTGTGGCGCTGGGGAAACAAGGCGTTTTATGTGACAGTCGCGGCAATCAGTTACGCTTTGGCCCCGCACCATACTTATCAAATGCGCAGTTATCTAATGCGCTGAATGCGATTGAGGACTTGGCTAAAAGCTTGAGCTAGTTTTTTACTAAACTTTTTTACTAAATTTCTGTTACTAAAGTTTTTTTGCTTAGCTTTTGCAGCGCTTGTCTGCTTAAAAGATTAACCAGCCATGCTACTTGGCTGGTTAATATTGAGGAGTTAATTTTGAGCGCTTCACTTTATTTACTGGGGAGTTAATGTTTACAGAGGCGTTATCGTTTGTTGAGGGATAAATTGTGACGAATAGCTTGTCGTATCTGGGTGTGAAGCTCGAAGACGCGGCTGAGATCATTTAGATTTAAGGATATGTTTTCTAACATGACCAAATCTACATTATATTCTGGGTAGTGGAGTGACATAGACATGTAGCCAGATAAGTAGCCAGTATGGCTGTACTCTAAAATGCCATCTTCTTTATTGATCCTAAGCCCGTAGCCATAACTCATGTCCGGCCATAAAAATTTAATCTTGCTATGAGACTGTGTCATAAGCCCATAACTTTTTGGGCTGATAAACTTACCAGAATGTAATTTATGCTGAAATGAGGCAAAAGCTTTTGTGGATGCAATTAACCCTCCTGCAGGGAGAAGTGCTTCGTCAATCACTAAATCTGTAGCTGTAAGAACATCTGATTCATTTAGGCCGACAGCCAGTGAAGTCACTTTTCGTCGAATACTATCAATACTGCCCACTTCTGCATAAAGCTCGTCTAGCTTATTATTTTGTGAAAACTGCACAATCTGTTGAGCAAATGATTGTTGGTTTACCTGTTCGAGTAGTTGCCCTAAAAGAGAATAACCAAAGTTAGAGTATTGAAATTGACTGCCAGGTTCAAATTTATTGGGCTGGCCTAACTTGTCAACTCCAGAGGTGTGACTAAGGAGGTGATGTATGGTAATTGTTTCGTTATATCGTTTAGGATCAAAATGAGTTTTTTCGATTGAGCTCGACTCAATACTGTTGTGCTGTTTGGGTTGATTAGGGGCAGCCTCATCAAAAAGATAACTATTCAGTGAACCCTTTAAGTCTAGCTGACCAGCATCGACAGCTTGCAGAATCAAAGTGGCGGTAATTTGTTTAGAAAGAGATGCTATAACAAAGCTAGAACCTTGGGTAATTTCTTTGCCTTTTTGTAACTTGAGCAGTGGCTTACCATTTTCTAGTAAAATGACGCTGCCACTAAATGGCTGAGGTGAATCATCTATGGTGTCCTTGATTAACCTTGCTATTGATGTAGTTGTAATGCTGACTTTTTTAGGCGCTGTATTACCTAATAACGAGGAGGCATAGCCATAGCTTTGACTAGTTAGTAATAATAAAAAACAGATTAATTTGGTGGTGTTTACACAAACGGTCATTAGTTGTCCTTAACATTATTGGGCAGCATATTTTTTGGGGGTAACTATCTTGTTATCTCAACATTCAAATAAAAAAATCAGTTGCTTAACCTTAATTGCGAAGGCTGATTTTATTTTTCACTTTTTGCCTTAATTTTATATGCTCATCATTATGTAAAAATGATCGATGATAAAGCATCGAGATGGGCGCTTTATTCATTTTCATTGGGCAAGCAAGTAGCTTTACGCCTAGCTTTGTTGCAATCGCGGCAAGTCGTTTCGGGGTGATGGATATGGCATCAGTATGGGCGACATAGGCAAGCTGTGAGACTAGCGAAGTGGCCTCATGGGCAATATCTCTGGGTTTTGGCGCGTCACTTAATAGCATAAATAAGTTCGACTTTTCGCGCCTGACATTGATGGATACATGGCGCTCATTATAAAACTCTTGTTCAGTGATTGAGTCTACAATCCGAGGATGATCTTGTCTTACGGCAACCATCACTTCTTCTTCAGATACCTTTTCACTCACCACGCTTGGGTCGTTAATGGTGACAAAGTCTAATACCAAGTCGACCTTTCGATTTCTGATATCAGTAAAAATCTGCTCTTGATTTAATGGTGGGGTAAATACGTCAATGTCGAGGTTGGCTAAGTCATAAACCAATAAATCAGGGGCATAAATTTTATGGCCTACTTTAAATAAGGCTTCATAAACTAAATCTGATGCTGGCGCGAGTTTAGTCATCATGTAATTGGCATGGGCAGTAGGCTCAATAGAGCGGCCTTTGCGGATAAATAACGTATTAGCGATATCGGCTTCAAGTTGTTTTATACGCATACTCACCGCCGCCTGACTGATATTAAAATGCTCGGCAGCTTTAGTGTATGACTGTAATTCATACACTTTCATGAAGGTGTTTAGCAGATTCAAATCCATATTACGGCCTCTTTATTATAAGTCAGGCTTATGTTTAACATCACTTGTAGCTTATTCATCGTTGTCACGGCTTATATATAATACACCTATTGATGATATTTAGTCCCCTTAAACTGATATCTGGCTTTACTTTAAACCGAGGTGTTTATGAAAAAATCAATTATTACTACTGTAATTTTGTCTGTATGTTCTTCAGCTGTCGTGGCGCACGATCATGACCATAGCGCAGGCACTGATGAGCATGCGCTTACTACCACATTCGAATACCAAGGAAAGCCAGCCACCAAAGCGACGATTGCAGCCAATAAAGCTTTTGCCAAAACCTTAGACTTTAACAATACCAAGGGTTTTGAAGAAACCCGTAAAGGCTTAATCGCCGAATTTGATGAAACGACCGCAGCCATCATTTGGAATGACTATCGATTTTTAGAAGGTAAAACCCCTGATACGGTGAATCCATCATTATGGCGTCAAGGACAAGTGAACCATGAAGCGGCAGGCTTGTATCAAGTCTCAGATAAAATCTTTCAGGTACGCGGCACCGACCTTGCCAATATGAGCCTTGTTAGAGGTGAAACAGGCTGGATTATTTTAGATCCGTTAACGACCCCAGAGGCTGCTGAAGCATCGCTTCGTTTTGCGTTAAACAACTTACCAGAAGACGGCGATTTACCTGTGGTAGCGATGATCTATTCCCACTCCCATGGCGATCATTTTGGCGGCGCGCGTGGTATTCAAAAAATGTTCCCTGATGTAGTGGCTTATGGCTCTAAAAACATCACCAAAGAAATAGTTGATGAAAACGTGCTAGCGGGTAATGCCATGTCACGCCGCGTGTCTTATCAATATGGCACCGTATTGCCAATTGGTGAAACCGGTATTGTTGATGCAGCGCTATCAAATGCGGTCACTAAAGGCGAGCTAAGCTACGTCAAACCAATTGAAACTAATCATAAAGCTGATATTGAGTCTTGGACTATTGATGGACTTGAATTTATTTTCATGAATGCGTCTGGTACAGAGGCGACCTCAGAAGCTGTGGCCTATATTCCAAGTATGAACGCCATTTGGGCAGCAGAGCTGACCTATAAAGGCATGCATAACATTTACACCTTACGCGGTGCGAAAACCAGAGATGCGCTACTGTGGTCAAAGAAAATTAATGAGGTGATCACTGAGTTTGGTGCTGAAGCGGATGTGTTATTTGCTGCGCACTCAGCGCCGATTTGGGGCAATGAAGATTTAAATGATTTTCTTAAACTGCAACGAGACAACTATGGCTTTGTTCATAATCAGTCGCTGCGTTTAGCCAATAACGGCGTAGTGATGCAAGACATTGGCTGGGAGATCCAAAACCTGATCCCAGAAACCATTCAAAGTGCATGGCATACCAATGGGTACCACGGTACCTACAGCCATAATGCCAGAGCAGTATATAACTTATATCTTGGCTATTTTGATATGAATCCGGCAAACCTTAACCCACTGCCAACCCAAGCTCAAGCGGCTAAGTTTGTTGAGTACATGGGAGGCTGTAAAGCGGTGTTAACCAAAGCGCAGGGCGACTTTGATAAAGGCGAATATAATTTTGTTGCCACGGCAATGAATAAAGTCGTAACCGCTTGCCCTGAGCTACAACAAGGCCGCGACTTACTGGCTGATACCTACGAGCAACTGGGCTATCAAAGTGAAGGCGCGGGCTGGCGCAACGTGTATTTAAGTGGTGCTTATGAACTGCGCCATGGCATTCAAGAAACAGTGTTAAAAGGCAATTCTGCTGATGTGATCAGTGAAATGGACATGGGGATGATTTTAGATTATCTGGCAGTGCAAGTTGATGCCAGTGTTGCCCAACACAATAGCTTTACCATGAATATCGTACTGCCTGATATTAACGAAACTTACTATGTTGAAATGAGTAACGGTAACCTCAACAACATCAAAGTGACTAAAAAGAGCGCTGCAGATGCAACCTTTACCATCAACAAAGAAGATGTCGATAAGTTTAGTTTACAGCAGGTGAGCATCGCGGAATTACTGAAAACCAAGCAAGCCAGTTTACAAGGCGATCAGACAGTAATTCAAAAACTCGCTAAGTCGCTAACCCAAGCAAACCCATCGTTTAAAATTGTGCCATAGTTAACAGGCTCTTAGGGTAAATATTGCAGTAAGAGGCAGCATTTGATTTATGTTGCCTCATTTTTTATCTTTTGTAGCGAGCTCAGTAACTGTTGTTTCTTTATCTAGGTATCATAACGTCACAGCAATGTGGCGTTTTGTGGCTGATAGCCAGTTGACTGTTATTACCGTTAACTTAGTAAAATCCTTAATATGAGGATTTTATTAATTACAGGGCTTATATCGAGTTATGATTTACCATAGATTAAACCGCCTGAGCCAATTTTCGCAAATCAACTATGAATAAAAACATTACCATTGCACTGCCTTCGCTTATTCATCGCATCGGTGGCAGCGCAGCCAAGCAAGCTAAAGATATGGCAAAGCAATATGGCTGCGAGCTTAAGCGAGTGCGCCGTTCACGCAACTGGCAGCTGGTGGGTGATGCCATCAATATTCAGTCCTTTGCTGCGCAGTTACATGGGCAAGCTAATACTGAGTTTGCCCACCTGATAAAAAAGATCAATATCGCACTGCTTTCCCATAGTGACAAACTAGAACCGTTAACGGCTAAATTAGCGCGTTTGATCACTGATAGTCCCAGCATTACTCTGGCTGAATTGATACAACTTACCGGCTGCACAGAAGCCGAGGCTAGAGTGGCTCGCTTTGATACTAACTTGTGTTAAGTTGTTGTTTAAAATGTAGTTAACATTTAATCGTTAACTGGTAAGTTATTTCATTTGTTGGTGTTTTAGGTGCTCTTTAACCAGTTCAATCATGGCCATTGCGGCAAAAGATAATGGCTTGCCTTTACTCCAAAATAAATTCATCTTCCAGCTTAAATTGGTATCAATAAGTTCACGCTGCACCACGCCTTCCAGTTGATAACGCTCGGCAATAAACTTAGGTAATAACATTATCCCAGTGCCTGCAGCAACCAGCGCTATGCCAAACTCAGGTTGATTCACTAAGGTTGGGCTTTCTATGCTGATACCAGCCTGTTGATAAGCATTAATGACCATCTCATGCAGTGAAAACTCTGCTTCAAATAAGATATGCTCGCAGTTACCCAGTGCCTTGATGGATATTTGCGGCTGCTTTGCCAGCGGGTGCTGACTTGGCAGCACCACGACCATAGGCTCGGTATGAATTGCTATTCCTTCAAACTCTTGATTAAGCTCGATAATACCTGTTGCTAGCTCTATTTCGCCATTTTTTAATGCTAAGGTTTGTTGCACTCCACCGCGAACTAACAGCTGATTATTAATGTGTGGATAACGTTGCTGGTATTTGGCAATAATTGGCGCAAATAGCTCGGCGCTGCCCAGTGGCGCTAAGCCTAATTTTAACTGCCCTTTATGGAGCCCTTTCAGTAAGGCTATTTCATCAAACAGCGCTTGTTTGGTGCTGAGTAACTGCTGCGCATAGTCATACACCAGCTGGCCGTAGCTGGTAAGGGTTACGGCTGTGCCGCGTTTACCACGGGTGAGTAGCGTAAGCTCAAGTTCAGCTTCCAATTGGGTGATGGATTTTGACAGCGCAGGTTGGCTAATATGGATTTTTTCTGCAGCGCGATTAAAGCCACCACAGTTTACGATGTCGACAAAATATTGCAGCGTTTTAAGATCCATAATTACATAGCTTTTAGTTATTTAATTGGTAAATAATATTCATTATTTTTATTTTTATTGCAAGGATAAAATAGCCACCTCGAAACGAATTTAATCTGATGTGTTATGACTTCCTCCCTGATGTTTGTAAAACGAACTTCCTATTTGCTGTTACAAGTGGCTTTTTTGTGTGGGTTAGCTTTTAGCGCTCAATACTTGGTTGAGCTGCTAGCGTTACCCATACCAAGTAGTGTGATTGGCCTGATTTGCTTGTACATTCTATTGGCATTTAAGTGGTTACCTGAGCGGTTTGTCGCGGTGGGTGCAATGTGGTTAATTGGTGAATTATTGCTGTTTTTTATTCCTCCGGTTATCGCCTCAATCCATTATGCTCCGATGTTTGAAGAGTTTGGGGGTAGTTTGATGTTCACCTTAGTGCTGGGCAGTATTTCAGTGTTAGTGATCACCGGTTTTGTTATCGATAGGGTATTTAGATTCGAGCGCCGTAGAAACCGCGCAAGTCGCAAAAGAGCAACAAAAATGTTAGCAGATGCAGCGCTGGCAACGTCAGATACGGTGGGAGTTTAATATGCAGTTTCTTAGCTCATTGACCTTAATGACATCGCCATGGATGACATCACAAACCGCTGCGCTAATCTGTCTGCTAGCAACCTTAGTGGCTTATTTTACAAGTAAGTTTTTATACCGTCATTACCATTACTGGTGGTTGTCACCGATTATTTCAACACCGGCAAGTTTAATGGTATTGGTAGTGATTTTTTCAGTGCCGTTACCTACTTATT
Organism: Shewanella sp. 3_MG-2023; assembly: GCF_030548765.1. Lineage (NCBI taxonomy): Bacteria > Pseudomonadati > Pseudomonadota > Gammaproteobacteria > Alteromonadales > Shewanellaceae > Shewanella > Shewanella sp. 3_MG-2023. The sequence continues at coordinate 129,788 of NZ_JAUOSH010000002.1, read as the reverse complement.
TTGTTTATAACCATTATCTTAGCGCTTTGCTTGCGCCAGCAACTATTGCCTTTGCGCTGCCCATATACCGTGAGCGTAAGTTAATTGGCCGTTATCCATTAACAATTAGCATTGGGGTGATTACTGGTTTGCTGGTGGGATTATTATCTTCATGGCTGATTGAGCAGTTTGTTTATTTACCGCCTGAGCTATCACACAGTTTACTGGTGCGTTCAGTATCAACCCCATTTGCTATTGAGGCAACTACCGCATTTGGCGGTGCACCTGATTTAACTGCAACCTTAGTATTAATTACTGGGGTGCTAGGCATGTTACTTTGCGGCCCTGTATTTAAATTAGCCAAAATTAAAAGCCCATTGGCAAAAGGTGCAGCTTTAGGCGGCGCTGCCCATGGTGTGGGCGCGGCCAAGGCGGCTGAAATTGGCCAAGAGGAAGGGGTTGTGGCCAGCCTAACCATGATTTTTACCGGTATTGCTATGGTGATTGGCGCGCCGTTATTTGCTTATGTTTTAGTGTAAATAAATCAACTGCTTTATGTTTGCTTTTTAAGCAAGCTTACCGCATATTAATTAGTCAAAATGGTTTTGATTGTTATTCTCATTTGTTTAGGTAAATGCTGCGATGAGTTAATAGTAATCAAGTCAATACACCAGCGCCGCTAATTTGATATGGGTAAAATATGAAAAATAATAATATTCCACAAGAAGCTTTTGATTGGTACGATGAATATGCCCATGGCGGTATGGACCGTCGTACTTTTATGAAAAAATTAACCGGTTTAGTGGCGCTGGGCTATTCCATGACAGTATTAACCAGTGCGCTATTACCTAATTATGCCTTAGCCGAGCAAGTGTCATTTAACGATAGTGACATTAAAGCCAGTTATCAGAACTTTGCGTCCCCCCAAGGCCATGGCGAAGGTCGAGGCTATTTAGTGTTACCCACCCAAGCTGTAGAAAACCCTGATAGTAAATTCCCTGTGGTATTGGTTATTCATGAAAATAGAGGTTTAAACCCTTACGTCAAAGATGTGGCCCGCAGGCTGGCTAAAGCAGGCTTTATTGCGTTTGCGCCTGATGCCTTGTTTCCGCTAGGTGGCTATCCTGGCAATGACGATGAAGGCAGATCCATGCAGCGCACCCTTGAGCGTGAAAAAATTCAATATGATTTTGTTGCCGCTGCTAAGTTTTTAAAATCACATCAGCAATCTAACGGTAAACTGGGGGCAGTAGGTTTTTGTTTTGGTGGCTATATGGTGAATTATTTAGCCGCGATAGAAAGCGATCTGATTGATGCCGGAGTTCCATTTTATGGTACGCCAGCGGCCAAAGCCTTACGGCCAAATATTAAGGCGCCACTGATGATCCAATTGGGTGAGCTTGATAAACGGGTTAATGCGTCATGGCCAGAATATGAAGCGGATTTAAAAGCGGCCAATGTCGATTACGTTATGCACATGTATCCCAATGCTAATCATGGTTTTCATAATGACTCTACCGGCCGTTATGATGAGAAAAATGCTGAACTTGCTTGGTCAAGAACCATGGCATTTTTTGAAGCAAGACTAGCCTGAGTTGAGCGCTAAGCTGTGTGTGGGCATGTGTTAACTTGCCCACCTGCTCAGTGCTATTTTTCCAGAGTTCAGAGTCAGGTGAACTCTTTGCTGGGTTATCTTATCGGTTTGCATATTTTATTGGCAGTATATCCAAGCTATTCACACTCAGCTTGAATACATACTTGCCACAAATTGGCGTTATTTGACACTTTTTTAGATTAAACTAGCCTGGCTGATGGCGAAGGTGTTGTTATCTTCTATACTTTTATTATTCAGTGTTTTGGCTGCAAAGATAAAAAGTAGTTTTAGCGGTTTAAGTCGATTTTAATATCAGGGAAGAAGAGCAATTTTTAGATTCTAATAGCTTTAGTTATATTCCCCTCCCTGCGATGGCAATGCCGTTTATTTCTTAATCTCAGTACCAATAAATTCATGGTTTAAGTACAGCATTTAGCACCCTTTATCGACTGTTAACGCTAAGGTTTACTGCATGTGGTTTGGTTTATTATCGCTCAGAAATTGTATCTATGCTTCGATGATGCGTCGTGCAGCAGTTGTGTGTGTGCTATTTGTCTTAGTGACTTTGTTAATCGTAAGCGTATCTAGCTCGTTCGCTGCTGCTTTATCTGCCCCCTTATCAGAGCCTAAATCTGAGCCTTTAGTTGAACGCTCTGTAAAAACCTCAGCACAGCTCAAAATAACCCAAATATCAGAATCGTTATCACTAGCGTCAACAAAAGCAGTGGATATCGTATATTTGCAGTTACGTTGGCATCATCAATTTCAATTCGCCGGCTATTATGCTGCGTTAGAAAAGGGTTTTTATCAAGAAGAAGGTCTTGAGGTTCGTTTGCTTGAAGGCGATCCGCAACGCTTACCGGTAGCCGAAGTGTTATCGGGTAATGCTTTATATGCAGTAGGTAACAGTGAGGTGCTATACCATCGCCTTTTAGGTGAACCACTTATTGCTTTGGCTGCTATCTTTCAGCATTCACCATCTATCTTGTTGACGTTAAAAGAGTCAGGAATACGCTCTGCCCATGACCTTATTGGCAGAAGAGTGATGCTGGCGAATAAGGGTAAAGATGCAGGCTTTTTGACCATGTTAGTTAATGAAGGCATTTCCTTGTCACAGCTTGAGATCGTCCCCAGCAGCTTTCAGCTTGATGATTTAATCACGGGCAAGGTGGATGCTTTTAACTCTTATATTACCAATGAACCCTATGTACTTGCTCAAGCTAATGTCCCCTATGACATTATTGATCCAGTAAGCTACCGAGTTGATTTTTACAGTGATATTTTTTTCACTACTGAAGCTGAGTTAAATAATTATCCAAAACGTGTTGCGGCAATGAGGCGAGCGACCCTCAAAGGTTGGCGCTATGCCATGGACAACCCTGAAGAAATAGTCGATATATTAATGGCTAAGTATCAGGTTAATAAAACCCGTGAGCATTTGCTCTATGAAGCTAATGCAATGCAAAACTTGATTCTGCCTAATTTGATCCAAATTGGGCATATGAACTCTGATCGCTGGCAACATATGGCAAATACCTTTGCTAAGGCCAGTGTGGTCAATGATATTCGTCACCTTGATGGCTTTATTTATAATGATAGCCCTACATCAACTCCTAACTGGCTCTACCCGGTATTATCCATAGCGCTTTTTTTGGTGGTTTTAGCCAGTAGTATCACTCTCTATATGCACTTGTTTAATCGACGTTTGGCAGAGGCTAAAACGACTTTACAGCAAAGTGAGGAGCGCTTTAGGGCTCTTAGCGAAGCAACCTATGGCGGTATTGTTATCCATGATCAGGGCCGTATCCTTGAGTGTAATAATGGTTTATCCACTATTACTGGTTTCAGTTACTCAGAGCTCATTGGTATGGATGGTTTGAAATTAATCGCGAAAGAGTATCTTGAAACGGTAAAAATAAGAATGCATCAAGATGATAGAAATAGTTTTGAAGCTGAAGGCCTTCGCAAGGACGGAACACGATATCCGCTAAGCATTAAGGGAAAAAATATTACTTATAAAGGCTGTAATGCACGAGTTATTGAAGTTATTGATATTAGTAATAATAAAAAAATTGAAGATCAACTCAAACTCGCAGCCAGTGTTTTTACTCATGCCCGTGAGGGCATCATGATCACCGACATTAATGGGGTTATTATTGATGTTAACGCCACTTTTAGCGCGATTACCGGTTATGAGCGAGAAGAAGTCATTGGCAGAAACCCACGTTTTTTAAACTCAGGTAGGCACAACAGCGAGTTCTTCAACAGGATGTGGGCATCGTTATTACAACATAAGCAGTGGTCAGGCGAGCTGTGGAATAAGCGTAAAAATGGCGACATATTTGCCGAGCTAATCACCATTAGTGCGGTTACAGATTCCGAGGGGCAAACCCAAAACTATGTCGCACTGTTTTCAGATATCACCTCAATGAAGCGCCATCAACAACAACTAGAACACATTGCCCATTATGATCCGCTAACAGGGTTAGCCAATCGGGTAATGCTGGCGGAACGACTGGATCATGCAATGAGTCAGAGCATCAGACGCGGAAAATTTTTAGCCGTGGCTTACCTTGATTTAGATGGATTCAAAGCCGTTAATGACACCTATGGCCATAATGTCGGTGACGAGTTGCTAATTACTTTGTCGCAGTTAATGAGCGAAACTCTGCGAGATGGAGACATTCTGGCCCGTATTGGTGGTGATGAATTTATTGCTTTACTGGTGGATTTAGAAAGCATGCACGATTGTGAGTTGGTTCTAGAGCGGATGCTAGAGGTAGCAAGTTGTCCGATTAAAGCTGCTGGAGCCATTTTGCAGGTGTCTGCCAGTATTGGCGTTACCTTGTACCCTCAAGATGGTGTGAGTGCAGATCAACTGATACGCCATGCCGACCAGGCCATGTATATAGCTAAACAAAGTGGCAAAAACCGCTATCACCTGTTTGATGTCAATAAAGACAAATCCTTACAAAGCACCCTTGAGGTGATTGATGATATTCAGCGGGGGATTGAGCAAGATGAGTTTGTTTTATATTACCAGCCGAAAGTGAATATGAAATTAGGCACTGTGATCGGTTGTGAGGCGTTGATCCGTTGGCAGCACCCAGAGAAAGGCTTGCTATTACCTGGGGAGTTTCTTCCTTTTATTGATAATCATTCCATCAGTGTCACTTTGGGAGATTGGGTTATTGATACCGCGCTTTCACAGATGTATTCATGGACCCTTGCTGGCTTTGATATTGCTGTCAGCGTTAATATTGACGCCTTACAATTACAACAAAAAGATTTTACTGCCAAACTCTCAGCAGCATTAGCGCAGCGACCGTTGATTAAACCGAGTTCATTGGAGCTTGAGATACTAGAAACCAGCGCGCTGGGGGATATGGGGCAAGTGCTGGCGACAATGGAGCAATGCATTAATATTGGCGTCAGCTTTGCGCTTGATGACTTTGGCACAGGGTTTTCATCACTCACTTACCTTAAACGTTTACCTGCCAACCTACTGAAGATTGATCGGAGTTTTGTCAAAGGCATGCTGATTGATATTGATGACCGCGCCATTGTGATGGGGGTGATTAGTTTATCGCGGGCTTTTCATCGCCAAGTTATTGCTGAAGGTGTTGAAACCATCGAACATGGAACCCAGCTATTGTCTATGGGCTGCATGCTAGCGCAAGGTTATGGTATTGCACGGCCAATGCCTGCTGAGCAATTACCAATGTGGGCAGAGAGTTGGAAGCCTGATAGCGCTTGGCAGTAATCAAGAAAATACAGAATAGGAATGAGAAGGTTAAGTAAGCGAACGGTAAAGGTCAGTGGGGCACTCGAACCCCACTGTTATTTGTCTTTTGTTTACCTAGCCAATGGTTACCTAGCCAATGGTTACCTAGCTAATATTTACCTAGCCAACTAGGCCTGCATTGTCACAGCGCCGAGATAAAGCATATAGCCACTAAAGCTCACTAAACACAGCGCCCCCGCAGTGCGGCCAAAGGTATAACTTTTTTCAGTAGCAGGGATGTTTCTTTGTTTAAAATAAGTAACCATAAATGCCACAGCGACGATAGCGGTGAGTAACAGCATCATAGGGTAATCACGGGCGACCAATAATTCTGGTAATGGCTGCTTGTCACCTAACAGCGCAGGGAAGGCAATCACCCCAAGTATATTGAAAATATTTGAACCAATCACAGTTGCAAATACCATGTCATGCATACCGCGGCGCACTCCAGCAATGGCTGCTGCTAACTCTGGTAAACTGGTACCAAAGGCAATAACGGTTAGCCCAATGATTAACTCACTGATCCCGGCAGCTTTAGCCAGTTCTACAGCGCCCCAAACCATCAGTTGTGAGGCGGCTAACAGCACACTTAGCATTAATAGCGTTTCCACAGCAGAGCGGCTTTTAGATATTTCTAAAAACTCAACTTCTTCTGCGTCAGCTTCGCCTTTACCCACTAAAAAGGCTAGGTAACCACAATATGCCGCTAACGCTACTAGTAGTAATAAGCCATCTTGGAAGTCTAAATTGCCGTCTGACATTAACAGGGCGCAAAATAAGATTGCCGCGATTAAGATAGGTAAATCCCGACGAATGAAATGGACTTTAATGGATAACGGCACGAGTAAAGCACAAATGCCAAGCACTAATCCTATATTAACGATATTAGAGCCAATACCATTACCAATAGCGAGTTCGCCAGCACCATTTAGGGCTGCGATAGAGGACACGAGAAGTTCTGGAGCTGAGGTGCCAAAAGCCACCACAGTCATACCGATAAAGGACATAGAGACTTTGCAATGCTTAGCCAGAGTCGCAGAACTTGCGATCAACCGGTCGGCACTGACAGATAAAGCGATAAGACCTGCAACGAGTGCAAGTAAAGGTAAAAATAATGACAACATAATATAACGCACTGCAAGGGCTGGTTGTGTTAAGACACGAAAAACCCACGCCCAGCCCTAGCTATATGCGTGTGGTCATTCGAGTCTCGCCAGACGCTTAATGCTAAGCGTTGATTGCACCATGGTCTTCGACCAATTATGTTGACACAACCTCCTGTCGTGGTGACAGAACGGCTACTCCCTCAAATTTGGGCGCATTTTAATCTATTATTCGATTCGTTTCAATAGCAAATTTGTGGCTATTCGCGTCAAAGCTACTGCCAAGTATTTAGCACTGATATCGCTCGGCTTACAAGCCTTAGTGCTAGGAAAGACTTGTCATGCTAAAAACCGGCTAAGATAAAGGCAACTAACTAAAAGGCCGCTTATTCTTCATTGTCATTAAGGTTATTAAAGAGCGCATCAGCAATGCGTGTAAATGTGGCCAAGTCTTCAACTGGCAGGTTTCGCAGCATTTTTTGATTCACATCGTTTTGGGTTTTTGCAATCAGTACAGCGAGTTTTTTACCGTCTGCAGTCAGTGATAATATCTGACTTCTTTTATCTTCTGGGTTTGCCGTTTTCGTTAGCCATTGGTTATCCATCATTTCTTTTATTAACCGAGCAATTTGTGCTTTATCTCTGGCTAAAAGGTTAACGATATCGTTTGCGGTGCAAGTGTGACTGTTGTTAATCAAGCTAAGGCATTTAACATGCATGGCATTTAAGCCAATTTCATTAGCCTTAAGAGAAGATCGCATGGCTAAACGGTATGAATGTGCGATGTTAAAAATCGCATCAGAAATGGATAAGTGACTCATTTTTGGTTGGTCCTGATAATTAGTTGACTTAGTCAACAATACTAACTATAGTTGACCTTATCAACTTACTAGCTTTTTTTCAAGTCGAAGAGGATGTCTCTATGAAGCCTAGAAAGCCCAATTTGCGCTCTGTACAGGTTGCAGAGATTATTGAGCTGTCGTCTCATTTACGTCGAATTATCTTTAGCGGAACCAGTTTACAAGGTTTTCCGCAGGGGCTTGAAGGCGCGCACGTTAAAGTGTTTTTGCCATCGACGGGCGATGAAGCGCAAAAAATGCGTTCGTACACGATTCGTTTTTTTAACCCACACACTAACCAGCTAGGGTTAGATTTTGTGATTAACCGTCACCAAGGTCCTGCCACCAGTTGGGCAAAAAAGGCAAAAGTGGGCGACCGTATTAGTATAGCGGGCCCAGGTTTGATGAAATTAACTGACTTTAATCACCATAGTTACTTGCTGGTGGGGGATATCACCTCTGTAAATGCCATAAATGGTTACGTGCCTAGATTTAATCCTGATGCCCAATTAAAGGCCATTATTAGCGTGCCTACCCGTGCTGATATCATTGAGATGGATTATGACGATTCAAAAAATACTCATTGGTTTATTGAAGATGAGTCAACAATAACCCTTGAGCAACAAGTACAACTAATCGCTAAAGACTTACCCAAGGATAGTCATGTCTTTATGGGGCTAGAAGCTGGTCAAATACGCGCTTTGAAGCCCGTATTACAACAAGAGCTTGGTTTTGAAAGGCTTAACATCTTTGCTGTTGGCTATTGGAAGCAAGGGATTGATGCTGATCGTTTCGGGGCGTTGAAAAAAGTTAATCCACTGTAAATATCCATGATAACCGTCATAGCCAAGTGACAAGCTATATTATTATCAATCACAGCTAAACCATAGCAGCCAGAGCTATAATTACTGCTAAGCATAAGTATATTAGCGATTAATTGTGCTATATACCTGTTAGTCAGTGGTCAGATATCTGGCTGTTTTGATATTTAAATAAAATAATACCTTTACAATTTTTTAAACTAATGTAAGATTCACCTCGCTCTGACATTCAGAGTTATTAATGAAACATCAAGTAAAAGTAAAGCCTCAGAATTCTACGTTATCGTTGTTCCTCTGTGTTTCCCTTAGCTTCATCGTCACATTAAATAATTCAGCTCTCAGCGCATCGCATTTTCGCGATAAATTTTTTAATTCTTAATTATATAAGGGACACATTATGTCTAACACTACTGGTATCGTAAAATGGTTTAACGAAGACAAAGGTTTCGGCTTCATCACTCAAGACAATGGCGGCGCAGATGTATTCGTACATTTCCGTGCTATCGCTTCTGAAGGTTTCAAAACTTTAGCTGAAGGCCAAAAAGTTTCTTTCGATTTAGAGCAAGGTCAAAAAGGCCCACAAGCAGCTAACGTAGTTGCTATCTAATTTGAAAGTCGACGTCACTGGCTAGCCAGTACGTTACTTCAAATAATTACGCTTTTAGGTTTACCTATTTATCGTAATTATTAAAAGAGCGAACCTTTGGGTTCGCTTTTTTGTGTCTGAAATTCAATGCTTGTTTCATCTTTCATCTTTCATCTTTCATCTTTCATCTTCCATCCAGCATCCAGCATCCAGCATTCAGCATTCAACATCTAACATCTAACATCTAACACCTAACACCTAGCATTTCAGCTGCTTGCTTTATATCCTGATCTAATCGCCTTGTTTGATTCAATGTCTGTTTCGTTATTTATAAGCGACTTTCCACCATGGCTAACATCATCTTTATGACTTAGTGATGGGGGCTGATACTTTTAAATCTGCGTAAAAATGAAAGGCTACCTAATGAGGTAGCCTTTGTGTGAAGCGTTATCACGATTATGTGGCCACCGTTTATGTGGTCAAACCTTCTGTTGAGAGGATGAGCTCTTTAATTGCTTGGTAATATTTCACGTAACCAGTGCAGCGACATACATGCTCCCCTAAAGACTCAAGTATGACAGCTTCTACATCCGCTTTGTTAATGGGTGATTTTTGCAATTTTTCTATCAGTAGCGTGGTTTCATTGGTGAAGCCTGAAGTGCACCAGCCACATTGAAAGGCAAAATGCTTGATGAATGACTCTTGTACTGGGCTAAGTTGAATGATTTCACCCATGTCATTGGTTTTAGCATGGCCTTCAATGGTTCTGATTTTAAAGTTGTTGAATGCATGAGCACCCGAGATACAAGTTCTTACTGTGCTACTACTGCCATCATCATTATCAACGATCACTACACAAGCATGGCAAATGCCTTCACCACAACCAAATTTTGTTCCAGTCATATTGAGATATTCATGAAGAAACTCAATCATCATGACATCCGTGCCTACATCGATAGGGCCGACTAATTTTCCGTTAATTGTTAAACTGATATCACTCATAATTAAATAGCCTTCAATATGTCTTGTGGTGTAATCGGTAGATGATAAAAACGCTGGTTTGTTGCTTGATAGATAGCTTCCACTAATGCAGGTACCACAGGGATCATCACGACCTCGGCAACACCTTTTGAGTCATCTGAATCTGACAATGGTGGCATAATGGTATGCTTCATATTCCATACACCATTATGTTTTGCAAAAGGAACTTGGTAACGGTCTAGGTTCCATTTACCTGTTCCTGCTCCTGTTTCGTCATCAGGTAGGTATTCATATAATGCGTGTCCAACGCCCATTGTTAGCCCGCCTTCAAGCTGACCTTCAACGAGTTCTTTAACATGGACATTTCCCGGTTCAATCCAACTATGGGTGCGCAATATCTCTACATTCCCTTGCTGCTTGTCAATGGCAATCTCAACCAAGGTTGCACAAGGGGTGTAGTAAGTGACCATGGCATTGTTCATATTGGTTTTAGGGTAATTGACTGATAGACGTTTTATGACTTGATAGCCTGCAGCATTGTATTGCTGCTTTTGCTCTGCTGTTGCGCCAATACCATATTGAATAGCAATTGCATCTAACGGAAAGTTTTGTTTTTTACCGTTAATGTCAAAATCAGCGGTTGCCCATTCCCAGCGATTAAAGGCATGGGTCATGACAGAGGTGATTAATCCCATGGCATGGGCTTTTTTGGCAAGTAGTGCAAAAGGGATAGGTTGCTGGCCTGCTAGCACCATAGCGCCCTTATCCCAGCTGTATTTTACCGTAGCAGGATCAATTTTTGCTGTGCTCTGACCATTGATGATAGCGGCAGCAGCGGGTATTAAGCTGTATTGTAGAATAAATTTTGCAGCCTGAGCGGTAGCATGGCTTTGAAAAAAGGATGACTGACTGGCTGATGAGGCCATTCCTATGGCAGGTGTCCATGTGGGTTTTTTAGACATTTCATCTTGATGGGCTTGAGACATAGTGTATGGATTGTCGTTTTCAATTAACTCCATGGCATCAAATTCTTGAATCTTTGCCATATGGACTTCATCAGCCATATTACCAAGGTACTTGGCTATTAATGCCCCTTGGGATGTTTCGGTTCCCGTGCCCATTTCAATTGAGCAAACTTGGATAACAATTTTACCTTCGGGGGTGATGGCAACCGAAGCCGATGGTGCCTCAGCTCCCGTTCCGTAATCTTTGGTGGCAATCCCAAAGCCGACGCCATACATTTTAGTTGGGTTGGCTTTTTCAAAGTCTGCTTTGTTTTGTTGTCGATTAACCCAGATATCATGCTTTTCAGCTAAATCGAGCATTTCGACGTAGCGTGCTTTACCGTTAGGCGTCGCGCCTTGGGTATTTTTTTGTCCAGTTTTAAAGGCATTAATTCTTCGTAATTCAAAGGTATCAATATCTAACGCTTCGGCAGCTTCATTGATCATCATTTCCATCGCGCCCATGGACTGCAGTGTGCCATAGCCCCGCATAGATCCTGCGTGAGGGGTTGCTGAAGGGTGACACCAGGCTTGGATATCATTTCTTGGTAAGTAATAAATACTCTGAATTGCACTGGCGCCGACCATGGTAACCGAATCAGAAAAATTCTTTCTTCCTCCTCCGGCTAGTACCATATTGGTGACTAATCCAGTTATTTTCTTGGTTTTTTTATCAAAAGCCAGTTTGTGATCCATGTTAAACGTATGGCGTTTCAAACCTGATTGAAATTGTTGAAAACGATCATTGGCGATTCGCACTGGATTGGTACTATAAAGTGAGGCAATAATGCCGTAATACGGGAAAATGGTATGATCTTTAGCGCCAAAGCCACCACCAATATAAGGGGTGTGGACGATAAGCTCTTTAATGGAAACACTTAGGGGACTTTTTGCTAATACCTCACCGGCTTGTGCGTAAAAGTCTTGGGGGGATTGAGAGCAAATGACCACGTGTAATCTGGCGTTGTTTTTATCAAACCAACCATTAAATGCTTCAGGTTCTAACATCATGGGTTCAATTGATTGGGTCGTGAAATTTTTATCAATCACTAACCAGTCTGGATTAGTTAAATCATTTTGTAACTCACTGGCGTAATACATGGCCTTTTCGGCACTATTACCTGATGGGTTAATACTGGCACTCCAAACTGGTTTATGATTTTCATAATCAGGGAAAATTAATCCATCATGCAAAGTACTGTATTTATCTTCTGCGTCGCTGCCACCGTCGCCTTGTTGTCGAATGATACGCCAACAAGCATAGGGATCTTGGTTGGCGGTGACTAACGGAGTTGATTCGCCCCATTTGAAAATCGCGTCATTAAACTCAATTGCAGCTTTGGCTTGTTTATATTTTATGAATGTATCAAACAGTAAAATGGCGACTTCATGACCTTGATAATCTGGAGTGTTACCTAATGGTAATAGCATGTTTTTGCCATAGAAATCGGGTAACTTAAGTTGGTTGTCTTTTAGGGTTTTAGCAGTAATAGTAAAGTAAGGTTTGGCATTATCAGGAATACTTGAAAGGTCTAAATCAACGAGAATTTTATCAGCTCGGTTGACCCTAATAATATGTGCATAATGTTGTTTTTTAGGCCAGTCAGGGATGTCCTGAGCGCGATAGTCACGGCCGTAAATTTTCTGTCCGGTGACTTTTTCTATCGCATCATAGCGATAAGCGGGTTTAGCGCCAACATTCCATTTGGCTTTTAATTGCTCTGAGGTGGTTGCGGCGAAAGCTTTATTTTTATCAAAAATCATTGGTGCGCTGTATACCGCAACACCACCAATCACACATTTTTTAATGAAACCTCGACGTGACAAATCCGTGTTACCTGTGTTCATAGTAAAATCCCAAAATGATGCGCACTTTATGTTTAAATGCATTAAATAACGTTAATCGACAAATCTATAAAAATTATAGTAGAAGCAAATAAAGATGGATGAGTTTTAATACATTGATTTACGTAAGATTTATCAGAGAATATGGTGTAATTGATTTTAAGTTATTGTTTTTATGTTGTTTATGTTGTTTATGTTGTTGGCGGCTAGATTGGCGATTGTGGTTTTCATACCTTATCTTTATTCTTTTACAAGAATATCGCAGAGGTGATGTCTGGCGGATTGAAATTATTCGAAGACGTGATTTAGAATGAGGAGAATTAAGTGAGCAATAGACAATTAATACTACTGCTTAGAACCAGTATTACCATTGGTATTTGCTTAATTTTACTTGGGATTTATTTACACAACTTTAATGATACCGTAGCCGCAATGGGCGTTAAGGGAATTATCATCAGTTCGATGTGTGTCGCTTTTGGCATGGTGCTGTCACTGCCAACTAAAATGTATTTAACCTTTATTTTGGTTGCTAGAGAAGCAAATAAAAAAGACTCATCCGAATGATGCTATCTGGCGGTGAGCGCAAGTTCATTCTCAGCCTCAACTGCAACTTTTGCCTCAAGCTTAACTTAAGTCTTATTCTTCACAAGATACCTTTTGGCGACACACTTGGTTTCTACCGGCTTTTTTCGCTTGGTACAAACAGCGATCGGCTAAGGTTAAAAGCTTGGTTTTATTAACTAGGTGACGCTGATTGGCACTAACACTTACCACCCCAGCGGATGCTGACAGAAACCCGGTTGCTGAATCACTATGCTCAATCTCGAGCCGTTTAAGCTGCATGGGGAGATCTTCAAGCCAGTGCTTATTTTGATTTGAACTGACAGAAACCAAAATAAATTCTTCGCCACCAAAGCGCACCACCATATCGGCACCTTGGTTTGAAAGTAACTGGGCAAAGCTGACCAAGGCTTTATCGCCCATTAAATGCCCGTAGCGGTCATTATATTTTTTAAAGTGGTCAATATCGATCATCGCCAATGAAAGGTACTGCCCCTGTTTTAAATTGTGTAACAGAGTCGAGAATTGCTTATCGAAATTATAGCGATTATGAATCCCTGTTAACTTATCAGTTTGCGCTTTTTGTGTTTGAATTAACTCGTATTTATATTGTTTTCTCAGCAGTACATCCGTTTGATATTGCATCGCGGTCATGATAGCAACTGTTATCACATAGAAGTTTATACTCCAAATGATATCCACCTCGGTGTTGAATTGGATTATAAGCAGAGCAACACCCAGTAACAGCCAAATAATGAACTTTTGACCTAAGTGAAGTATGGGAATGGCTGTAATAAAAATGGCTGACAGCATAGGGCCGCCTTCATGGAGCTCTTGATGGTTAATAGCATAGCTATAAAAGAATAAACCATTGATGAGGGTAAACAGCACCGCAAAAAATAACAGTATCGAATCAAGGTAACAGGTGGCTGATTTTTTAATACTGAAAATCATTACCATTGCAATTAGGAGGCTGACAATACGGGTTAAGATGTCGGCGAAAGTATAATTAGTGGCTGCAAATGAAGATAGGGTAAAAAATAGCAACACCGTAATTAAGATGTAACTCATCATTACTGCATTTGTGCGTGAGCGTTGATTTAAAGATTGTTGAAATGATAGTTCTGCCTCTTTATCTAACACCCACTTAGCAGGTAACCATTTCATTATTGACTTCCTTAGATTAATACTACGAGATACGACTCAAACCCTCAGTTAACATTATAGTATTAGTTAATTTTTTAGTTAATTTTTATTTCGCATTTTGGCTACTTGATCGATTATTTTATGATTAATCTCGTGACTATTAGTTAGACAGTATTGCATGAATACCCTCTATTCATGCTGTTGCTTTACAAGCCTGATACAGAACTTTAGGGCATATTGGGGCAAGTCTTCTTATTAACTATCTTGTTAATAATCTCAGTAAATTGAGTTACATTGTGGATTTGCTGCTGGTCAATATTGATATGCTCTAACGCAAGTTCAATATTAAGGTTATCAAGTTCTAGTTGCGCGATTAGCGACTTTGCATCTAGCTCTATATGCTCTAGGGTTAAGATAAGAAAGTCATTGCCAAACACTCTAAAAATTAACGACTCTGGCAAAAATGCAGTTAACTTGTTGGCTATAAAGGTAAGTTTTTTATCACCTTCGAGCCAGCCGTGGGTTTTATTGTATTGACCAAAATTGAACAAACTGATGACGTAACAGCAATGATAATGTTTGCTAAATAGCTCTTCGTTTAACGTGATAACGTGCTCTAGATATCGATAGTTATATAAACCGGTAAGCGAATCTTTGTAATAATAGGCAAGCCTTGCTTCTTCAAACTCATCCTTTAAATAATTATGATCAACAGGAATTAGATTAGCACTCTCTAGCACTGGCACAGCTGCTTTTACCGTTTCAGGGCAAAATTGTTTACCTGCCAGCGCCTTTATTTCTGCGATAGCTTCTTGTTTCGATTTACTCATTTTATAGATACGTTTTGAGGTCATTGCATCAAAGGCGTCAACTAAAATGAGAATATGAGAAAGTGGGCAGATCTGTTTGCCTTTAAGTCCCCGAGGGTAACCCGTCCCATCATAGTGTTCATGATGGCACCTGATGATTTCAGCATGTTTTTTAAAGGCTTTAATCGATACCAGTAGCTTGTAGCCGCTGTCTAAATGCTGCTGAATAATTTTGTATTCTTGCGAGGTGAGTTTACCTGGTTTTAGTAGAATACTATCGGGTGTAGATATCTTACCTATGTCATGCATGATTGCTGATTCATAGAGGATTTCCACTTCAGCATTACTAAAGCCCATCTCTTTAGCTATCATCACTGAGTATTGTGCAACCCGCCGCGTATGACCAGCGGTGTAGCTATCGCGCCGCTCCACTAAATCAAGCATAGATGATAGTACTTGACGGTAGTTTTTTACATCTTGTTGCTTGTGTTTTAGTGCCAGCTCTCGCTCTTTGCTATTAAGGGCATTTCTTTCTATCACGTATAAACATATAACCAGTAACACGGATAAAAAGATGGCGATAATGGCGACCAGATTATTGTAAAAATTGAGCTCAACCATCAGCTTGTTGATCTCTTGATCTACTGCAAATTCTAAATCATCCACATATACCCCTGTGGCGATAATCCAATCAAAAGGCTTATATAATTTGGCATAGGCCAGTTTTTTAACGATTTCATCATTGGTATTACGTTTGAAATAATACTCGAAGTAAACTTCACCTTGAGCATTAATGCCATCAAGCTCCATCTGGAAGGGGTAGTTACCTTTGATGTCTTGACTGAGGGTTGATAATAGCTGCCCTTCGGTTTCAGGCTGGCTAGGGTGAACTTTTCTAATGGCAAAGTCATCACCACCGGCGTAATTAATCACTTCATTTACCCAAACGTAGGTTTCTGGGTTCTGCAGTTTAATTAGCCTAATAAAGGCAGCGATCCTTTTTTTCGCTTCATTGATAACTTGAGGTGGTAATAATGACAGTGTCATTTGCATATCATCAGCAATCGCTGTGTTAATACTTATTTCAGCCAAGGTATTGTCTGGCTTAGAGGAGTGTAAACTTGGCTTATGGGATGACTGACAAAGAGCTTGTCCTGATTGTGTTAATTGGTATTGAAACTCATCATCGTCAGCGGCTAAAGTTTGTAGCACTTGGCAGCGTTGATGTTCAGGGGTGTTATTAAGGACTAATTTGAATTGTTGCGAATGCGTTTGTAGATTAGTTTGTTGTTTTTGGTATTCGCGCTTAAGGGTTGCTTCAGCTGCGATATGCACCGATGAAACAAGATCAGTAATATGCTCTTTTTTTAATTTAAATAAGTTTTCGCTGATAAGCTGTTTTTGCTTATCGATGACAAAATCTTCTGAGCGATTATCTAGATACAGAATTGATATACAGAATGAAAATACAATCAGTCCAAATAATAATGACTTTCTTAAATGCAGGTTAATCATATCTATAAGTCGCCCCTTATTAAGTTATTGTGACTAATAAGGGCTGATGGAAGCACAGGGGCGTAATATGCCACTAAGTGCTTGAGGTGTTTGATGCTAGCTGCGCGTATAACGTCAGAAGGTCTTGTAAAATAGCGAAGAATAACAACATAAGTGGTTTGAAAGGCATTGGCCTGAGTAATGCTATCTATTACAGAGGCATCAGCTAACGTGACATATTCTAACGTGACGTCTAGTAAACTAAGATTGAGTAAAGTGAAAAATTGGCTCATCCTTAATCACCTCTAAAAACTCCATTAACTAAACAATAGCGCATTTATTAGTGAAGTTACAACTAAGTTAACCAAAGGGATTGCTGAAATTTTTCAAAGTTAGATATTATTGATTTAATTCAAAAAATATAGCTTGTCACAAGGTGATCTTTCTAGGCAGTTATGGCTAAAAATTCCTATTTACAGGTCAAGGATGAGTTAAAATGACTGGCTAGAGCAATATAACCGCGAACAATTATTTACCGCTTTTGCCGCTAATGCTGCCAAGTATTCCCCGCAAAATTTGTTTGCCAAACTTACTGCCCACCGCGCGTGCAGCTTGTTTTGAAAAGCTCTGTACTAGACCTTGACGGCGCTTGGTGCCAAATAGCAATTCGCTAAACCAATTGCTTTGTTCATCCTCGCTATCTTTTTGGGGTGTTGAGCTTGGTTTTTTTGGGGTAGACTTTTTAGTGTCAGCTTTTTCTATAGGAGGCTTGGCATCAGGGGCTTTTTCAAGTTGCTCGAGTTGATTGAGGCGTTCATAAGCCGACTCGCGATTAATGGCGATATCATAATGATTGCCGATAGGGCTTTGGGCGCGACAAGCATTACGCTCAGTCAGTGTTAATGGCCCCATACGACAGCGGGGCGGGGATATCAGCGTTTGCTCAACCATACTGGGCACACCATTATCTTGTAAGGTTGATACTAAGGCCTCACCCACGGCTAAGCTCGAAATCACTGCGGTGATATCCAGTTTAGGATTTACCACAAAGGTTTCAGCGGCGGCGCGAACCGATTTTTGGTCCCTTGGTGTATAAGCCCGCAAAGCATGTTGAATACGATTACCCAATTGCCCCAATATCGCATCGGGTATATCGTCAGGAAATTGTGAGCAAAAATACACCCCAACCCCTTTAGAGCGGATTAGGCGCATAATTTGCTCGATACGCTTAAGTAGATGATCTGGGCTATCCTCAAACAGTAAATGGGCTTCATCGATAAAAAAGGCCAACTTAGGTTTATCGGCATCGCCGACCTCAGGCAGGTTTTCGTATAGCTCTGATAACAACCATAGTATAAAACTGGCATATAAATTTGGGGTTAATACTAATTTATCTGCCGCCAGAATATTGATTAAGCCATGGTTTTGCTCATCAACGCCCATGATGTCACTTAGCTCAAGGGCGGGCTCGCCAAAGAAAACCTCACCACCGTCACGCTTTAAACTCATCAGCGAGCGCTGAATCGCCGCTAATGATTGCGCACTGACTAAACCGTATTCAGCACTGATGGTTTTACGCTCTTTTGAGACCAAGGTCAGAAGCGCTTTAAGGTCGTCTAAATCCAGCAGTAATAAGCCTCGGCTATCGGCTAAGGCAAAAACGATGTCTAAAATGCTGCTTTGGATGTCATTTAGCCCCAGCATTCTGGCTAATAATGTTGGCCCCATTTCACTGACGGTGGTGCGAATAGGGTGACCTTGCTGGCCGAGTAAGTCCCAAAAAACGCATGGATTAGCTTGGGGGCTGAAATTGCTAATACCAATTTTATCAGCGCGGGCTAATAGTTTATCTGACACCTTGCCTGCAGCGGCTAGACCTGAAATATCCCCTTTAATATCAGTAACAAAAACCGGCACACCTTGACGGGAAAAGTTTTCAGCTAACATCATCAGCGAGACCGTTTTACCCGTACCTGTCGCTCCTGCAATTAAGCCATGACGATTACCATAACGCAGTTGTAGCTCAACGGGATTATCGCCTTTACCTATCAATATCGTGTTTGTTGAACTTTGTTTCATTGTCGCTCCTTGCAGATATTGCTTTAGGTAAAAGCACAAAGGGGTGATGGTTAACGCTTATGTAATACGTTTATGGCAATAACAGTGTAGAACAAGAATGTAAAATAAGAATGTCGAATTGATTGGCTGGCGCACAAACGCTGTGGCCGCTAAGTAGCATGTCGCTAGCGAGTGATTCATTTTTGTAGCGCTATAAAATCTATAGCTCATACGAATAATAAAAAATTATCGTTTTAAGAATTTTTAATAATTATTTTAATCCTCTCCATTGCCGTAAACTAGCCCTATTAAATCAACGCAAGCGTTTTAGATTGTTATTTTGTTATCACTACTAACAGCGCTTTCATCTCTGTGAAGCTAAGGGCAAATTATGAAATTTTTACACACTATGATCAGAGTTGCAGATCTTGAAAAATCGATTGAATTTTATACTGATGTGCTGGGTATGAGTGTGCTCGATAGAGCTGAAAACACTGAATATCGTTATACCTTAGTGTTTGTTGGTTATGCCGATCAGCCAGATGGCACTAGCATTGAGCTGACTTACAACTGGGATACAGACCAGTATGATATGGGTAATGCCTTTGGTCATTTAGCCTTAGGTGTGGATGATATTTACGCTGCTTGCGACAAGATTAAAGATTTAGGCGGAAAAGTCACTCGTGAGCCCGGCCCTGTAAAAGGCGGCGCGACGCACATCGCATTCATCACTGACCCTGATAACTATCAAATTGAGCTGATTCAACTGAGCTAACTGAACCGAGCTAACTGAACTGAGCTCGTTATCTCAAAGCCCTATTACATCGGCTGCTCAATGACCCATTTTTCGAGGAATGACAACATGAAACAAGCATTATTTCAAACGCTGCAACTAGGCCGTCATACACTAACCAACCGCATTGTAATGCCACCAATGACCCGTTCACGTGCTTCACAGCCAGGAAACTTGGCTAATGACATGATGGCAAAATATTATGCTCAGCGCGCACAAGCGGGTTTAATTGTGGCTGAAGGCACGCAGATTTCTGCAATGGGTCAAGGTTATGCTTGGACACCGGGTATTTACAGCCCTGAACAAATTGCGGGTTGGAAAAAAACCACTGATTTAGTTCATCAACAAGGCGGGGTTATTTTTGCTCAGCTTTGGCACGTTGGCCGCGTTACTCACCCTGATAATATTGGTGGCGAGCAACCTATTTCATCTTCTGCCCTTAAAGCTGAAAATGTAAAAGTCTTTATCGACAACGGCACCCAAGAGCCTGGTTTTGTTGATGTGGTTGAGCCACGGGCAATGACCAAAGCAGATATTAAAGCTGTGATTGAAGAATATCGTCAAGCGGCGCTTAATGCGATTGAAGCGGGTTTTGATGGCATTGAATTACATGCTGCTAACGGTTATTTAATTAACCAGTTTATTGATTCAGAGGCGAATAACCGCACCGATGAATACGGCGGCTCAGTAGAAAACCGTTTACGTTTTTTAAGTGAAGTGGTTGGCGCTATGATTGAGGCGATTGGCGCTGACAGAGTTGGGGTGCGTTTAGCTCCATTTACTTCATTAAATGGCACCGTTGATGCTAACCCTGTTGAAACTTACACTGCTGCAGCAGCGTTATTAAATACCCATAAGATTGTGTATTTACATATTGCAGAAGTGGATTGGGATGATGCTCCTGAAACCCCAGCAGGCTTTAAAAAAGCGGTACGTGAAGCATATCAAGGGGTACTCATTTATGCCGGTAAGTATAACGCCGATACCGCAGAGCAAGCGATACAAGATGGCTTAGTGGATATGGTTGGTTTTGGCCGCCCATTTGTGGCAAACCCAGATTTACCTAACCGTATTAAGCATGGTTACCCATTGGCTGCGCATGATCCAGCCACCTTATTTGGTGGTGATGAGAAAGGCTTAACTGATTATTGTGAGTATGCTAGCAACTAATGCCTATAAAGCGCACGCTTGCTAGTTAAGCAGTCGCTAAACAGGTTAAAATATAATAGCCACTTTACTTCACTGTAAAGTGGCTATTTTACTATATGAGGGGGTGGTTAAGCTAACCGCTAATACCTTTCTTTTTATCAATGCATGACGATCCATGCATATTGATACAGCACTTTAGTTAATCTTATTTTCACTGCGGCCTGCTTGTTTTAGGCGCTGATGAGCTGTGTCTGTTTCAATATTACTCTAGAGAATTATCAATGCGCGGAGCGTTATATTTATTTATTGCCACCTTGTTGGCTGCTGTTGGCTGGATTTCGTCAAAGCTTGTGGTTGATGAAATGCCCGGCGAAGTGTTTATTGCTAGCCGCTTTATGTTAGCTAGTCTGATTTTATTACCTTTTTGCTATAAAAGTATTTGGCGATTAAGAGCCAAGCAGTTGCTATTAGCCTGCGGAGTAGGCATTTTCTTGGGGATGTCGTTACAGATTTGGGTGTTTGCGGTATCGATCAGTAATAGCCTGTCTGAAGGGGCATTTATCATGAGTTTAGCGATGATCATTGCGCCTATGACCGCCTGGGTTTTGTTTAAAGTTAAGCCTCACCGCGCATTTTGGTTAGCTTTACCCATCAGTGTGGTAGGGATGATGTTACTGAGTTTAAGTAATGGCTGGCAAGTGGAGACCAGTCAATGGTATTTCTTACTTGCCTCTTCATTGCTGTCTGTTCATTTTGTGTTGAACAAAAAAATTAGTCTCAGTATTAAGCCACTTGATTCGATATGTTTACAGCTATTTATGGTTGGCTTAGTTGCTGCTGTGTATGTTGCCTTTACCCAGCAATTAAGCTTTGAGGTCAATGATAGTTTGATATTTTGGTTTGTGGTTTCTACTGTTATCGCTACGTCAGTGCGTTATGTATTTCAGACTCTAGGCCAGTATCAAGTTAAGATGGAAACCGCGGCATTGATTATGATTTTAGAGCCTATTTGGACCATGATCTTAAGCTTTAGTCTGTTAGATGAGCAAATTTCGCTGCAAAAAGTTATTGGCGGTGCGCTGATTTTTATATCCCTAAGTGTTTATATTAAGCTGTCTAAGCCACCTAAAAACGCTAACTGATGCACTAACAACAAAAAGCCAGTCGTGAGACTGGCTTTTTAGTTAAGGCTCTACAGACCGATTAGAGCTGGTTTAAGTATTTCTCAACGCTGGCAAGTTCACGCTGCTTTAAGCTGACGCAGTTTTTAACACTTTCATCGAGCTTGGCTAAGGTACGGCCAAACTCAGGTGTTTGCGCGACTTTTGGCTTAAAGAATGTGTTGGTTGTATCCAGTGCCGCTAAATCACAACCGCTACCGGTAAACGATGGGATCATCGCCACCGCAAAGGGAGGTAGTTTCGCTTTTATGGCGCTGAAGTTAGCATAGATCCAATCTCTAAAGCGTTGTTTACGCTCATCGGTATAAGCTTGCCCTGCAAAGATATAGCGTAAATCTGGCGCATTGACTTTATCGGTCAAACTATAAGCTAGCACGCTGTTTTGTAGTTTTTCAGTAGGCGCATAGCCTAAGGCATACATTAAACGAGTGCGTTTTTGCGGGTCTTTCGTTACCTCAAATTCAGCTTTTACTTTCGCTAATACCTTACTGTCACCAAAATACACTGCAATATTGAGGTAAGTGCCGATAAGGTACTGGTCAACATCGTTATTACCATTAAGGTACAAGTCAGCTTGTTTTTTAGCGGTTGCAATGGTGGTTTTA
The DNA here is from genome assembly GCF_030548765.1 of Shewanella sp. 3_MG-2023. Taxonomy (NCBI): domain Bacteria; kingdom Pseudomonadati; phylum Pseudomonadota; class Gammaproteobacteria; order Alteromonadales; family Shewanellaceae; genus Shewanella; species Shewanella sp. 3_MG-2023. The sequence continues at coordinate 107,456 of NZ_JAUOSH010000002.1, read as the reverse complement.
TCTTTGGCTTCAAAAGCTAATAAGTTAATCAATGTTGGACGTAACTTACTAATAGATGATTTTTCATCAACTTTTGCAGTAACACCGTACTTCTCGATTGCGCTTTGTGCTCTTGAGGCAATGAACTTAGCCCATAGCTCTTGGTTGGTGTCATCAATAAAGGTGCGTTTTTGAGATTGTAAGTAACCTAATGCGGCAGAGACGATTTGCGGATGTTGGTCATCAATAAATGCGCCTAAAATATTCAGTAACTCACCACCTGAGATAAAGCCGGCATCTAATAAGGCATCAGCTGCTGAGATCAAGGCTTTACGCTCACGAGCTGTAAGCTGGGTTTTAGCATTGGCTAATAAGTTGCTCATTTGTGTTTCATCTAACAACCAGCGGTAGTAACCCATGGCGTCTGAATCTGGATAAATCCAATCAGGACTGAATGCTAATTTGATGGTTTGCGATTGACTGGTGAGTAAAATGGTTTCGGTTGCAACTTTGTCACCTTTACCGTATTTAACCGATACTGGCACAGTCCAAGACTGCTTTGCAGCTACAGTGCCAGCATTTACAAAGCGGCTTTGTTTAAGGGTTAGCTTATCACCTGCTAATGACACATCGATTAAAGGGTAAGATGATTGTTCAATAAAGGTGCTTAAGATACTGCCAACATCTTTACCAGAGGCTTTTGATAAGGCATTCCAAAGATCATCAGCTTCAGTATTTTGAAAGGCATGATCTTTAATGTATTGACGAATACCCTTATTAAATTCAGCCTCGCCGATATAGTTTTCTACCATATCTAGCACTGCTTCGCCTTTACTATAGGCAAGGCCTAAACCGTCCATAATGTCGGCTTCGGTTTTAATGGGCTTGCGGATAGGCTTGGTCGATACCCGTGCATCTAATGACATCACGTAGTTTTTGGATAATGCTAAGTTAGATTCAAACTCAGGATGAATTTGTTCGGTGATTTTAGCCGCCATCCAGCTGGCAAAAGCTTCGTTTAACCATAGGTCATTCCACCATTGCATGGTCACTAGGTTACCGTACCATTGGTGTGCTAGCTCGTGGGCAATAATTGAAACGGCAGTTTTTTTGCTATTTTGGCTGGCGGTTTGCTCATCAACTAACAAAATATCTTCACGATAAGTGACTAAGCCTGCGTTTTCCATCGCCCCAAAAGGAAACTCAGGTACGGCAACGCTATCAAGCTTTTGATAAGGGTAATCGACCCCAAAATAATCTTCTAATGCACTAAGCACTAACGGCATTTGCTCGGCTGCATATTTGGCTAGCTCGATTTTCCCCTTAGTGGTTATTACGCGCCCTGGGACTTTCATGCCTGTGACTTCAATTTCTTCAAATTGACCCACAGCATAAGCAACAAGGTAAGAGGATATTGGCTTGGTTTGAGCAAATACGTGAGTTGTCAGGCCATCTTTGGTTGCAACTGAAAGCTCTGGGGTATTGCTGTAAACCTTTTCAGTACTTGGGGCTGTGATGGTGACTTGAAAAGGGATTTTATATTCTGGTTCATCAAAGCTTGGAAAACTGCGGCGCGCATCACTCATTTCAAACTGGGTAAATAAGTAGGGCAGGCCGCCATCAATGGTTTTATACAGGCCGACAGATTGACGGTTATAAGGGGCTGTGAAATCCATTGAGAAAGAATATGCACCAGGTTCGATAGTATGTGGGCAGTTAAACAAAACCACCCCAGTATCTTGCATGATTACATCTAGTTGGCAGTCTTTGTTGTTAGCTGATTTGGCATCTAACTGGATATTGCTAGCAGTATATTCTAAACCGTTAAGCTGTAATTGCTTAGTGGCTTGGAGTACTTCAATTTGAATTTCAGTGCTGCCTGAAAACTGATCTTTTACTGGATCTAAGTTGAGCTTAATACTTTGTGATAGTGGCTTGGCGACTTTACTTAGCACGTATTCATTGGCTAAGGCGTCGGTACTTCCCACAAATGAGAGCGTAACCAGTCCCGCAGTGACGATTCGATACATGTTATTTCCTGTTGTTTTAATTATCATTCCATGATGTTTAATGGCATTGATTAGGATTGAGTGACTATTAGCGTTTTTATTGATAACGATTGTATTCATAACGCTTGTATTGGAACCATTGCATTGATGATTCTATAAGGTCATTTAAAGCTGACGCTGATTATAACAAGTTAACAGCTAAGCGGTAACTTACGAGCATCATTTAAGTTAGGGTTGTTGTAACAATTGATGACTTGCTTAGAGTATTTAGTGTGATTACTTAGAGTAGCGCTTGATTGAAGCATCATCTAATCCCAGCTTGGCTAACATTGCTACATATCGAGGCGTGTGACGTATAGCTGCAAACCTTGGGTCATGTTTGGCGAAAATCAGGCAATTTGATTGGTATTCTACGGCTTGTTCTAGCAGCGGAAATACCTTTTCAGTTTGGCCCATTAACGCGAATATCACCGCCGTTTCATAGGGGCACATGTACAGCTGTTGTTGTGTCGCCTGTTTTATTAATGGCAACACCTTATCTTTATATCCGCCAGCGGCATAAGCTTGGGCCAATAGAATTAAGGGGAATGGGTCTTGATGACTCAAGGCAACCCCTTGCCTTGCCAGTTTAATACTTTGTTCTATATTGCCATTAATGTAGTGGGCTACAGATAAGCTCAGTAATGGGTAGGGCATTTGAGGATGTTGTTGTATTTTGCGTTTACCCCAAGCGATTGCAGCGTCAACTTCACCGACCATCATTAACGCCCATAAGCCCCATTCGGCTATCTCTTGATTTAATGGGTCTAAATGGTCTGCTCGCGCCACTGATTGCTGTACTTTTTCAGCTTCACCGAGTGCAGTGTAGTACAGGGCAAACCCGAGTTCTGTCAGAGCAAGATTAGGGTCTATCTTCTTTGCTCTGTTAAGCATTATCCAAGCATCTTCCCATAACATGGCATGAATATAAGCCATACCTAATGACGCTTGAACGCTTGCTGAGTTAGGATTGATAGCCAGCAGCTCAGTGGCTGAAGCAATGACTTTGGGCAGTACATCTTTGGGTTTTTCAAATGAAATCATTAATATTCGATAAGCATTGGATTTAGCAATGTAGGCAGCTTCAAAATTTTCATCTAAGGCGATGGCTTGGGAGTACAAGTCAATCGCTAGCAACACTGAATCATGGCTCATCTGAGCTTGTTGGTATTGGCCTTGAACATATCGCTCATATGCGACTAAGTTGCTGGTGGGAACTTGAGCTAATTTCGCTTTTTCATCTTCAAGTATAATCACCTGTAACGATGTGGATACTGAGGAAGCAATGTCATTTTGAGCACTGAATAAATTAGTTTTATCCACGTTAATGTCAAAGCTGCCTTCCCAAACGACTGCACCGTTATCAATATTTTCTAATTCCACAGTAAAGCGTACATCACCATTGTTCGCTGTTTTTACTACCCCATCGAGTACAAAGGTCACTTCTGGTAATTGCTCTTTGATATGAGCACGCGTTTTGTTTGATTTAAAGGTAAATGCTGATGGCGGCGGCACCACCTTTATTCCTGATACTTTGCGTAAATCTTGAATTAGTTCTCGGGTTATTTGGTCGGCAAAAGGCTGCCATTGGCTAACGTCATTACTTGAAACTGACATAGGCGTAATGAGTAAATAGGGCTGCTTTATTACTGCTGTTGAGGGAGCGCTTTGATAATAAATGCCGCTGACAATAATCAGTATGATGAATAAAATCAGGCTAACGATTGTGACTGTTGATTTTAGTGCAGGTGTTTGTTTGCTGCTTACTGTTGTTTGACTCTGCTTTGGGGGGTTAACAGGCACTATTTGAGCCGGTGAAGCGGCTAAGTGCTTATCTGAATTTGCGCTAATAGATGTTTCAAAAGATGCTTGAACCGGTATATTTAGCGACTCTTTTACAGATTCTTCTACATCAGCGATGAAATGGTAGCCTCTGGATCTGATGGTTTTAATGACTTTTTGCTGTTCACCATCATCCGCTAAGGTTTTGCGGGCGGTTTTAATATGATTACTGAGGGTGGTGTCAGTGACTTCTCGCCCAGCCCATATTTGGCTCAACAGCTCGTCCCGAGAAATAATACGCTGCCTATTTTCAATAAGGTAAATAATTAAGTCATAGACCTTAGGCTCTACCGATAAAACATGGCTATCTTTACGGATCTCATACCGATCAGTATCAATCTCGATATTGTTAAATCGAAACAGCATAGATAATCCCTTATTTTATAGACATGAACAACGGTATTCAGAGCAGAAATAGCTAGGATCCATTCTAGCTGACTATTTGCCTTTTTTTGATCAACTTACGCTAAGCGAATGGCACGCTTGAGCTAATTAATACTAAATCGTTAGCTAACCATCATGTTTGTTACTGTGTTATTGCCAATAATGACACTTCTTAAAAATTGAAAATACATTAAGGAGTGCGATTATGCCTACGCCACTAGAAATTCTGCTGGACCCAGTTTCTTTAGCGTTGCTGGGAATATATTTGGGCCTGATGCTGCTTGAAGCAATTAAGCCTGCCCAGCATCAAGCAAAGGTTAAAGGCTGGTATGCTAAATCACTGTTGGTGTTTATTTGCTATTTTTACCTTTCGACTTATTTACCCTTGATATGGGATAAGTATTTATTGCCTTATCAATTGGTCAATCTGCAGCAGTTAAACCCATTGGCGAGTACCATTATTGCCGTGCTGGTTTTCGAACTTGGTATTTATGTATGGCATCGGAGTATGCACCGAACGCCACTGCTGTGGCGAACCTTCCATCAGATGCATCATAGCGCCGAAAGGTTAGACTCATTTGGGGCTTTTTATTTTAGCCCACTAGATATGATTGGCTTTACATTAGTTGGCAGTATTAGCCTTAATGTGTTTGTGGGTTTATCACCGCAGGCAATTAGTTGGTTTTTATACATCACCATGTTTCTCGCCGTATTTCAACACACCAATATTAGCACTCCTCAGTGGCTTGGATATATTATTCAGCGACCTGAAAGCCATTCTGTGCATCATCAAAAAGGCCTACATAGGTATAATTATTCTGACCTGCCTATTTTTGATATTTTGTTTGGCACCTTTAAAAACCCGCCAGGCTTTGTTAACGAAATCGGCTTTTATCAAGGCGCCTCTTCCAGAGTGAAGGACTTGCTATTATGTCGTGATATTTCTAAGCCCTGATGCTATCAGGCATATTTAACGGCTGAACAGACAGTAAAGGCTATCGGTTTAGCCTACTTTATGTTCGGCTTTGTTCGTTATTTGCATCAAAAATCGCTATTAGTATCAAAGTTGCTTCAAGTATCAAAAGTAGTTTTTAGTATCAAATGCCGATTTTAAATTATTAGCAAACTCGATAAATTTCTCTTTAATGGTGCGCTTGATAGACACCTCCAGCGAGCCCCAAATAACCTTACCCTCAATGGTGATGACAGGAGCTTGGCGGGTTGCGATAGAAGGCGCTTTGTTTTCAATGCTACTGACGAGCCCGTAAGTTTTACACACCACATTAATGCCTTCAGGAACATAGATACTGCTACTGCCCAAAAAGCAATTAATCTCAATGGTGACATGTTGATGCTGAAAAATGGCATCACTAAAATCCAGTGTGGTTTCACCTATAATATTATTAACCTTAATAACCTTTGGCACCACCCATTGGCCGTTACGTTCACTGTTACCTAATATGCTGGTTAAGCGCATATCTTCAGTGGCAGTTTTGCTGCCATAGTTTGGCGCAAACTGGTGGTCTTTTTGCTGACTATAGTCAGTATCAGCGGTTAAGGTTAGGTCTGCGACCAGTGCGACGATCTCTTGATGAACACTTGAGTTCATTGCCTCATCAAGGCGTCTTTCAAAGGCTTCAGCAGAGATAATGCCGTGGCTATAATTGACAATTAACTGATCGATAACTTGTTCTCTGACTTGCTCAATAGGGCGATCTTCTAAAATCACGGCCATAATGTCACTCCTTGGACTTTATAGTACATAGTGACTCAGATTTTAGTCACTAGGGTAGATGTTGTATTTAAGTTAAATTAAAGCAATATGCAGGCCAGTTTAAAGATGCTATATAAAAACAGTGCTTTATCATTCTTGCAGCATTGCGTTATCGTTTTTAACCTTTATAAATGCAAATGATATAGTGAAAGTAGCCAGCTGAATTAGTCAAAATAACCAGTGAACAGCCATGGGTTTGTCATTTTTTCTACGTATAGTTACGCTATAGAGCCATCTGCACCCGCTATTACGGATTTTTTATGGTTTAAAAACTCCATAAAGATTGGTGTCTAGCACTCTTTTTTTCTCAATGGAAAAGCCTAAAATGCACCGCATCGGCATCACCTATGAGGAAAATCATTATGTCACACCCAATTATTGCAGATTTGAATAAACGTTATACTGTGAAAAAGTATGATTCAAGTAAGCGTATTTCAGCAGCGGATATGGACGTAGTGAAACAAGCGATTCGTTTAACTGCTTCTTCTATTAACTCACAGCCGTGGAAATTTATCGTATTAGAAACTGATGTGGCAAAACAACGTTTTCATGAAACGTTTACCAATATGCACCAGTTTAATCAGCCTCATGCTACTGAAGCCTCCCATGTGATTTTATTTGCCCATAACCCTAAGTTCACTAAAGATGACTACAGAAAAGTTGTTGATGTTGAAGTGTCGTCAGGTCATTTACCGGCAGACATGTATGACAACATGCTAAATGGTGCTTTTGGTTTTGCAGAGCAAAATACTGATGACAGTGGTTTTAATGGCCATTGGACTAAAGCGCAAACCTATATTGCTATTGGTAATACCTTGCATACGCTAGCTCGTTTAGGGATTGCTTCTACATCGATGGAAGGTGTTGATCCAAGCTTAATTGGTGAAATTTTTAAAGAAGAGTTAGATGGTTACGTTTGTGAGTTTGCGCTAGCAATGGGTTATCACAAAGAGGGTGAAGATTATAACTTTGGTTTACCTAAATCGCGTTTACCTGAACAAGATGTCATCACTGTTTTATAAACTATATTTGGTCGTTTAAATTATAGCTTGTAACACCTTTCTAATTGATTATTCTGTCCCTGTTATTAAAGCCCATCATGTACTCATGATGGGCTTTTTTGTGTTGAGTATTTTTAAAAGATTAAATCAGCAGCTTAGTCTCCATTTTAAACAGTCACTATTTCACAGGAAGGTGGAAAATTTTAGGTTCGGCTTTAATAAGCCCTAAATGACTGATAATGCTGCAATGTAACCCGTCACATTAACGTTGAGCATGAGTTAAACCTTTATAGGGACTGACTTTAACTGGAATACTGATGAAATTGAGTAGCCTCTGCAAGGTGCTATTCATACGTGTCATGCCATGAACCGCTGGCGCTGAAACGATATTATGAAGAATGGAATGTATTTGATGGGAGGCATGAATATTGATGGATGAATGCAGCTGCTTTGGTTGATAGTAATATCATTAAGGCATTGCGCAATCGCTAACAACAGACAGTATTAAGAAGAGGAATTACTTAGCTGCAGCTTATTGATAAAGCCGCCATTATGTTCAGTGTTTCAAGTCGTTCTCAACATGGTAAGTTATTCCAAAAAGTGTAGAGTCATAACTAAAGCGACTAAAAATGCTGATAAAATGGTAAAAAGGTGGGATTAATAATGACGTATTAGCTTGATTTTACTCTCCCAGTAATGGCTTGGGAGAGTCGTGAAAGTAAACTATAACTTCTTTAATAAGGAACTTGGTTTTGCCATAAATTGTTGTTTACCGCCTTGTCATAGCCGTTTTGGTATAAGGCTTCCATGTACTGCTGATCAAACATTTTCTTGGTGGCAGGTTCTGCATCAAACTTGTCGTCAATATAAGTGAATGACAAATCGTAGTTATTTACTTCGCTGTAATACAGCATTCGATATAAATCACCTCTAGCTTGTTGAATCGTCATACTTTTCAAACTGCGATTCAGTAGTTCAAGGCCTTTATCATGTAGGGAAATATAAGGTGATTTTAATACCCCGTTACGGATAACGTGAATATTAGTTGGTTGCTGATAACCTAAAGCCTGATTGACTAACCCATAATCGAAATTACCTGGGTCGACAAACATTTGTGAGTTCATGCCGCCATCAACATGTAGTTCTTCTAGAGGCTTTCCATCTATCTCAACATTGATGAATTGTGGTGGAAACACCCCTGGAATTGACGAGCTTGCGGCTAAAATTTGATGAACTAAGTCATATTTATTTGGTAAGTTACTGGCAGCAATTTGGCCAATATTCCAGATCATCAGCTCGCCAGAATCAAACTGCGTAGTGCCAATAAATAGTCGACGCCCTTTTTGGTGTTCAGTCGCTATTTTATCAATCATTGTAGCAGGGTAAAACTGCTCCACTAGCTCATATAGACTACTGCCATCAGTAAAGGCATCTTTAAAAAGAGCATTTAAAAAATTGCGTTTACCTAATATAGCCTTATCGTTAAGGCCTAGCATGACTTGCTTTAATCGATGAATTTCATCACCACCAATAAATGCAAATGGTGCAATCAAAGAGCCTGCACTGATCCCTGTGACAATGGTGTATTGCGGTAGTTGATTACTATCATAAAGGCCGTTTATTACTCCGGTGCCATAAGCACCCTTAGCACCACCACCCGATAACACTAATATATTTAGCTTTTCTGACGCACTTGCTAATGGTGTGGTGTTGGTGGTTGCATCATATAAAAACGCAGGTTGTTCATCAGCCCAAAATCGATAAGGTTCAGCTATTTCGGTTTGATCCGCCGCCACGAGAGCATCTTTGTAATTATTAGCATCAACCCGTTGTTCAAGTTGATGATTTGAGCTACAGGCCGTTATGAACAAGGCAAAAAATATTAACTTAATAAGGTTCTTCGGGGTGTTCATTAGTGTCTCCATTTAGCCGTTTAGCGGCTAAAAATCTAAAGATATTTTAAATCAAATTAGCAATATTATAGAAGCGAAAGCGGTTTCTATGATCTGCTGATAATTAATATTAGAAGGTTAATGGACATTGTGTAATCTGTTAAATCGCGTTTGAAGGATTTAACCCTCACAAAACGGCTAACGTGAATTGCTATCGTCAATTGGGGGTAGATGGGCGATTTATCGATTTTAAACCGTGTAAATCTCACGCTTTTACTACTCTATAGCGGTTAATTTTATTACTTCAATGTTAATGATGATGGTTCGATCCTTCATAAGCGATTACAAGGTAAGGGTTAAATTAATTACTATAAATTTAATTATTCAGGCTCATACAGCAAAGATGCAAACTTTAACCTAATATTAGGCTTGAGCTACTTTGATGATTCACTAGCCAAACCCTAGCAATCAGAGATACATGGAGTTAATTATGACCGTGTTTTACCGTTCTACCCTTGCAGTGCTTATTTCATTAACATTAGTGGCCTGTGGCAGTGATGACAGCCCTAGTGTTACAGATCCAGAACCTGAAGTACCCGTTGTCGAGCCACTGCCACCACAGCAGATTGATCTGATCATTGGTGATAGCACCGTAATGGGGCTTAGAGAGTCAGTGGTGATTAATGATGTAGAGGGTACGGCAACGCGAGTTGAGTTAGAGGCGTTTAAAGGCATTACTTATGCGACTTCTGCGCGCTTTGAGCACAGTGTGGTCACAGAATTAACAGATGTGGTCGATGCAACGGTTTTTGGTGATGCCTGTCCGCAACTTGATTTAACGGTGCAGGAGCAATCAGAAGATTGTTTAAACCTTAATATTTGGCGCCCAGAAGATACGGTCGAGTCCGCTGAATTACCGGTTTATGTGTTTATTCATGGTGGTGATTTTGAATTTGGTTCAGGCTCAGACCCGCTAGTACAAGGCGATAATGTTGTCGCTCAGGGGGCATTAGATGATAAACCATTTATTGCGGTCACTCTAAATTATCGTTTAGGTATTTTAGGTAGCTACTGGCTTGATGGTAGTAAGAACGACAAAGGCGGTAATTTTGCTTTAGGCGACCAAAAACGTGCGCTTGAATGGGTGCACAATAATATTAGCGCCTTTGGCGGTGACCCAGAAAAAGTCACCCTTGTTGGTCAAGGTGCGGGTGCGATGTCGGTGGGTATTTTGCAACAAACTGAAACTAAGGAAGTTATCACTGGTACCTACTTCCAACGTGCCATTATGCAATCAAACCCTTATGGATTTGATTACAAATCTTATAACCAAGCAAAAACTTATCAAGGTAAGTTACAAGCTTATGGTGATGAATTATTTGGCACTACCGCAGCGGTTTCGCTTAATGACTTAACCCTTGAACAAATTATGCAAGTGCAAGAAAAAGCACTTAACCCATTAGCAAAAATTGGTGCATGGTCAGGGCTTGACTGTATCGACCTGGATAGAATTGACTATGGCGTCCCGTGTTTCCTGTCAAAGTTTAGCGCAGAAATTACGCCATTTGCTAATTTGAAACCTTTTGCTCCTTATATGGACTATCGTCCAAAGGGCGGTTTATTTGAGCCAGAAGTGAAAGGCTATCATTTAGAAGCACAGCCGGCACTCACTGAGCTAAATGTTCCGACGGTTTTAGGTTTTAACACCAATGATTCTAGAATTGTGTCATATGTGCCAAGCTTAACTTCACTGATCCCAACTATCATTGAGTTAATCAACGAGCAAAATAATGCGCCAGAAGACCCAGATGCCGCCGCGGCAGATATTGAGGCTTGGTTAGCATCGCAAGATAACTTGGAATTAGTACAGCAACAGTTAATGGGTTTAACGGCTGACGAAATTGAAGCACAACTTGAGTTAGGTGATATTTTACCGAGTACCGCTTATGACGCAATTACCCGCTTTTTCTTTGGTTTAGGTAATGGTGAGTTAATTGATAGCGTGTTTGCATTAACTGACTTTTATCCGAATGAAGAAGATGAATTAACTGGTGCTACGGGTAATATGGCGCAATTTAATTTGTTAACCAATGACATGTTATTTAGTGGGCCTGCACGTGTTAAAGCCAAGCAAACAAGCGACACTGCCGAGCAGGCGGTAACGTTATACAATTTTGATTATCAACCAAGCTTTAATGTGTGGACCACCAGTAATGATGCAACCAGCATTGATCTTGGTGCATTGATTAAATCAATTAGTTGTATAGGTAAAATGTGCGTGGGTGCAGAGTTACCGTTCGTATTTAATAAGCCTTACACTGTAACAGGTAATAAGATTAACCCAAGTGCATCTGATGTTGCGTTAATGGATAAACTATCGCGTTTATGGTTTAGCGATGCCTTGTTTGACAACTATCAGTTCACTACCGCGGATGACACTGTGTTAGTGATTGGTGCTGACACCAGCATTCAAGTTGAAGAGAATTGGGATAAAAGAAAGCAAGCTGGTCTTGACCCAGAGTTACGCGAAGGTCGCTTAACGGGTCTTGAGGATTTAGGCTTAATTTTAGGCTACTTTAATTAATGACTAAATAAGCTTTATCTTTATCGCTTTGATTGGCGGCTAGCATTTGCTAGCCGTAATTTTTTAACCATAATGACGGTATATCAATGAACATGCATTCTATTTCTAAGTGCCTAACTGTACTTAGCTTTATTATTGTTACCATAGTGGTGACTGGCTGCGCAACGTCTTACCCTGAGGTTGAGGACGGTTTTCAAGCGGATTGGGACTCGAAAAAATACCATGCTGATTTGTACTTAATCCCTACTGCACCAGAAGCCTTAGCGAGGCGTATTGAGCTAGTGCGTCAAGCCAAAAGCTTTATTGATATGACTTACTTCTCATGGAATAAAGATACCTCGGGATTAATGCTTTTTGCCGAAATTAAGCAAGCTGCCGATCGCGGTGTAAAAGTCAGAGTAACCCTTGATGACTTGTTGGTGTTTAATGAAAAGTGGCTTGCAGAGCTCGCCCACCATCAAAATATCGATATTCGTATTTTTAACCCTTTCGACTCTCGAAAAATGGGTTGGATTGGCCGTGCGATGGACTTTCAAATTCATCAGCAACAGCTGGATAATCGCCTGCACGAAAAGTACTTTAACGTTGATGGTCACAATATGATTTTAGGTGGCAGAAACATTGGCGATGACTACTTTGGCTATAGCACTGAGGCAAACTTTTTTGATTTAGATGTCATTTTTAAAGGTGACGTCATTAAGGCTTTTGAAGCGAATTTTGATGGGCTGTGGGGCACTGATTATTTGATCCCAATCGAAATGCTTGTAGAAGTGAAGCAGGTGGGAGTATTTACCGAGTTTGAAAAAACTTATCGGCAACAAACTGAAAACCGCCAACAAGTGGTGAATGCGATTAATCAGCAAGTGCAGAGCTTAACAGAAGTGGGTTATACCGCAGCTGTTGTGAAACCTGTCTTTGATTCGCTTGAAAAGATGAAAGACAGTAAGCCATATTTTAGAAGTCGAGTTGAAAATCTAATGACTGATCCGGTGAATGATGCCAAGAAAGCCGTAATTTCAACGCCTTACTTAATTCCAACCGATAATAAATTTACCATTATTGAAAAGCTTAGTGCCAATAATGCACAGATCACTTTAATCACAAATTCATCGGCATCAAATGATTCGGGGTTTGTGCCGGCATACTTTGAAAAGCATCGCCCACTGTTATTAGATATGGGGGCGGATTTATATGAATATAAAGATCATGCTAAAAATAGTGATCATTTTTACCATAGTGATACTTATTACCATAATAAGACCTTTATCTTTGATGATTTATATTCCTACATTGGATCATCGAACTTTGATCCACGTTCAGATTTTTTAAATATTGAGTTTGGGGTGTTAATCAAGAGCCCAGAATTCGCCTTGACGTTAGAGCATTACTTACTGGCCAATAAAGAATTGCTTTATTGGCATGTAACTCAACAAGAAGACGGCAGTATTAACTGGCAATCAGGTGATGAAAGCTATGACGCTTCGCCTCATTATGGTGGTTGGCATGCTTTACCGGATTGGCTGATAAGGAAAATGAATGGCGAGTCAGAGCTTTAATTAAAGCCATATTTAGGGGCTAGTACGCTTTCTTTACGTAAGTCATTTAACGCCACAATATAAGAGCATGTTAGCTAAGAGTTTGTTAGGTAATAGGTTACTGACTAAGAGATTATTTGCTAACAGGTTATTAGCTGAGAGGATTAGTTGAGAGTTTGTTAGCTAAAAGGATTACTAGAAATAAACAATAATCCATTGTTTTTATATACGTCCAACCCCTTGCATGATAATGAGTTTGTAGGGTTTCATTGCAGTTTAAGCAACAAATACTCGTTAATGAGCTAAATTTAATCGCGGTTATTTTTAACTAATAATAGCTATAAAAAAGCACCCAAGTTCTTTATAAAAGGCAAGGGTGCTTGATAAACACTAATTAGTTGCTGGAAGCCGTTACTCCACCACCACCAGAGCCACCACCGAAACCTTGAGCACCAGGCGCTGGAGCTGCTCCAAATGTGCCACCACTGGCAGTGAGTGTCTCCTCAAAGACCTCTGCAACAATTGAAGGGTCTATACCATTTGCAATAGCGATAGCCAATGCATCATCAGCGTTCATTCCTGCAGTTTGTGCAGCACTAAGCACTTCTAATATAGTTGCGGTTTTGCCAAAAGTCGCCTGTAAAGCAAAAGCGAGGATATTGGTTTGTTCTGCAGGTGATGATTGCATTTGAGTGAGCGTGTAATCAGCTAAACTCGTCCCTGAATTAGCAGCTGTCTGAACGCCATTGGTAAAATCTGTTTGAGATACAGCATATGCTCCTGCTGACAACGCCGTTGAAGATATTGCAGCAATCAAAATGAGCGTTAATTTGTTAGGGTACATTTATTCTGCCTCATGGTTTGATGGGGGACAAAAGTCACTGAGTTGTAAAGTACAGCTCCATGAACTATCTAATGTCACTGGTATAAGAGTAGTCAAATTTTGAACAGCATACAAACCGTTGCCTTGAAGACCATCCACATGGATATTGGAAAAAATGCCTATCATGGCTGGTGTTTCCAATTGCGCAGCGATGACTTTTAATCCAATACCATGGCATATTTGGGTAACTGTCTGGACAAAAAAGCGTGTGTCAGCTTGATCTATATCATGTACAAAGCAAGGATCTAATTTAGTAAAATCAACGTTTAAGTTACGAATATAGTGAAATGAGTTTAAGTTTGAGCCAAAGTTTTCAATGACAATATCAATTTTTAATTCTTTAGCTTTATTAATAAATGAGGTTGTAACAGCTGACGAAAGTATCACGCCAGATTCTTTAATTTCATACAAAAGTGGTGGAAGTTTTTTTTGTTGTAGTTGATATAAATTAAATAGCCAATGAGTAAAAGCAGAGCTTTGTATCGCTTGGTTGCTAATATTAATAGCTATGGGTGTTTTTTTTATGTGTGTTAATTTGTAAAAGATGAAACAAGTTATTGCTTGCTCAAGCTCAAGTAATACGCCCAATTTATCGGCCATGGAAAATACATCTAGTGTGGGTAAAGACTCTCCATTAAATTTAAAGCCCACAAAGGATTCAACATACATAATTGATTGTTGGTTATCGACTACCGGTTGTAGCAGTAAATCAAAAAAGTCATCTAAAGGAATACATTTAAGCTCAAAATTATCTTGGTTGCAGTGTTTAAGCTCGTTGATAAAGTATTCAGTAAAGTGAGTTAAAATGTGAGCCCATTCTTCCCGTGTATGATGGCTATTGTCAGCTTGTGACAGTATTAACTCAGCGTGTTTGTCGCAATATGGGTTAGTGGTTAATTGAGAGTCTAATCGTTTGAGTGTGTCGCTAAAGCTTTCATTGGCACCAATACAAGTCACTGTATATTTTGCAAAACCATCTTCAACGTCGTGTTCTGTTTTGTTAGCCACTAAAATATCGATTAATTGCTTATGGACTAATTTGACAGCATCCTCTGTTAATGGCGATAGAAAAGCAAATTCTGACCCAGAAACTCGATAAAGCTGTATTTCGGTGATTTGATTAAGTTGCTTGCTAATAATATTGGCCCCTAACTTAATATAGGCATCAGCGGCGGCATATCCTTGTTTATCGTTGATACTTTTTAGCGATGGCAGGGCTATCAAGCCTAAATAGAACTGATTTTTTTGTGGTGTATTTGTTGATTGAATCGATTCGAAATTTTTTAATAGAGCGCGTCTGTTTGGTAATTCTGTTAAAGAGTCTATGTAGGCATGTTTTGCTAGATTTTCAGCAAGTTGGGTTTGTTCTTTAAAGGCCCGCTGAATATTAGCAATCATCTGATTCATAGCATCGACGACCGCTTTAAGCTCTGTAGTAAAAGGAATAATTGGGTTGGTAATAAAGCGTTTTTTTGACGCTGAATTGGCTTGTTGCTCAATGGTTTTTAGCGGTCTTAGTACTGCTTTTAAAATGAAGTAAGCGATTAATAAGGTAATAATTAATAGAATAAAAGTGGTAGTGAGACTCGTTACTGCATGATGCCATAAGTTATTATAGGAAATACCAACATGGGACTGCACTGATAACTGCCCGGCTAAACGCCAACCATCACTTACCTCACTGGTCATTATGGGAGGTTGTAATGGAAAACTGGCCATAAACCAATTGGGCACAGATAAAGTGGGAAAATCAATCGTTCGCTTAAATTGAACAACTTCATCGATGTCAGTAAATTGAATTAGTTGATAATAACCCGAGTCAAAAATGACATTAGTCATTGTTTCTGCAACAACAAGGTTTTGCTCGTTCATATAAGGCGAAATTGAAAGCCCTAAGCTATGTGCCGCGCCTTGAGCATGAGAAGCAAGTTGTTCATTTAAATAGTCTCTCATGGTCGAGATATTGTTATATAAACCAAAACTGAAACTAAAAACTGTTAAGCAGCTAATAAGTAAAAATACTTGTAATTTTAGCGACATTCCTTTGTTTACCATTCAGCGACTCCAATTCCATTTTCGCATGTTATTCACCATTCTCTATTCTATTAACGAGATCTGTCCAA
The DNA here is from genome assembly GCF_030548765.1 of Shewanella sp. 3_MG-2023. Lineage (NCBI taxonomy): Bacteria > Pseudomonadati > Pseudomonadota > Gammaproteobacteria > Alteromonadales > Shewanellaceae > Shewanella > Shewanella sp. 3_MG-2023. Next base: position 91,411 of record NZ_JAUOSH010000002.1, on the reverse strand, counting down.
CTTTTAGAGCCAGTACTAACAGGGCGATTTGAACCTAATCCCCGTGCTTTAGTTAACCATAAGCCTTGACTGTTAAATGAGTAAATTGGTTTTAAATCAGTCCGTTGATTTGATTTTTTAATGCTTGTTGTCAAATTATCTAATACTAAGGGCATGGCCTTAGGGTTATCAAAATAAATAAGTACCATGTGTGGTTGGTCAATTAATAACGCTCTAACATACATTAAGCGCATTTTTTCTTCGCTGACTCCCATTGCTTTTAAAGTAAAGTACTTAAAAATTGCAAAGTCTTCGCAATCGCCACCTTTAGTGCCCAATGACTCTATCGGTGTCCCCCAGTAATCATTTTTATTCCAATGTTCGATATCGCTGACAAAATTAATATGTCGATTGGCAAATTGATTAACCAAGTGCAAGCGTTCACTGTCAGAAAACTCAGCTCCCTTTTCAATAATTGATTGCCACTTATGAAAGTCATCGATTCTGTTAAGTCCATATTTTAGTTCAATTTGAGTAAAAAACGCGCCAGAAAAAATATTGTGGTTCATTGTTGAAAAGCAAACAGCAGAAAACACTATTGGTATTAACAGCCAATAGCGTTGCCAATTCAAATCAACACGCAATGAATTAATTTTCTCACCCAACCTATCCATAGAGATGCTAAAACTGTAGCAAAAATGTGCAATAAGGGATCTGTAAATTTCATCATAGCGAAGTTGGCCTTAATGATCGTCAATATAATGACGTATTTAATTAGGTGCCTCATGCAGTGTTCTAAGTTTAAGCTCCGAGATTTCTAGGGACTAAACTATTGCAAAATTGTTACATTGTTTGTTGGTACTTACTAACTTGCTTTGTTTTTGGCACGGATCTTGATTGAATTATGTACAGCTATTTAGGGCGATTTAATGGCCTTATTTTATAATTATTACTTAACACGCTTAATTTTGATTTTTAGTTATTGTATTTAAACGTTTTTTTGTTGTTGCTAGCTTTAGTTCCCCTAAGTGGTTGGTGTTTATTAAAGTTAACATTGCACCAAAATACAGCAGCCTCAGGCATAGATGGATGCGTTCTAAGCTCTGAGGATCCACCAAGTGCAAGGGTGACCTATACTAAAGTACTATTCTTGGTTCGCAGTAATAGTACTTAGTTTGATACCGAGGTGAGTAATTAGGCTACTTTAGGTTGATTTTTGAATTGAGGTTATAGGGTTTCAAAAAACTGACAGGGGTTTCATGTATGCTTCAATGTAACATCATTGTTAAGTGGGCTTGATGAAGCCGATTAACTTAGATGGCGTAGACTTTAATGAAGATCAATTTTTATTTTCATACTTTGTACCGAGATTCATGTGAGTGTCTATACTTTCATTTGTTGCTAAGTTTTCTGGTTGGATTTGAAAGTTGAAGCGGCCTAACTGCCAATCAAATTTGTAAATTATTAGCTAAATTATTCATAACTTTTATAGCAATCTGGAAGCTAAAATTCAGTGCGGTAGCGTGGATAAAGCCATCTAGAGATATGTGGAATTATAATTTTTTGCTATTGAATCTACCGATAAGATTTACAAAAAAAACATTAACTTATATGTTAAAAAGGGTGTTGTTTTAAATGAAAATAGCAATTGCTGGTACAGGTTATGTTGGCTTATCGAACGCTATGTTACTTGCTCAACACAATGAGGTTGTTGCTGTAGATATTATTGAGTCCAAAATTAACCTCCTCAATGACAAGGTGTCGCCAATTACCGATACTGAAATTGAAGATTTTCTTGCAAATAAATCGTTAAACTTTACAGCGACCTTAGATAAAGTCAGCGCCTACCAAGGTGCTGATTTTGTGATTATAGCCACTCCTACGGATTATGATCCTCAAACAAATTATTTTAATACTTCTTCTGTAGAAATGGTTATTGAACAAGTGACTTCGATTAACCCTAGCGCTGTGATGATCTTAAAATCTACTGTGCCAGTTGGATATACCGAACGGATAAAGGCAAAGTTAAATTGCGATAACATTATTTTCTCACCGGAATTTTTACGTGAGGGAAAAGCACTGTACGACAATCTATATCCTTCAAGAATAATTGTGGGAGAGAAGAGTAAACGCGCTGAAATATTTGCTGAGTTAATGGTTCAAGGGGCATTAAAGCAAGATATCAAAGTTTTGTTTACCGAGTCGACAGAGGCTGAGGCGGTCAAACTATTCTCAAATACGTATTTAGCCTTAAGAGTGGCTTATTTTAATGAGCTAGACACCTATGCAGAATCCCTTGACCTAGATACCAAGCAGATAATCGATGGAGTAGGTTTAGATCCTCGTATTGGCAATCATTATAATAACCCCTCTTTTGGTTATGGCGGCTACTGTTTACCAAAAGATACTAAACAACTGCGAGCTAACTATGCTGATGTGCCAAATAATCTGATAACAGCAATTGTTGACTCTAATACCACTCGAAAAGACTTTATTGCTAATTCTATTCTAAAGCGAAACCCTAACACTGTAGGTATTTATCGATTAATCATGAAGTCAGGATCAGATAACTTCAGGGCCTCAAGTATTCAAGGCGTGATGAAGCGCCTTAAAAGTAAAGGCATAGAAGTGATTATTTATGAACCTGTTATGGAGCAAGATACGTTTTTTAACTCACCAGTGTACCGAGATTTAGCAGCATTTAAAGCTAGTGCGGATGTGATTGTATCTAATCGAATTACAGCCGATTTAAATGATGTATTAGAAAAAGTCTATACCCGAGATTTGTTTGGCAATGACTATTAGTCGCTTTGGAACTTTGTGAATATTTGAAACGAAAGAGCAACTAACCTCGGTACTGTTAAAGGACTAAAAGTGATTCATGCCTGAAATTTCAAATGGGAAAAAATTAGCTAGTTCAATGCTCTATAGCGTAACAGGTCGATACTTAGTGTATTTAGTGCAGTTACTATCAATGATGATACTAGCGCGAATATTTACACCTGAAACTTTTGGTATATTTGCTGTTATTCAAGTATTTGCTGTATTTTTTGCCCTATTAAGCGAGATGGGTTTTGGGCCTGCTTTAATTAATGAATCCAAAATATCAACGCAGATGCGCGATGGTATTTACAGTTTTACTTGGGTTTTGGGTGCTGCGGTTTCTGTAATTTTCTTTATCATATCTCCACTTATTGCTTGGTTTTATGGTGATGACATATATCAATATTTAGTTATTCCGGTTGGCATTAGTATTGTGTTTAACACCTCGGTTATAGTGCCGATGTCTGCACTAAACCGAGAGAAAAAATTTATTACCATAGCGCGATGTGAAGCAATAGCAGAGATCATTTCCGTTGTCTTTTTACTGCTCACTTTAGACTATTTTGAACCTATATGGGCGCTAGCGATAAAGCCTTTGGTCGTCTCAATTTTTCGATATATTTTGATACTGTTTGCCGCTAAGAATACAGAAGAAGGTATTCCGCACTTTGGCCGAGAATTAGGCCATGTTAAAAAAATATTGGCTTTTTCAAAGGATCAAGCCGGTTTTAATTTTTTAAACTACTTTTCAAAAAATTTAGATAATATCTTAGTGGGTAAGTACTTAGGTGCAACAAGCCTAGGGATATACGATAAAGCCTATCGATTGATGAGATACCCACTGTTAATATTAACATTTGCAATGGCGCCGGCAATACAACCTGTTATGAAGGAGCTTAGAGAAAACCCTCCTGAATTTGAACGGTTACATATAAAGTTTACTAAATATATGTCATTGCTTGGTGCTTTAGTCGGAATATTAATATGTATCTTTGCCGATGAAATCGTGTTCATTTTACTTGGTGATAAATGGGGGGATGTATCTATATTGCTTAGAATTCTTTCTATTTCAATTCCAACTCAAGTGGTGATTAGTTCAAGTGGTGGTTTTTACCAAGCTGCGGGTAGAGCAGATTTATTATTGAAATGCGGCTTTTACCATGCCCTCACCAGCGTAAGTGCCATTGTTATCGGGGTATATTTAGGTGGTTTAGAAACGCTTTGTTGGTTAATAGTTATCAGTTTTACAATTAATTTTATTCAATGCTACCTGCTAATGAGTAAACATATTTTTCCTTCAGGCCTGTCAAGTGTATTTGGTACGATATCCTACGGGGTTATCAGCAGTGTAATTATTTTAGCTGCAAATTTTGTATTAGCGACTAATTTTTGATTATTAATATTTGGTGTCAGTCAGTGATTTATTTTAATTTTTCTCCGTTTTACTTTACATGTTCAATATGCATTTTATTTGAATGGGTTCTTAATGGTTTATTTAGCACTATTAAAGATAGGTAAAGGGCTTAGCAAATGAGTTATAAATATACAGTCATTATCCCTCACTATAACAATATCAATGGTTTGAATAAATTGTTATCAACAATACCTTCCAAAAACTATGTGGAAGTTATAATTGTAGATGATAATAGTCATTCGAAAGTGACTGACTATATAGATGAGTTTATGGTTAAGCATTATGAAAACTTGACTGTGCTGACTAATGAATCAGGTTATAAAGGTGCTGGCGCGGCAAGAAATATTGGGATAAAGCATGCTAAAGGAGAATTTATCATATTTGCTGATTCCGATGATTATTTTGTAGATAATGCTTTTGATACTATCTGTTCTGGTCTTAAAAAAGATTGTGACATTTGCTACTTTAAACCAACCAGTTTTTGTTTGGTTGAAAAAGAAAAGTCAGACAGGCATGTTCGATATGCTAAATTGATTGATAACTATTTACAGTCTGAATGTGAAGATATCCGCTATAAATTTTATGTCCCCTGGAGCAAGGTGTTTAGACGTAAATTCTTAGTTGAGAATAATGTTCGCTTTGATGAGGTTTTAGCATCTAATGATGTGATGTTCTCTTTAGTGTCAGGGAGTAAAGCGAATAAAATTAGTGTGTTGGATGAAGTTTTTTATTGTGTGACCAGAGGTGTTGGTACCTTAACTGTTAACCGTTCAAAAGAGGTTGTTTCTTCTAGAGTTGAGGTGGCTTTGAGAGAGTCATCCTACATAAAAAATGAAAAAATAAATACCGAAAATCATTCAGTTATCTCAGTATTTAAATTGGCAGGAGATAAAATAGATCCCCCTTTGGCTTTGTCGACCTTGTTTGCGTTTTCGAAAGGTCATTTACCTTTTTTTCCCCAGTCATATAAGAATTATATTAAGAATCCAAGATTGATTTTAAACAGGATTTTATCTAAACCCGTTGTAGATTCTTCAAAGAGTAGCAAGTATAAAAAATATTCATTTTATTGCTCATTGTCTATTTTGTTTTTATATGAATGTGAAATGATAATTTTTAGTTGATAGCATTATTTTAATGAACAATATTTATCTTTTAAATGGATTTATAGGAAATTTGTTTTCGTAAGATGCTTTAACATAAGGATTTAATTATGTTGGCTAGTCGAAAGCTTGAAATTGACACGTTACGGGGGGTGGCATGTATATTGTTAGTTAGTTATCACGTAATTGGATCTTCATCTACGCAAGGAATGAGAATAGACTCAGGCGTATTACGTGATATTAATGATGTGTTTATTTATATTCGTATGCCGCTTTTCTCATTTTTATCAGGACTCATATATGGTATGAGACCCTTAAAAAGCAATTTTATTCCTTTTTTAAAAAAGAAAACGGCAAGATTGCTATACCCTATGCTAACGGTTGGAACTTTGTTTGCTTTGTTACAGTTTTATGTGCCAGGGACTAATCGAGAAACGATAAACTTTTGGCTTATGCATATTATTCCTGTCGGCCATTATTGGTTTTTAGAGGCGATTTTTTTAGTTTTTTGTTTAGTTACTTTGTTTGAGTTTTTTAATCTGCTCAATAGTTATCTAACGTCTGTTTTTATTTTGGTTCTTTCTATCGTTATTTACCTTTTAGGCGTTGATGTTAACTATTTATCTTTAGATGGTTTTTTTTACTTATTACCATTCTTTTTATTTGGCATGATGAACTCAAGGTTCCCCTCTGCTATGCAAAAAATGTCAACTGTTAGTTTAGCGATACTGGTGTCTTACGGGTTATCGTTATACTTTGACTTCGATGACAGAGCATTAAGAATTGGCATTGGATTTAGCTTTTGTTTTACTCTGTTTTTATTGAAAATAAAGATGAAATGGCTTTCGTACATTGGAGTTTATTCTTTTTCTATTTATTTGTTCCATGTGTTCTTTACGGCATCAAGCCGGATTTTTTTAAATTATTTTGATGTATTAAATACGAGTTTAGTTTTTATGGTTGGGCTTACAGCAGGCATCGCAGGCTCTATTGTTATTGATAAACTATTAAGTAGTAATAGTTGGATGACTCATTACGTGTTAGGTAGGTAGTATGTTGGATAAAGACAATGATGTTAACAAGTTGACCGTGGTGATCCCTACTTATGGCAGAGCTGAAAAGATTTTAAAATCAATACATTCTTGTCAGCATCCAGATATATCAATTGTGGTGATAGATGATAATGGACTAGATACACCTAACCAGGTTTCAACTAAAGCGCTAATAGATAACGTAGCCCCTGAGTTTAATGGCCGCTTATTATATTATGCTTTAAATGATAATTCAGGCGCTTGTATAGCACGTAATAAAGGGGTTGAATTAACCAAAACCTCAATCGTCACTTTTTTAGATGATGACGATATGCTGCTTGTTGAAGCAACCTTAGCTAAACTTCAATTTTTTAATGAGCACAGCGAGTACGATATTTGTTGCAGTGATATGTACTCTAAGTTTAATGGGAAAAAATATCAGTTAGATTTCTGCCACTTCAAGGGAACCACTCCGATTGAATTACTCGAAGATGGTAACTGTTATACTCCTATGGTTATGGGCAGAAAAAAAGCATTGATGCAAATTGGTGGCTTTGATAATTGTAAAAAATACCAAGACCATGTGCTAATCCTTAAAATACATTTAAGCAAGCTAAGTGTGCTGTTTTTTAAGCAGCCAACATTTATCCATGTGGATCATGATGAGTATCGAATTTCAAATACACCGTGTTCTTATCAGACGGTTAAGCTTAGATTTGAATATGAAGAAAAGTTACTCAACAGTCTTAATTTAGACGATGCTGAGTATCAGAGATTGAAAGCGATTATATTATATAGGAAAAAATATCTTTGTTTTTATTATATAGTGATGCCAAGACTCAACTCCTTTAAAAAAAGGTTTATTGGTACCAAAAGATTTTTGTATTCGATAGAGCAAGATGGTAATGCTATTTTTATTAATGGTAAATCATTTTTTTATGCACTGAAAACCGTAACAGGCTTACCTTTCTTGATAAAAAGAATGGCTTATAAAATAAAACATAGTAATTAACAAGGAGTACTTGTGGATAGTCACTTATCATATAGCGATGATGATAGTATTCTAAATGTTAAGTTTTCATTTGTTTTTGCTGTTTTAATATTGTTTTCTATATTTACTCCTTTTTTATCATTTCTTTGTTGTGCTTTTTTGATTGTTTATACTCACAACTATAAATTGGTAAAGCTACTACCTATATCGCTTGTGTTTTTCTTTATTTTAATCAATTTTAATCGGGAGTTTTTCGTAAAGGGTAACGACCTAGAATGGTATTATACTTACTTTACTAATTTTTCAGATTATGAATTAGGTTTTTTTAATGCTTTTGAAGATGATCTGGCTAGCGTGTCATTGAAAGCAAGTGAGCCCCTGTATCATTTCTTTGTTTATATCTCGAGTAAAGCGACCAATGGATATTATCCAGCTTATATTCTCTGGGTACACTGTGTGATTTATCTGATTCCAACCTTTGTGATTATCGAGATCTGTAAGCGCGAAAAAGTAAATGTCTTGATATGTTGCTCTTTGGTTTTGTTTCAAATGTTGGTGTTTTATGATTTTGGTAATGCATATAATTTAATCAGACAACAGGTGGCCAGTTCGTTTCTGGTGCTGACTTTTTATTTTATGTATATAAAAAAGCCATGGTTTTGTTTGTTTTTCTCTATTGTTTCAGTGTTTACTCATAATTCAACGGTTTTGATGGCCGCACTAATATTATTGTTTTGTTTGTACAATATTAACTACATATCATACAAGCTATTACTAACGGCAACGGTGTTGTTATCTATTTTTTATGTTGCTGTATACTTTAACCTTAGTGGTCACTATGAAGATCTCGAAGATAAATCAAGAGGTCTAGTTGTTAAACTGATTGATTTTAGTATTTTTATTTTTAGTGGGATAATTGTATTTTTTTATGACTCAAAATATAGGAATGTTTACCGTTTTTTAGTGGTGTTATTCATTGCTCTGATGTTTTGTCATATTAGTTCTTTTTTACCTCTAAGATTTTTAACCTTTTATGATTCTTTTAAGTGGCTTAACTATTTTATCATCTTTAATTATTTCAGCACTAAGCTCTCATATTACAAAAATGCTAATTTAAGTATTTTTACTTCTTGTTTGATCTTAGGCTTTACCTATTTCAACCTGAAGCTTACTTATACAGCATATATATATAATGGTAGTTTTCTAGATTTTGTTATTGATTCACCCATTTATTATTTAGGTATTGATTTATGAAAGTGTTACTTATAACTACTTGCGTTTATAATGAAACTAACTACTCAGACTTTAAACGCCTAGTTAATAGCTTGCACTCGCAAAGTAGTGAGGCCGTCTTCTTTCATGCTGTTTTATTTCAAAACTACACTCAGACTGAAATGATTCAACCCGCTAATAATGATAATTATTATGCCGAACACTTTTACATTAAAGATATCATTTCACTATCTAAAGCAAGAAATTTTATTATCGAGAGAGTTTTCGATCTTCTTAGTGATTATGATTACATTTCCTTTCCCGATGATGATTGCTGGTATCCTACGAGTTTTTGGCTCAATTTTGAAGGGTTAGTAAGTACCAATGATTGCGACCTTTTTTATACCAAGTTTTGTTCCAGCCCGATAGATGCTGTTGGTGGTATTGAAAAGCATTCTGCTTATAAATTGGTTCAAAACGCGTCTTCAAACACCACTATTTATAAAAGTCAGATTGTCGCTGAATTGAGATGTTTTAATGAGAGTTTCGGTGTTGGCAGTGAAAATAATGGTGGTGAAGATACTGATTTTGCCATTAGAGCAATGTTGTTATCTAAATATATATGGTTTAGCAACTCAAACCTAATTGGCCATCGCGATCCCATTGCTGAGTTCAGATATCGATACTTCAAAGGCTCTTTCGGCGTGTTAAAGAATCATTGCTTTAGCTCACTTGCATTGATGCTGATTACAGCAAGAAAAACCTGTGTAGGGTTAGTCTTTCTTTTTTCTAACAAAATTAAAGTTACTGACTTTTTCATAAGGTGAATAAAATGGATTTTACAAAAAAGAATAATTTTTTGGGTGTGAATTTTAATGACTTTACAGCCGATAATCTGGTTCATCATATTGTTAATTATAATGGTGAATATTCAATGCTAGTTACGCCTAATGTAGACCATGTCATCAGGTACAACTCTGATTCAAGCTTTAAAACTATATATGATAAAGCTGATATTACTGTCAATGATAGCCGAATTTTAAATCTCTTATCTAAGCTGGCTAGGGTTGATATCGGAGATGTTATTCCAGGTAGTGATTTAACCAAACGAATCATAGAGACTTTGCCAGAAAAAGATTTTGATATAACAGTTATTGGTTGCTCAGATGAAACTATATCCTTTGTAAAAGCTAAATATAAGTTACGCTCAGTTAATCATTATAATCCTCCGATGGGGTTTATTGATGATGATATTGAAGTAGGTAAGTGTGTTGATTTTGTATTAGCCAATCCTGCTAAATTAATATTTCTTTGCGTGGGCTCACCAAGACAGGAAATTCTATGCCAAAAACTTAAACAGGCAGGTGCTTCAGGTCTGGCTTTGTGTGTTGGTGCTTCCTTTTTATTTTTAAGTGGTGAGGAAAAAAGAGCGCCTGTGATATTTCAAAAACTATCACTAGAATGGTTTTTTAGATTAATGCAATCACCAAGAAGGTTATTTGGTCGGTATGTTATTAATGGCGTTAAAATTTTTCCGATATTCATAAAGTACATTCATCAAAAGCATTAATTAATCCTTATTAAAGTGATTGGTAACGCTCATCGCTCCTTTTTTAACGTTAAATTCCCTATTGGTCACTGTAAAAATAATTTTTATCGAGGTTGAATATGATTTTACCCGTAATTATGGCAGGTGGTTCAGGCTCTCGTTTGTGGCCATTGTCTCGCCAGCAATTTCCTAAGCAGTTTCTTACTTTGTTAGATAATCATTCAATGTTGCAAACAACAGCGAACCGACTAGATGGAATTATTCATTCAGCGCCCTTAGTTATTTGTAATGAAGAACATCGTTTTTCTGTTGCTGAGCAGTTTCGTTTAGGCAATATAGATAACAGCGGAATTATATTAGAACCCGAAGGGCGAAATACCGCCCCCGCAATTGCACTTGCTGCTATGTATGCGGTTCGCAATGGGCAAGACCCTTTATTATTAGTGCTAGCCGCAGATCATGTCATTAAGAATGAGACCGCATTTTGTGAGGCTGTCACCAAAGCGGTAACCCTAGCAGAACATAACCAATTAGTGACGTTTGGCATTGTGCCGACAGCGCCAGAAACAGGTTACGGCTATATTCAACGGGGTGAGTTACTCGCTGATGAGCTTGGGTTTGAGGTTTCTCAGTTTGTTGAGAAGCCGAATTTAGCAACTGCGAAAGATTATATTGCCACTGGGCATTATTATTGGAATAGCGGCATGTTTTTGTTTAAAGCCAGTGTTTATTTACAAGAACTTAAATTATATAGCCCTGATATTTTTGCCGCTTGTGAAGCCGCAATGGTCAACACTACTCATGATGTAGACTTTATTCGTGTCGATGAAGCGGCTTTTATTACAAGTCCCGAAGACTCAATTGATTATGCTGTTATGGAAAAGACCAAGCATGCAGTGGTTGTGCCTATGGATTGCGGTTGGAGCGATGTCGGCAGCTGGTCTGCATTATGGGAGATTGAAGATAAAGATCCCCATGGAAACGTCTTTAAAGGCGATGTTATTGGTATAGATACCAACAATAGTTATGTTAATGCCACTGAAAAACTGGTGGCAACTATCGGCTTAGATGATGTGGTTATTGTTGAAACTAAGGATGCGATTTTAGTTTCAAAACAAGCTGATGTTCAACAAGTTAAACATATTGTAGAACAACTGAAAACTCATGAACGCAGCGAGTGGCAACACCACCGCGAAGTTTATCGCCCTTGGGGGAAATATGACTCCATCGATCATGGCGGACGTTTTCAAGTCAAGCGAATTACTGTCAAGCCTGGGGCAAAGTTATCAGTGCAAATGCACTATCACCGAGCAGAGCATTGGATTGTGGTATCGGGAACTGCGAAAGTAACCAATGGCGATCAAGACATTTTATTAACTGAGAATCAATCTACTTATATCCCTGTTGGTGTTATCCATGCCTTAGAAAACCCAGGTAAAGTGCCTCTAGAATTAATTGAAGTGCAATCGGGATCCTATCTCAGCGAGGACGATATTGTACGCTTTGAAGACAGATATGGCCGTGTAGCAACAAAAGGCGTATCAAATGCTTAATTCAAAACAAGTGATAGCTTCAAGTCATATCGGTTTTGGAACCAGCGGTGCCAGAGGTTTGGTATGTGATTTCACTGTTGATGTGTGTGCTGCCTTTACAGTCTCTTTTTTAAATATCATGCAAGCCTCTTTTAATGTTCACACAATCGCAATAGCGATAGATAATCGTCCAAGCAGTTTTACGATGGCACAAGCCTGTGCTGCAGCTCTAGAGCTGTGTGATGTAAAGGTTGTTTATTATGGTGTTATCCCAACGCCAGCATTAGCCTGTATTTCGATGAGCCAAGAGGTTCCTTGTATCATGGTGACAGGAAGCCACATTCCCTTTGACCGAAATGGATTAAAGTTTTATCGGCCTGATGGTGAGATTACTAAAGCCGATGAAATAGCGATTTTAAATAGTGAATATTATTATCCTTGCGTAGAGCAACTACCCTTGCTTACCGTGGATAATGCTGCTGAAAATCATTACATAGATCGTTATGTGAGTTTATTTGATTCGCCATGGTTAACTGGTAAGCGCATTGGCATTTATCAACATTCAAGTGCTGGGCGCGATTTATATCCACTCATTTTTGAAAAGCTGGGTGCCGAGGTTATATCCATTGGTCGCAGTGATACCTTTGTGCCTATTGATACTGAAGCAGTTAGTGACGCAGATTGTCAAAAAGCGATCGAGTGGACGCACGAGTATCAGCTTGATGCGTTATTTTCCACTGATGGTGATGGTGACAGACCATTGCTCGCTGATGAGCAAGGTAACTGGCTGCGTGGTGACATTCTGGGGTTACTTTCCGCCAAGGCGTTAGATATCGATGGATTAGTTGTACCCGTTAGCTGTAATACCGCCATAGAACTAAGCCACTATTTTGATCTAGTCGTAAGAACTAAAATTGGCTCCCCCCATGTGATAGCCGCGTTTTCTGAGGTAGAAAGGCAAAGTAGTCGTATTGCTGGATTTGAAGCTAATGGGGGCTTCTTGCTGGGGTCTACTATCGAGGTTAATGGACATAGTTTGACTGCACTACCTACTCGCGATGCTGTATTGCCTGTTTTGATGGTACTTCATAGTGCTTTGAGTAAGACTGATTCTAACTCTATTGCAGGATTAGTAGCACAATTACCCCAACGCTTTACCCATAGCGACCGTTTGACAGATTTTAATACTGAACGCAGTAAACAAATTATTAAATTAGGTTTACAGCAGCCAGAGTATTTACTTGAGCAATTAAACCTATCTAAAAATAAATTATTAGAAGTTAATTCTACAGATGGACTACGCTTAAGTTTTACTAATGGCAATATTGTTCATTTACGACCATCGGGTAATGCTCCGGAATTTAGATGTTACGCCGAAAGTGATTCTATATCCAAAGCTAAACAATTAGTTGAACATACTTTGTATCAGTTATTGAACATCAATTTAAATGCATCGTTAGTTAATTAGGTGAGCTAAATGGAAAGTCCATCAACACTTCAATTTGTCGGTACCCGTTCTAGTTTCTTATTGCGTATCTTTGATATTGCCATTATTGCCGCCGCATTAATGATCATGATGCATAGCTATAATATTACTTTCAATAAGGACTACTTATTAGTGCTGATTGGGGTGCTGTTTTTTTATAGCTATATTGGTGAGTCTTTAGGGCTTTATCGCTCATGGCGTTCAGGGCGGTTTTCTACCATGTGTAGGATCGTCTCTTTGGATGTAACACTTGCCTTTGTGCTTATGACCCTATTGTTGTTTGTATTTAAATATAGTGAAGTTTATTCTCGGGTAACAGTGGGAGGATGGTATGTCTTAACACTTATATCTTTAGTGAGTTGGCGACTGTGTGTGCGTGAGTTTAAACGTTTTCGTCGTAAAAAAGGTTATAGCGTCCAAAAAGTAGCCATTGTAGGTTTAACTGAGGCGGGGCAACGCTTATATACTCAAATACAGAAACATGATGAGTTAGGTTTTGAGTGTGTTGGTTTTTACGATGATCGAGACCCTGAACGTATTGAAAACTTAGACTTATCTTGCCTAAAAGGCACTATTAACGATGCTGTCGATGTTGCACGTAAAGGTGAAATTCAGAAATTATATGTTTGCTTACCTATGATTGCGGAGCAGCGAACTGCCGATATTATTTTAGCGCTAGGCGACAGCACAGTTGATGTGCTCATTACCCCTGATTTTTTATTGAAAAACTTAATGCATGCACGCATAGGCAGTGTTGGCGAGGTTGATACCTTAAGTGTGTTTGAGTCACCCGTTAACGGGATGATGCGCTTTTATAAACGTAGTTTTGACCTTGCTTTTAGCGTTATGGCATTAATTGTTTTAAGTCCTGTCTTATTGGTTATTGCTTTCGCGGTTAAATTAAACTCCCAAGGTCCTATTATTTTTAAGCAAGATAGATATGGACTTGATGGGCGAAAAATTAAAGTGTGGAAATTTCGCTCAATGACAGTGACTGAAAACAGTAATGTGGTTATTCAAGCGAAGAAAGGAGATGCACGAATAACCAATGTTGGCGCATTTTTACGTAAAACCTCGCTAGATGAATTACCACAATTTTTTAATGTACTCATGGGGGATATGTCGGTGGTTGGCCCAAGACCACATGCGATTGCCCATAATGAAGAATATAGACATTTAGTTTCCTATTACATGCTTCGTCATAAAGTATTACCTGGTATTACGGGCTGGGCACAGATAAATGGCTGGCGTGGTGAAACCGATACCCTTGATAAAATGGAAAAAAGAATCGAATTCGACTTGGCTTATATAAGAAATTGGTCTATTTGGTTAGATGTGAAAATTGTCTTTATGACATGCTTTAAAGGTTTTGTCGGTAAACATGTTTACTAAAAATCACAATGAAAGGAATAGGTGATAACAATGAGAACAAAGCTAAATATATTTACACTATTAGTCATCTCAGCTGGGATAGCAAATGTGAGTGCTGAAGAAAAAGCTGGGGTAATTACCACTGAGTCCGGTGTTGATTTTATTCCAGCATTAAATGCAGGCTTAAAATATGACGATAATATTGCCAGTAGAAGTACAAATGAAGAAGAAAGTTGGATATTAACCGTAGCCCCTGCGGTGCAGGCAAAGATGCTCGATGGGAATAACATTTATACTATTGATGCCGGTATTGAGTACGGTGATTATTTCGATAGTAGCGACGATAACTACCTTGATGCACTCTTAAAAGCTCGCGCTCAGGTAGAGTTAAATCAAAGCAATCGTTTCAATCTTGAAGCTAAGTATTTTTACGGTCACGAAGATCGTGGTACTGGTGTGTTCGATTTTGGCTTTGATGATGGACTGCCAACAGAACCTGCTACCTATGATATTTTTCAAGGTGGTGGTTATTATGAGTATGGCGCTAAATCAACGCCGGCAAGAGTTAGGATTAATGGTTTATATGATTCTAAGGAATATACAAACTTTAAAGAATTAACCCAGTTCCGTAATAAAGATAACGTTAAATTAGGGGCTACCGTTTTTTATGATACTCGAGCAGCCACTAGTATTTTTCTTGATTACCAATATATTCAAACCGCTTATGACGTCATGGATCCTGGCGGAGATAGAGACAGTGATACCCAAAATTTACAGTTAGGTGTTGAGTGGGAAGCAACCAGTACCACTGAGGGTTCTATTAGGATCGGCTATCAGAAAAAAGCATTTGATAATCAAGAGCGGGAAGATTTTAGCGGTGTAGCTTGGGATGCCAAGTTAACTTGGAAACCATTGACCTATAGTCAGTTTGACTTCTATACCGGTCGCAGTAGTGAGGACCCTGATACATTTGGTGATTATGTTCGTGAGACCACTTACGGGGTTAAATGGAACCATGATTGGAGCGACTTGTTTGGTACCACTCTCGGGTACGATCGAATACAAGACGATTACACAGGCTTTGAGCGTGAAGATACCACCAATGTTTATCGCGTTTCGTTCAATTTTGAAGTGTTGCGCTGGATGACGCTAAGAGCAGGTGCAGATATTGCTGACAATACATCAATACAAGAACGCTTTGATTACGATCGTAATATCTATTTTATCACTGCCGAAATGACCTTGTAATTATTGGTGCAATCATGAGATTTCTATTTTTAAGTCTAGTTTTAGCTCTTGTATCCATGATGCTGACATCGACTGCAGAGGCGGTCGAGTCTGATGATAGTTACCTATTAGGGGCTGGTGATACCATTATTATTCAAGTGTATGGTGAGGACGCCTTAACCTTGGAAACTCAACTCACCAATAGTGGCACCATTAATTTTCCTTTTTTAGGCCCAATTAAACTTAACGGTTTGACCATAAAACAAGTGGAGCAAATTGTTTATAAGGGTCTTAAAGGGGATTATTTTGTTGAGCCTAGTGTCTATGTCGGAATGGTGGAATATCGACCTTTTTATATTCACGGCGAGGTTAAAAAACCGGGTGGCTATCCATATCAGCCAGGAATGACAGTTAACCAAGCCATCGCACTAGCCGGTGGGCTGACTGAGCGGGCTTCAGAAGACAAAATCAATATTTCCCGAGAAGGCGCAAAGGTAAACTCCAAGCGTGGCAACATTAACAGTAAGATTTTTGCTGGTGATACTATTACCATTGAACAGAGGTTCTTTTAAATGACTCAGCAGGAAAGGCGAGCCAACCCATTGCCTCAAATTCAAATGGATCAGCTAATTGATTTCAAAAAGCTAATAAAACCTGTTATGCGTTTTAAATGGCGCATATTAACCTTTGCGATGTTGATTACTGCTTTGGTTATTTTTGTCGTATTGAAAATGACGCCAATATACAGTGCAAAGTCTACCTTATTGATCGAATCAGAACAGGCTAATGCTATTAAAATAGATGAAGTTTATGGTATTAATTCAGGGCAGCAAGAATATTATTTAACTCAATTTGAAATTATAAAATCACGCTCAATTGCAGAGCGAGTATTTAACGAATTAGATTTAATAAATCACCCTGCATTTGTCTCAGAACCAAGTTTGTTTAGTCAACTAGCCTATTTACTCGATTTTATTCCAAAAGAATATATTCCCGAAGAGTACCTACCTGATGACTTATTGCCTGAAGGGAGTGCTACAGAAAATGTTGACCAAGAAATTGTTAAGCAACAATTAATCGATACCTTTGCCGAAGATATCAGTATTTCACCGGTTAGAAAAACGCAATTGGTCCATATTCGTTATGAAAGCTCAGATCCCGCCTTGGCCGCATTAGTGGCTAATGTGGTGGGAGATACCTATATTTTAAGTCAATTGGAAGCAAAGGTTGGCATGACACAAAAGGCCAATACTTGGTTAGGTGGAAGGCTAGAAGAGCTAAGATTAAAGCTAGATGAATCTGAAACACGCTTAGAATCTTTTAAGCGGGCGAATGGTCTGGTTGATGTTGAAGGGGTCACAGCGTTAGATGCTAAAGAGCTCGAACGATTAAGTGATGAAATTGCCATGGCACGCTCACGCAAAGCGCAGGCAGAGAGTTTTATTACCGTGGTCAGGCGCTACGGTGCTACTGATATCAGCCGTTTAGAAAGCTTACCTGAAGTAACCTCCCATCCCTCGATTCAAAATGTTAAGCGTGAAGTGGTGATTGTTGAAAGAAAAGTTTCTGAGCTTGAGCAAATTTATGGGCCAAAGCATCCAAAAATGATCGCGGCAAAAGCTGAGCTTAAATCAGTACAGAGTAATTTACATAGCCAAATAGCAAGATTAGTGAGAGGTATTGAAGAAGAAGCGCAAACAGCAGGACGTAAGCTGAAGGGGTTAGAAGCGCAGTTTAATAAATCAAAAGGCTCTTTTCAAAACCTGAGCACTATAGATACTGATTTCCGTCGCATGCTGCGTGAAGTTGATACTAATCAACAATTGTTTGATAGCTTTCTTGCTCGTCAAAAAGAAACCGAAGTGACCGGCAGTTTTGACTCGCCTATCGCCCGCTTTACTGACAGAGCGATTGTGCCAATCTATCCTACTAAACCCAATAAAAAGCTGATTGTAATATTGACCTTTTTTGCCAGCTTAGGCTTTGGGGTGGTGATGGTATTAATACTGGATGGGTTAAATGACACAGTTAAAAATAGCGATGACGTAGAGAAAATATTATCGCAGCGGGCATTAGGTTATATTCCAAAAGCCAAGAAAAGAGCTACTTATAAAGAGATTAACTTCGCCTTTTACGATAATAATCAGCCTTTACATGCAGAAGCGGTTCGCACTATAAGAACATCGATGTCATTAATGGCCATGGGCAGTGACTTCTCTACCATTGAAGTGACATCATCGACGCCTAACGAAGGGAAAACCAGCACTTCAATGAACTTAGGCTTTGCTTTTTCTACGATGGAAAAAGTATTGATAATTGATGCGGACTTACGTAAATCCAGTATGGGCGAGCGTTTTGGTTTACCCTCTTATCAGCCAGGGCTTGCTAATATATTATCAGGTACAGAAAGCTTGCCTCATTGTATCGTTGCTGATGTTAAACCTAATGTCGACTTTATGCCTGCAGGAGCGGTGCCACTTAACCCGCAGGAGCTTCTGTCTTCGAGCCAGTTTCCGAAGTTATTAACCTTGCTGAAAACTCAGTATAGTAAAATCATTATCGATACCCCGCCAATACATGCCGTCAGTGACGCATTGATTATTACTTCGTTATGTGATGCAACGGTATTAGTGGTAAAAGCCGATCATACCCGTAATGAAGTGATTAAATTAAGCTTAGCAAAATTAAATCAAGCGAGAAGTAAAGTCTTTGGTGTCGTTCTAAACCAGTTTAATACGAAAGATGCACAGCATTACCAAGGTGACTATGGCTACTATAAAGCTTACGGCGCAGATCAGACTCCTAAAGATAAACCTGTGCAGTTTGCAGATTATGCCGCCAAAGATAAGCCTAAGCCGTTTTCTGACTTGGACAATATAAAAGTATGATTGATTTACATTGCCATGTATTAGCCAATATCGACGATGGAGCTAAATCCGTTGATGAAGCACTGAGTTTAATGGCTTTGGCACAGGAGCAAGGGGTAACCCGCATGGTGGCAACCCCGCATATCCATCTAGGCATATATGACAATGATATCAACTCAATATCTGCAGCTTATAAGGCGCTTTCACAAGCCCTAGTTAGCTCTAACATTGCTATTGAATTGCGCGCGGCAGCGGAAGTGCGGATTTCACCAGAAATCGTCTTGTTTGTTGAGCAACATAAATTGCCTTTTATTGGTCATTATCAGCAAAAAGATGTCCTACTATTAGAGTTACCCAGTAGCCATATCCCAGCGGGAACAGATAGGTTAATTAGCTGGTTATTGAGTAAAAATGTATTACCGATGATTGCTCACCCTGAACGTAATAGAGAGCTGCAAAACCACCCCCATAGAATTAAGCCCTTTGTCCAGTCCGGCTGTCTATTGCAGTTGACCGCAGCTTCGTTATTGGGGGATTTTGGTGATGCGCCAAAACAGTTAAGTGAGCATTTTTTAGAACAGCGACTGTATACCATCATCGCTTCAGATTGCCATTCCTTAAAACGTCGCCCACCTAAAATTGCCCAAGCAAAGCAATTGGTTAGTAGCTTAGTTGATGAAGAGTACGCTTTTGCATTAACGACAGATATGCCCAGAACTATTTCTAATTCGCTATTTCAATAATCATAAGGTGATGACATAAAATGTTGAAGTTTAAAATGATAAAAAACTTCACTTGGTCAAGGCAAAGGCTGATATATGTATTTTTACTCCTTTTGCTAGCGGCGATATTGCCGGTTATTGTGCAAAAAGGCATGGCCAGTGCGTATCATTTTAAATCCCGATTCTATATTGATCATTGGCAGAAAAATAACCCTCCTACCCAGCTTCAATACTCAGCGGCATTATTGGCCGCTGATAATGCTTATAACCTTGATAGTAAAAACCCTCACTATTTATTGACCTTGGCAAAAGTCATGGAGTGGGGCGTATATGCAAATTTTGCCGCTGCCAATAACGCACTATTTAACCAGTTATATACCAATGCCATTTCCCAAAGGCCGACATGGCCTAATGCTTATAGTGATTACGCATATAATTTAGCCTTCATTCAGCATGATGTGTCACAAGTATGGCCTTTATTAGATAAGGCTGTACTGTACGGTCCTTATACCCCTGAAGTATTGCATCAAATTCTAGCCATCGGTTTTGCATATTGGCCTCAGTTAACCCTAGTACAAAAGAAAAACGTTTTTGAAACGGCGCGGATTTCAGCTATGGCTAGCTGGGACGTGCGCACTGATTTGAAGCGCTTAGCCACGCAATATGACATGACGCCAATAGTATGTACCTACTTTAAATTTATCACCCCAGAGTTTACTCCCAAAGATAAAAACTGGGTTGAAAAGGAACTGTGTCGTTAATGGATACTCTTGCCAAACCAACGAAGGTTTTCAGCGGACGCTTTGATCATTTTATGATATTGGCTCTGTGTGTGGTGATTATTTGGATGCCAATCCCTTTAGGCAGTAATCGTATTTGGGCGTTGGCGATCCTTGAATTTACAACAATATCACTGGGGATAGTACATCTTGGCTATTGCCTGAAGCATGATAGTGCATTTTTTCGCTACCAGTGGCAAAAGCAATTATTGCTCCCCCCAGGGCTGTTATTGATATATTTATTTTTACAGTATCTTAATTGGCTTCCAGGTATTGATAGTGTCGACCCTTACCAGACTCAACAACAACTCCTTAAGACTCTGTGTTATTCAATTTTTATTTTCTTATTAAGCCAATATTGTCAGCATTCTAAAACCTTAAGGTGGCTGTTTATAGCAATTATCTTATCAGGGTGTTTGCAGGCTTTTTATGGGGTGATTCTGAATCTACTGCAGTTAGATGCCTCGCCCATTTTAGGTTTTAGTGATGGCGAAAAGGCCCGTGGATCCTTTGTGTATCAAAATCATTTTGCTAATTATTTAGCCTTATGTTTAAGCATTGCGTTTGGTTGGCTGTTATCAGAGCTTAAAACCACTAAGCACGATCAAGATAAGCGCGCCATGCTTATCGGGATGATATCAACACTATTAAGTCGAAAATTAATTTTACGTTTAGCAATCGTGTTGATGGTTATAGGACTAATAATGAGCCGTTCGCGGATGGGCAATGCGGGCTTTTTTGCTGCTTTAGGCCTGATGTCGGTTATTGCATTATTTATTTACCGCCGCCCGCCGACATTGTTTAAACCCTTAGTTATCAGTATTTTTATTTTAGATTTGATTATTGTTGGTTCGATTTTTGGGATTGAAAAAGTTAAGCAGCGCTTAGCTGAGACCAGCTTTGCTTCAGAAACCCGCGATAATGTGGTTATTGATAGCTTACCTATCATTCAAGATAATCTTTTTACAGGTACAGGAGGAGGCAGCTTTTATACGGTTTTTCCGCAATACCAACCCCAGTTTTACTCTGGTTTTTATGATCATGCCCATAATGAATATGTGCAATTTGTAATTGAGTATGGTGTTGTTATGACGGTGATATTAGGCGCTTGGGTGTTGTATTCGTTTTGGCTTGCTTGTCGAACAATGTATCTACGCAATAACAAGCTTTATAAGGGTATCGCATTTGGTTGTGCTATGGCTATCGTATATATGCTCTTGCATATCTCGGTTGATTTCCATCTACAAGCACCAGCCAATACGTTACTGTTTTTAACCATAATAACCCTGTGTTGGTCGGTTCGTTATTTACCTTCTGAGCCTCAGCGAAAGGCTCGAAAATCATTTTAGTTTTACTTTTACTATACAATTTAGCGCTAGTTAAATAAGGATATTTTATGAAAGTTGTCATTCCCGTTGCAGGTTTAGGCACGCGTATGTTGCCAGCTACCAAAGCCATACCTAAAGAAATGTTACCCATTGTTGATAAACCCTTAATTCAATATATTGTTGATGAATGTGTCAGTGCGGGAATTAAAGAAATTGTATTGGTGACTCATGCCAGTAAAAATGCAATTGAAAACCACTTTGATAAATCTTACGAGTTAGAGTCAACCTTAGAAAAACGGGTTAAACGTCAGTTATTACATGAAGTGCAGTCTATTTGCCCTAAAAATGTCACCATTATGCATGTGCGTCAGGGTGAGGCTAAGGGCTTAGGCCATGCGATATTATGTGCAAAACCCTGTATTGGAAATAATCCATTTGCAGTGGTGTTGCCCGATGTCATTTTAGATGCCTACTCAGCGGATCAGCGAACTGAAAACTTAGCTTCTATGCTGGTGCGTTATCAGGAGTCCCAAGCCAGTCAAATTATGGTGGCCCCTGTACCTGATGAGCAAGTGAATAAGTACGGCATTGCAGATTGCGCTGGTGAAACCGTGATGGCTGGAGAGTCAGTCAAAGTGTATAAAATGGTTGAAAAGCCTGCAGTGGGTCAAGCGCCGTCAAACTTAGCCGTGGTTGGTCGTTACGTGTTGTCCGAAAAAATTTGGGATTTACTAGCCCAAACGCCGCCGGGCGCAGGGGATGAAATTCAATTAACTGATGCTATTGATATGCTGATTAAATCTGATGCGGTGGAAGCTTTTAATATGACGGGTAAATCCCATGACTGTGGCGATAAGCTTGGTTATATGAAAGCGTTTGTTGAATACGGTTTGCGAGATGCTAAATATGGCGGCGATTTTAGTCGTGAAATTAAACTGTTATTAACCGAATACGACTAATGTAAGTTAATGAAATTGTGATTTATATACTGTTATATGCGGTGCTACCGAGCCAGCCCTAGCGTCTTTGCTTGAAAAGGCTGACAAACTAAAACCTAATCTTCGATACTGTTGCGGCAATAACGCTAAAATGGTGTTTGAGGTTAGGTTTTTTGTACCTAAAATTTATGTTAATAATATATAAAACAGAGTTTTATGTTGTGTGGTCGAGGTATGGGTAAATAGCCTAATCAAAGCCATTATATTGTTGGATAGTCCTCCGCTAAACCGCTAAACCGCTAAACCGCTAAACCGCTAAACCGCTAAACCGCTAAGCTTGCTGATACTTCATAATCATTTAGTCGGTGAGTTAAGCTAACTTTACTTGGCGCTCAATTCTGAACGCGAAGGCATAGTTCGCCATTTCCTATCTAATTCGTCTATTTTTTAGCTTTTTAATTTATTTTAATAAGTCTAGCAATCTTAGAAATCAACTACCCCTAAGTGAGTATGGCTTAAGGTTATAGTTATCAAGGGGTTTTTATTGGTATTTGATGGTTTGACTTTATTTTGTCTTTTACGAAGGGTTAGATCCATCAAAATGTATTAATCGGATTGTATGTTTATTCCTATGATGTTTTCCAAGGAAGCGAAAGACACAAGGTATCACTGGTCAAACGGTCGGATTGAAAGGTTCAATCTGGATTCAGCAGTGTTAATTCTAGCAAATATGCCAGTCAGTTCGCTCCACCTAATTCTTAATATGTAAACTTAACCTGTAAGGCAGCAATGATTATGAATATCATCCAAAATCTTTTTGCTATTTCGCCCTATATTGCGTTGTTTATTACTCTGGCACTTGGTTATCTGATCGGCAAAATTACCATAGGACGTTTTGTTCTTGGTGGTATTGCAGGTACCTTGTTGATGGGAGTATTAATTGGCCAATTTGGTGTGCAAATAGACCCAGGTGTCAAAACCATCTTCTTCGCATTATTTATTTATGCGGTAGGTTATCAAGGTGGGCCTCAATTCTTTGGCGCGCTTAACTTCAAAACTATCAACATTTTACTTTCCGCTGTCGTGATGACGGTAACCGGTTTAATTACGGTATTAGTGGCAGCTAAGTTATTTAGCTTAGACAGTGGTACTGCAGCAGGTCTTGCTGCCGGTGGCTTAACGCAATCAGCCATTATTGGTACTGCTGGTGATGCGATATCTCAATTAGGTGGCATGACCGAAGAAGCTAAAAGCTTGATGCAAACCAATGTGGCTGTGGGTTACGCCGTAACATACATCTTTGGTTCGTTAGGCCCAATTTTAATGGTGTCATGGTTAATTCCGACCTTTATGAAATGGGATATCCGCGAAGAAGCACTAAAGCTAGCTGAAAAAATGTCTGACGGTAAGCCTGAGCTGGCGCCAGGTGAATTTAATGCGATGACAGATCTTGTGTCACGTGCTTATAAAATTCCTACAGACAGTCGATTAATTGGTCAAGATATTCAAACTGTAAACGGTGATCTGCTTGATACCGCTATCGAAATGATTTCACGTGATGGTCAAAACATTGAAGTTGATAAATCAGTGGTGATAAAAGCGGGTGACATCTTAGTGGTAACCGGTCTTCGCCAAGCTATCGCTGGACACATAGAGTCAGCCAAGCATGAAGTGGCATTACCACGTGGCACCGTATTAATTGAAGAAAATCGTCAACTTGTTGCTAATGACAAGCAATTAATTGGTAAAACACTTGCACAGATTAAAGCTGAAACTAACGTGGATACCTTACGTGGTGTGTATGTTACCGACGTGATCCGTGGTGGTAACTCGCAAAATATTTCAGCCGATTTTATCGTCCATAAAAATGACATTATTCAAGTCACTGGCTCTGCAAAAGATATTAACCGTATCGAAAAAGGCATCGGTAAGCGTTTAGTTTCATTATTTTCAACTGACTACGTACTGTTTGGTTTAGGTATGGTAGGTGGCTTATTAATTGGTCTGATTAACTTCGAAATAGCCGGTATTCCAGTGACAATTGGTTCAGGTGCAGGTTGTTTGATTTCAGGTTTATTTGTGGGCTGGTTACGTAGTCGTAAACCAAATATGGGATCACTGCCACTGGGCGCTTCAAACTTCTTACGTGACTTTGGTTTAGCGGTATTTGTTGGGGTTGTCGGTTTACAAGCAGGACCTCAGGCAATCGATATGGTTAAAGAAAACGGTTTAACCTTATTGTTCCTAGGTGTCGCGGTAACCATTATTCCACAAATTATCTCTTTCTTTATCTCTTACTACGTATTGAAGATTAAGAACCCGATTGAAGCACTAGCTTGTGTTGCAGGTGGCCGCAGTGCTAATCCAGGCTTTGCAGCTCTACTTGAAAAAGCAGGTAATGCAACACCGGTATTTGCTTTCACGGTCACTTACGCCATTGCCAATGTATTACTCACCCTTTGGGGTCCAATCATTGTCGGCATTATTTCAACCCAATAATTACCCTAGATAGTCGATGAGAGTGACGTCTCCTCTTATCGACTATCACCCCAAATTCACCCTTTTAAATTGATAAATAGGTAAAATATTATGACTACATCAAATACTCAAACTGTACCAACAATCGATTTCACTAAATTTGCCAACTTAAGCCCATTTGAATTAAAAGATAAATTGATTGAAGTGGCTAAAACCGTTCCAGATCGTATTTTATTGGATGCGGGCCGCGGTAACCCCAACTTCTTGGCCACCTTACCTCGTAAAGCATTCTTACGTTTAGGCGATTTTGCTATCGAAGAATCAGAGCGCAGCTACTCATACTTAAACGAAGGTTTTGGTGGTATTCCGGATGGTGTTGGCGTTGTTGAACGTTTTGACACTTTCGCAAAAGAAAACCTAAACAGAGATGGCGTTAAGTTTTTACAAAAAGCAATTAGCTATGCTAATGACCGTTTAGGTATTGATAAGCAAGCTTTTTTACACGAATTTGTAAACGCGTTTTTAGCCTGTAACTACCCTGTGCCTTCACGTATGTTAACCAACATTGAAAAAGTGGTTAAGCAGTACATAGGTGAAGAAATGTATGGCCCAATGCCAATGACAACTGACTTTGACCTGTTCGCTACTGAAGGTGGCACTGCGTCTATGACTTATACTTTTGCGACAATGTTCAACAATGGTTTACTTAAAAAAGGCGACAAAGTGGCGTTAGTGACGCCTATCTTTACCCCTTATTTAGAGATTCCAGAGCTTGCTGAATATGAGTTAGAAATTGTTGAATTACGCTTAGACGAAAATACATGGCAGTTACCACAATCAGAAATTGAAAAATTAGCTGATACCGGTATCAAACTATTGTGTGTGGTTAACCCTGCCAATCCTGCATCGGTTAAGTTTTCAAACGATACGTTAGACCGTTTAACTGACTTTGTTAACACACAGCGCAAAGATTTGTTTATCATCACTGATGACGTATATGGCACATTTGCAGACAACTTTATTTCGCTATTTGCTAAACTGCCATACAACACCTTATGTGTGTATTCATTCTCAAAATACTTTGGTGCAACCGGCTGGCGTTTAGGTACTATCGGTATTCATTATGAAAACGTATTTGATGATGCAATGCGTGCGTTACCAGAAGCGCATCAATTACAGTTAGATAACCGTTATAAAACACTGACACCTGAACCAAGAGACATTAAGTTTATTGACCGTATCGTTGCCGACAGTCGTGCTGTAGCCCTAAACCACACAGCTGGTTTAGCATTACCACAACAGGTGCAAATGGCATTATTTTCATTAAGTTGTTTAATGGACTTGGAAGATAATTACAAAGCAGCTTGTAAACGTATTATTCGTGAACGTTACATCACATTGTATAAAAACATGGGTGTTGAAATTGAAGAAAACGAAGACCGTGTTGATTACTACACCCTACTAGAGTTAGATGCTTTAGGTGGTAAACTTTATGGCGATGAGTTTGTACAATGGTTTAAAGATAACAATAAAGGTCAAGACTTCCTCTTTGTGTTAGCGTACAAAACAGGGGTAATTTTATTACCAGGTAAAGGATTTGATGTTGTTCATGCTTCAGTGCGTGTATCACTAGCTAACCTAACTCACTACGATTATGAGTTAATTGGTCGTGCGACAAGAGTCGTACTTGATGGCTACTTTGCAGAGTATCAAGCAAGCTAGTTAATCAATACCGCAGTTAATCAGTCAAATATTGACTGATGATTGAGAAATGAAAATGCCAATCTTTTGATTGGCATTTTTTATGCTTGATTGAAAAATTTTGTACTATATTTCACAGTTATACAAAGTATTAAAACAGCAACAAAGCTTAATTGGGCAAGATTGCGACATGGTGTATTAGCTGCGTGATACTAGAGCAAATGAATTAAGGGAGTATCTATGGGAACGATCAGGTTGAATTCTATTGTTATTGGCCCATTGCTGTGTATGCTGCTGACGCCTATGGCTGCTGTTGCTAATGATAATGCTGAAGATAGCGTTGCCAATGAGCCAAGCTCATTAGTGCCAAATTTAAAAGAAAACCAAGCACCTTTAACCGTGAATAAAGGCAATTTTGTGGCAGCGCCCATTCCGTTTTCAAATCCGACCATTGATTCAGGTTTAGGCGGATTAGTGGGCTACTTTTATCCACAAACCGCAGAGCAAAAAGCGGTACAACCTCCTTCTGTTACCGGTATCGCAGGGTTTTATTCCAGTAATGACAGTTGGGGCGCGGCAGTTGGCCATGCCAGTTATTGGGATAATAATAACTGGCATTTAAAAGGTGGGGTCGCCTATGCCGATTTAAAGCTGCCGTTAGTGTCAACCGAGTTGCTTGGTTTACCTATCGACGTTGATTGGGATATTTCTGGCTACGGTGCACTGCTTGAATTGGAGCGACGCATTAGTGGTAATTGGTTTGTCGGAGTTAATGGGGTATTCATTGATTTTGAACAAGACTTTAATGTTAACATTAGCTCCATCGATTTCGATTTACGAAATGAAATTGTCTCCGCAGGACTTGGTGCTGGGATTATTTATGATTCTCGTGATGTGCCTACTAACCCTTATGATGGTTATTACTTTAAGCTCAACGGCACTTTTTTTGATGATGCCATTGGCAGTGATACCAACTTTGAATCTTATTCATTAGAGTTTGATGGTTATTTTCCTGTGCATGAGTCGATAACCGTGGCTTATAAATTAAAAGGCTGTTTGAAAGAGGGTAACGTGCCGCTATGGGCAGCTTGTCGTTTAGGGTTACGTGGTTTTTCATCCACTGAATATATGGCCTTAGGTGCCATTGAAACAGAAGCTGAAGCCCGTTGGCGTTTTCATAAGCGCTGGGGATTAGTGGGTTTTATTGGCGCAGGTAAATTGGATGATGTGAATCATGCGGATAAATCTGATGATATCATTCCTTCATACGGTATTGGCGTGCGCTTTATGCTACAACCAGCAGAGCGAATCAATTTACGCTTAGATTATGCTCGCTCATCCAATAATAATGATGCGCTTTATCTTTCTGTCGGGGAAGCATTTTAATATCGTTATTTTAGTCTATGACTTACATTAGATGTTGTTTATATTGGTTGTCGTTAACTGATATTCTTTAAATGTAGATAGTTAATTATTCTTAAAACATAAATAAAAGAGAGTGTTATGAAAGGTGTCATTTCGATCCAGTCGCATGTTGTTTACGGGCATGCAGGAAATAGTTCAGCAGTATTTCCTATGCAGCGTATGGGTTTAGAAGTTTGGCCTATTCATACAGTGCAGTTTTCAAATCATACTCAGTACCAACAGGGCTGGACTGGGCGGGCTTTTTCTGCCGATGATATTAATGAGCTGGTGGCGGGTATTGGTAACATAGGTAAGCTTGCAGATTGTCAGGCGGTGCTATCAGGTTACCAAGGTAGTGCTGAGCAGTGCCAAGCAGTGATCCAAACCATTAAAACGGTTAAAGAGATCAATCCTCAGGCTATTTATGTGTGTGATCCTGTAATGGGTGACCCTGAAAAGGGCTGTATTTTGGCTGATGGTATTACTGAGCAATTAATTAAACAAGTTATGCCTCTGGCTGATGTGATTGTACCTAATCAATTTGAGCTGAGTCAGTTCACTCAAATGGATATTACCAATCTTGAGCAAGCTAAAGCAGCTTGCCAAAAAGCATTGTCTTTAGGGCCTGATATTGTGTTGGTTAAGCATTTACACAGCATCGCTGATGAGACATTCACCATGATGCTGGCAACCCAAGAGGGTTGTTATATCAGTCAGCGTCCACAACTTGAGTTCGTAAAACAGCCAGTTGGTGTTGGTGATTTAATTTCGGCGTTATTTACTGCAAGTTTAGTGCAAGGCTTATCTGCTGTTGAGGCATTTGAACATGCAACAGATGCTTGTTATGGCGTGTTAAAAGAGACCGCCCATCAGCGCCAGTGGGAGCTACAAACTATTGCTGCCCAGCAAGAGCTGGTCACACCTTCAGAGCACTTTAAAGCGATTAAAGTTTAGTGGTTTAGGTTTATAGGTTGAGCTTTAATGATTTGGCTTTAATAAATAAGTATCGCAATGTTTAGTTATAAGGCCTTTGACCTAACTGAATAAATCAGAGCTAAATAAAAACCACGCTAATTAGATTAAGCGTGGTTTTTTGTTTATATGGCATAGCTATTATCTGAATTAAGAGTTTTAAGACGCTTAATTTACGGCTGTTTATTCAGTACCTCATCAATATCAGCTGCACTGTGGCGATTAGGCAGTTGCTCCCATTCTTCGCCCCATGAGCGATTGACGATACGACCACGCTTTACTGCTTGGCGCAGGGCAATAATATTGGCCCAACGAACTAAGTTCGGATAGCTTGCGACATCTAAAAACTCTGCAGCATCATAAAGATGGCCCAGCACCAAACTGCCGTACCATGGCCAAATTGCCATATCGGCAATGGTGTATTCATCACCGGCAATAAAGGCATGTTTCGCTAATTGCTTATCAAGCACATCAAGTTGACGTTTGGTTTCCATAGCGAAGCGATTAATCGGGTATTCAAATTTTTCTGGGGCATATGCATAAAAGTGACCAAAGCCGCCCCCCAGATAAGGCGCTGCTCCTTGAAGCCAAAATAACCAATTTAGCGTTTCTGTGCGCAGAGCAAAGTCTTTTGGTATGAAGTGACCGAACTTATCTGCTAAATAAACTAAAATCGCGCCAGACTCAAAGACTCGCACCGCTTTAGCACCTGAGTTATCGGATAATGCTGGAATTTTAGAGTTTGGATTGATATCAACAAAGCCTGATGAGAACTGCTCACCTTCGCCAATATTAATCAAGTAAGCATCGTATTCTGCCTCTTTTACCCCTTTGGCTAGTAGCTCTTCTAGCATGATGGTGACTTTCTGGCCATTTGGTGTGGCTAATGAATGCAGCTGAATTGGGTTGCTGCCAATAGCTAATTCTTTTTGGTGACGAGCGCCTGAGTCTGGTCGGTTAATACTTGCCCATTGACCACCGTTTTCTTGATTCATGGTCCAGACTTTTGGTGGTACATATTCGTTGCTCATGATGTTTCCTTATCTGTGTCACTATTCTGTTTTAAAAGCATGTGTTTTAAAAGCGTGCGTTGTTATATGCGCGGGTATAAATCAGATATTGGGACTAATACGAAATTAACAATGATAAAGCTCATAACCATTGGTTATTGTTCAGCTGCGAATATCATATGGATTGACTGTTACTTTAAAGTGGGTTCATTACATAACTTAAAGATAAAAAATGCCAGTCAATTGAACTGGCATTTTGGTTTTTTAATCAAGTTTGATTAGCTCTGATTATTGCTTAACTACCAAATACGCACACGTTGATCTTCTGGTAGGTACAGCTTGTCACCAGGTTTAACATCAAAGGCTTTGTACCATGCATCATGGTTACGTGGCGCTAATGCGCGGTAACGCCCTGGCGCGTGAGTACCTGCACGAAGCTGACTTAACATACTTTGCTCAGTACGTTTTTCTTTCCACACTTGCGCCCATGCTAAAAAGAAGCGTTGATCGCCTGTAAGGCCATCAATAATCGGCGCTTCTTTGCCGTTTAAACTCAGTTGATAAGCGTTATACGCCATGGCTAAGCCGCCAACATCACCGATATTTTCACCAAGGCTATTACGGCCATTAACGAAGTTTTCTGGGATTGGCTCATATAAACTGTATTGCGCTGCTAGCTGGTCAGCTTTAGCATCAAATGCCGCTCTATCTGAGTCGGTCCACCAATTACGCTGAATACCGTTGGCGTCCGATTTTGAGCCCTGGTCATCAAAACCATGGCCCATTTCGTGGCCAATAACGGCGCCAATGCCGCCGTAGTTCACTGCGGCATCTGCGTTAGGGTCAAAGAATGGTGGCTGTAAAATTGCGGCTGGGAATACAATCTCGTTGAATGAACTATTGTAATAGGCATTGACAAATTGTGGCGTCATGCCCCAACGGTTACGGTCGGTTTTTTGTAGCTCTTTAGCGACGCTGTCAGCATGAAAATATTGACGTAGGTTGTGGATGTTCGCCACTAAATCTTTGCTTGTCAGTGATAAACCATCAAACTGTTGCCATACATCTGGGTAACCAATTTTTGGTTTAAATGCGGCAAGTTTAGCGTGTGCATTGACTTTAGTTTCAGCACTCATCCAATCTAGGCCATCAATACGTTGACCCAGTGAAGTACGTAAGTTCTCAACTAATTCCGCCATTTGCTGTTTTGATGATTCAGGGAAATAACGTGCCACATACACTTTACCAATCGCAAAACCTAATGATTGCGTGCCCGACATTTCAGCGACTGCGCGTTTCCAGCGTGGTTTAGGCTCTTCTTGCCCGCTTAACTCTTTACCGTAAAAAGCAAAGCTGGTGTTGTAGATGTCTTCAGATAATAATTCTGCATTATTACTGATGGTGTGGAACTTAAGGTAATCCTGCCAAACATTAAGTGGTTGCTGATTAATTAAGGCAATCATTGCTTTAACTGGCTCAGGCTGTGAGATATTTAATTGTGGAACTTGATAGCCCGTTTGTTCGATAAATAAATCCCAATTAAAGCCTGGGTATTGCGCTGCTAAATCAGCACGTTTAACTTGGTTGAGGGTCAGGTCGCGGTTACGGCGCTTTTCTCTTGGCCATTGACCTTCAGCAATTTTTGTTTCTAATGCCAGTATGGCTTCAGCGCGAGCGCTGCCATCTTTGATACCAGTGAAAGCCAGCATGGCTGTAATGTGCTCAACATAGGCTTTGCGGATGTTAACGAAACGTTCACTGTCTTCTAGATAATAAGAACGGTCGGGTAAACCTAGACCACCTGCGCCAATAGACATTTCATATTGATCTGGATTGATGCGATTAAACCACATGCCACCATAAATTGGCGATGCAGCATCGGTTAACCAAGTTTGACCGAAGACTTTGGTTAAGTCGTCGGTGTTGTTAATGTTGTTGATGCTATCAAGGGTTGCTTGAATTGGGCTGACACCCAGCTTATTAATGGTGTTAGTGTCCATGTAAGCATTATAAAAATCAGCGATAAGTTGCTCTTCAGCATTTAAGTCATTGCGGCTGGTGATATCATCAATGATTTCTTTAACTTGGGTTTCACTGCGCTCAGCTAATGCTGTAAATGCGCCATAACGAGTTTTATCTGCTGGCATGTCAAAGTTGTCATACCAAGTACCACTGGCATACATAAAGAAGTCATCACCGGGTTTAACTGCTTCATTGCGGGCGCTTAAATCAACCCCAAAGCTACCAAGCTCAGCTGCGCCTTTGGCTTGGGCAGTGACTTCTGCTGCTTCATTAGTGACTTTGACATCAGATGTACCGCATGCGCTTAAAAAACTGGAGGCGAGGGCGAGGGCGATTAAGGACTTTTTCATTATTATCTTCTTCCTTGTTGGTAATTAAAGTATTTATAGAGCGTTTTTTAGATAAAAATTAGCTAACAATATTGTTAAGCCAAGGGGAAATGTCAACCTTGTAATTGTTAGCAAGTTTGAGCAAAGCATTGTTGGGCGTTAAGTTATTCGGCTAGAAGTAGTAACACCATGCTTTAAAGCTTGTTTGGGCGGTGAGTTTTAACCGCAGTTAACGGGCGCATATTAATCTGCGCGTAGTTTGTGTATAACTAGTTTATACAATTCAGTTTCAGCTTTTTAGGCTAATTATGTCCAGCAACCCAATTGCTAATAAACAATCAATTATCATCATTTTAAGCTTGCTGTTAGCAACGGTTTCAGCGGTGATCTATATTACCAAGGCTCACCAAAGCCATAGCCCCGAAACTTGGACATCATTTGTTTATAAAAATGGTTATGAGTCAGCCAGTTATTTGATGCAAGATGGTTTTAATGATTATGCTTCATGCAAAATTTACTCCCAAGATATGTCTGTCACTTATCAGAATGCCCCTTGGCAATGTGGGTCTAAATGCCGCTTTGATTCAATGAGGCAAGGTTTTGAATGCGAGTCGATGATTAACGATTAATCAGTAGTTGCCGCTAACCTCTTAGATTGAAATCAAGTTATTTGCCACGTATCATGCGCTTTTTCATCATATTGAATATTATGCGCCACTTAAAAACCTGTCATCACTCTGACACACCTATCGAGTTTGTTGCTGCTAATCAACCACATATGCTGACGCGAATTGCTGCTAGAGCAATTGTATTAAAAGGTAATAATATTTTGATGTTATATACCGAGCGTTATCACGATTACAGCTTGCCAGGTGGCGGTGTTGATGCCCATGAAGATATTGAGCAAGGGTTGATCCGCGAGTTACAAGAAGAAACCGGTGCGAAATCTATTAGCAATATTACCGCATTTGGGGTTTATGAAGAGTATCGCCCTTGGGATCGTGATGGCTATAAAGTGATAAACATGCTGAGCTACTGTTTTAGCTGTGAGATAGATAGTGAGCTGGGTGAGACCCGATTTGAAGCCCACGAAATTAGCAACGGCATGCAGCCTGTATGGATTGATATTGATGAAGCGATTCAGCACAACCTTAATACCATTGCCAATAGCGCTAAAAAAGGTTTATCCATTGAACGTGAAACCTTTTTACTTAAGCTAATTAAAGCTGAGCTTATCAATAGCTAGCTTTGAGCTAAGAGGATACTTGGGGTCGTAGAGTTAGTGTTGAGCTAATAATGGTTACTCAACATATTCCTTTAACGCCCAGCAAATAACGTAGGGGCGTCGTCATTGCGGCGAGTATGGTTATAACTGCTTAGTGCTTAATTGCTAAGCTCTTTAATAAATAGCTACCTTGCTACTTTTTGAGATGTGAACGTTCTTTTGAATTTCCAAGTATGGACGGCGATCACAAAAATGGCTTTTGCTTGCAGGTTTATTAATTAGTAATTAAGCAACAGTTTTGAAATACAGTTTTCATAGAGACTGACTAAATTATTGAAATAGCTGTTTTATTAGTGGATTAAGCTTTATTGATAGGGGCGATTTGATGTCACGCGAATGATTATTTCTTTTGGTTGGTAATATATCTACAGTTTAATGATTTGAGTAACGCAACCCCGACCTTGGTATAACTCTGGATAGCTTGACCAATGTTAGTAACTACCTGACACTCTATGCTAACCAAATACCCTACCAAGTATGGATAATAAAAAATGCTAATTTTCTTTATTTGTATTGCGATGTTAGTCCTCGCTTATAAATTCTACAGCCCTTTTGTTGAGCGCCAAGCGGGCATTGACCCAAATGCAAAAACACCTCAAACACGTTTTGACGATGGGGTTGATTACGTCAAAGTTCATCCCGTTAGAGCGTACCTTATTCAATTTTTAAACGTTGCTGGTGTCGGGCCAATCTTTGGTCCTATCCTGGGGGCATTATACGGTCCAATCGCCTTAGTGTGGATTGTATTGGGTAATATTATTGGCGGCGCGGTGCATGATTACTTCTCTGGAGTTATGAGCATCAAAGAAGACGGTAAAAGCTTACCTGAAATCGCCGGTCACTATTTTAATGTGTACTTTAAAGGGGTGATGTTGGTATTCACTGCGATGTTATTGTTCTTCGTTGGTGTGGTGTTCATTATGAGTCCTGCGGGACTGTTAAGTAACTTAGAGTTATTTGAAGGTACCATCTTGGCTAACAATACCTTTTGGGTATTGGTTATTTTAGGCTATTACTTCTTAGCGACACTGTTACCCATTGATAAAATTATCACTAAATTGTACCCATTATTTGGTCTACTCATGATTGTGATGACAGTATCAATTGCAGTGGCACTGCTTATCAGTGCGCCGCAATTGCCCGAGGTTGCAGATATTTTTGCTTATTTTGACCATAGCCATTACAACAATGATTTACTGGAGCCAAATCCTGATGGTTTACCAGTATGGCCGTTATTATTTGTCACCATAACTTGTGGTGCCATTAGTGGCTTCCATTCTACTCAAGCCCCTATTATGGCTCGCTGTTTAACCAATGAAAAATATGTTCGCCCAGTTTATTATGGCGCAATGATGTCTGAAGGTATTGTTGCTTGCGTATGGGCAACAGCAGGTATTGCGGCTTTCCCTGGTGGATATGTTGAGCTTAAGAGTATTCTTGATGCGGGTGGGCCTGGCCTTGTAGTGAACCAAGTTGCGAGCACTTATCTTGGCGTTGCTGGTGGTATTATGGCGATTATTGCTGTAGCAATTTTCCCGATAACCTCAGGGGATACCGCGTTCCGTTCATTACGTTTGACCATCATTGATGCGTTTAAAATCCCGCAAAGTATGCGTAACCGTTTGCTATTAGCCATTCCAATTCTGGTGATTGCATACTTTATGACTAAGATTGATTTCTCATTAATCTGGCGCTATTTTGCCTTCTCCAACATGTTACTTTCAACCAGTGTACTGTGGTTGGCAACTAAGTACTTATTTAACCGTGGTACTTTCCATTGGATTGTGAGTTTACCTGCAATCGTCGGTACTTCTATCACAGTCTCTTATATTATGACTGCGGGTGTTGGCCTTGGTTTACCACAAGAGTTAAGCCAGCCAGTGGGTATCGCTGTTGGGATTATATGTTTAGTAGGGCTGATTATTGCCCACAGTAAACGTAAAGTCGCGCACGCTTAATAGGCTCTGATATCGGCTAATTCTGCAATGATTTAAACGATAGATGATAACAATTAGGTGATCGCAGTTAAGCAATCACATAAAAGATGTTATTTAAGCCCCAAAAACCGATGTATGCATCGGTTTTTTTATGCCTAAATTGGGTCGTACAGCAAGTTAAAAAGCCAGCTTAGAAGTCAGTTGATGATCAGTAATAGCGATTAGCCATTGTATTCACTGAGTGTGGTCAATTTGACGTATCCCAAAAAATGAAGGGCAAGGTAGATGCTGCTATCATGCCCTTTATTAAGGCTAGCTGCGGTTAGGTTTATTCATCTTTATTGATAATCGGATTACACACACCTGTGCCCGTTAATGCAATATGGTTGAGGTTGTTTTTAATCACTTTAGAACCAACATTGAATGAGGTTTCAGGTCGACTGATGAGGTAACCTTGCACACAATGAATGCCCAGTTTTTTGATTAATTCAAATTGAGAGGCCACTTCAACGCCTTCAGCAACCACTTTTAAATCAAGGGTTTTCCCCAAGTTACTAATCGAATCTAAAATCTTTTCGTATTTAGGGTTAATAGTAGCTTGGTCAATAAACAGCTTATCAATTTTGATCACATCAACGGGTAAATTAGCCAATGTTGAAAGGGAGCTAAAGCCAGTGCCAAAATCATCGATGGCAATTAATACCCCTTGGCGGCGTAGTTTTTGTAAATCATTAATAATAGTGTCAGATGCATGGATTAAACATGATTCTGTTATTTCCAATAATAATGCTCTAGCTGGTAAGCCTGTTTTCGCTAAGGTGTCCATAATCCAGTCGTATAACGGCACATGCTTTAATTGCACCCCTGAGATATTCACTGAAATTCGGACTTTATTCATGCCGGCATTGTGCCAAGCTGACATTTGGCGACAGGCTTCAAATAAAATCCAGTTACCCAGTTCAATGATCAAGTTTGAGTCTTCTGCGATTGGGATAAATTCAGTTGGGGTGATTGGGCCTTCAATAGGGTGATTCCAACGGACTAAGCATTCGAAGTAATCGATACTGCAGTCATCAACGCTGACAATCGGTTGAAATGATAAGCTGAAATTTTGGCTGGCAATGGCTAAACGCATTTCTTCGAGTAGGTAGTGATAGCGGCGAATTTTATTACCCATTTCTGGCGAATAGACACGAAAAATACCGCGACCATCGGCTTTGGCGCGGTACATGGCCACATCGGCCATTTGTAATAGTGTATTGGGGTTTGATGCGCTGTCAGGGTAGCTAGCAATGCCAATGCTAGCACCAATTTTTATGATTTTATTACCAAGTACGAAATCTCGTTCAACTTCTTGTAGCACGTTTTTAGCGACTTCCACTGCACGGTTGTCATCGTCAATGTGATCAATAAAAATAGAGAATTCATCACCGCCTAAACGGGATAGATTTAGCTCTAAATTTACCCCAGAGCCGATATAGCTAAGGTCATGGTTTCTGATCACTGTGGATAATCGATTGGCAACTTGAATGAGCACTTCATCGCCAAAGCTGTGGCCAAAGGAGTCATTAACCTGTTTAAATCCATCTAAGTCTATGAATAGTAAGGCTTGTTTGGTGCCATCTTTTTGGGCGCGTTGTAACTGTTTTTCTAAGTGTTCAAGGTAGGCATGGCGATCGACAAGACCGGTGAGCTTGTCTTGAAATATAGTTAACTGGGTATCAATATTTTGTTGTTTTACATGCCTATTTAACTCATTTAATGCCACGCTAATGTGTGACAGAGTATTGTTAGTGTGATTGTTTGGCTGCTTTATTTTGAAGGTCGCTAACAATTTATCGGTTTCATTACTGATAAATTCAAGTGATGCACTGTTCTTCTTATCAGAACTGGCTTTGATATAAAAAGGGATAAAGCAGGCAAATAGAAACATGAGTAGTAATGGCACATTACTGAACATCATCATAGCGCCAAACACGTCTGTGACCTTGACTACGGTGAGTTCATTGTCATCCCGAGCCAGTACCGCAAAGTAATGCTGCCCAGATTTCACGATATCATTTTCTAAAAACAGCCACTTTTCCCAATTGGAATTAGTATCTATGACATTGGCAGGTGCAATCTTAATTACGTTGTGGTGAAAATTTTCAGTATGAATAGCATCGATACCCTGGCTAAAACTTAACACCAGTAATACGTTCATCATCATCAAAAAGCTAATTAACATGAATACGAACTTTGAAATTTTAGTCATAAAGAGTCTTAGTAAAGTGTGCCGATTGAAAATCGTATGATGTTCGCATTTTGTTTACGGTAGTTGGCAATTTTGTTTCAATGATGTAGCGGCTGAATTATAAGCTCATTAATACGGGGATACAAGATTTTTTGGGTTATCGAATTGTTAAAAAGTGCAATAAATATAATGTGTTACGAATGTAACAAAGCTTTTTCTGTGGACGAGGGGAGCGTTTTAACCAGATTTGTAACTGGCTTTAAATTGGCTTTTTTTACAGTGCAATAAGGTGAAGTAATAATATGAATTAGCATTATATTCGGCACTATAGCCAATTGGCTTTGACCCGTCAGTTATTTGCCCAACATAGATGGCACAAAAGTATTAAGGTAATAGCACTGCTTCGGTTAACTTTATCGCGTCACTGTTACAAAAATCCCACCGCCCATTAATGGCGATAGGATTTATTAATCGGCGAGGCATGGTCTAGGTAGTTACACCTTGTCTAGCTCAGTTGTAATTGCCAGTTACCATTTCTTATAAGGTAAAAATTTACCATTCATGGTCACTAATACGCGATCGCCTTTGGGATCTTCAATTTTATCAATGTTTAAACTAAAATCGATTGCGCTCATTATCCCGTCACCAAATTTTTCATGGATCACAGCTTTCATCGGCATACCATACACCTGCATGATCTCGTAAAAGCGATACACTAATGGATCGGTAGGCACTGTCGGGCCTAAGCCTTTAAGTTGGGAGTTGGTTAGTGGCATCATTTGCTCTGCTTCGATACCTAAGGCTTGTGCAATTTGAATTGCTTCAGCTTCAGATGCACAGGCTTGGCCGTAGCATAATGCCGCCACCCAGACCTCATCTCGGCCCACCATCTGACCTATATCATTGAAGGTGAGTTTTTGTGCTTTTTTGGCAGCTAAAATCGTTTTACTTAGGGTGTTGATTTCCATAGTGCAGCTCCAGTTTAAGTGACATAGTTAAGGTAAAGTTAATTAGCACATCAGCGAAATATTAATAGCAAGATGATGAGACTTAAGATTGCACAAATCCCTTGCCAGAACTTAACAGGCTCGCGCTCGATAAGTGGGGCACGGGTTTTATTTAAAAAAGCTTGAGTGGGATGACGCAAGTCGTATAAGTATTCTGATAATTCACTGTAGCGTTTATAAGGATTAGGATGGAGCGCTTTTTTTAACGCATCATCAATCCAGGCCGGGATGTCGCGCTCATCATCCAATACTGATTGATATACCAAGCGGTTTTGCGCCGCTTTGGTCCTTGCTTGGGACATCTTACCGTCGAAGGGTAATTTGCCGCTGAGCATTTGATAGGTGATCACCGCCAGTGAAAAGTTATCAGCCATATGGGTGATAACTTCACCTACAAAGTATTCGGGGGCGGTATACTGCACTGTGCCGAGAATATCGGCATGTACGATTGGGGATGATATTTCAGCAAGACCAGCTACTTTGGTGGCGCCAAAATCTATGATTTTTACCATGCCATTAATGTCAATCATGATGTTTTCAGGGCGTAAATCTTGATGGATCATTTCTTGCCGATGAAAAGCCCGCAAGCCTTTAGCTATTTGCTCGACAATATCACGCACGGTTTCAATAGCGGGTTGTGGATTATCTAACATCCACTGGCTCAGGGTAATGCCTTCGATGTATTCCATGGCTACATAGAGATAATTACGCTGTTTAGTGGGCGGACAAGGCTTAAGG
The DNA here is from genome assembly GCF_030548765.1 of Shewanella sp. 3_MG-2023. Lineage (NCBI taxonomy): Bacteria > Pseudomonadati > Pseudomonadota > Gammaproteobacteria > Alteromonadales > Shewanellaceae > Shewanella > Shewanella sp. 3_MG-2023. Next base: position 51,943 of record NZ_JAUOSH010000002.1, on the reverse strand, counting down.
ATATGGGCATTATTTAGCCTTCTGGCAATCCACTCTTCCATTAAAAATCGTTCAAGATAAGCAGGATCACCTTGTAAATCTATTGATGGTGTTTTAATGACAACTTTTTCTAGGTTGTCGATATCCATGGCCAAGTACACATGGCTGCGACTGCTATGGTGCAAAGCCCTGAGGATTTGATAGCCGTCAAAATTCATTCTGGCATCAAGAATAGGTGGAAAAGGTTGTTCGGTGAGTTTTTGTAAAGCTTCATCAGCGCTTTGCAGCGGCAAGTCATCAATGCGGATAATTTGAATGGTTAAATTGTCTTGGCTGCCATTGGCCAGTGCAACCTCTGCAATGACTTGGGCGGCAATATCTAAGGCTTGATGATGTAATTTTATTAATGAGTTAATTTCGTCTTCGGAAATAAATTCATAAATGCCATCGGTTGTTAAGATAAAAGTATCACCGACTTCTAGTGCCTTAGCATCATAATCGATTTCTAAGAAGGGGCTGATACCTAGGCCGCGGTTAAGGTAGCTTTTATGAGCGTTTATCCACAGGCGGTGATCTTCAGTAAGCTGAGTTATTTCATTATCCCGCAACCGATAAATGCGGCTATCACCAATATGAAATATATGGGCAGTGGTCGATTTGAAGACCATCGCGCTTAAAGTGCATACATAACCACGATCGTTATCAAATCGATGTTCACTTTTTTGGGATTGGGAATAGAGCCAAGAGTTTGTGGCGGTTAGCACCTGAGCGGCGGACTTTTTAACCGACCAAGATTCTGGCGTGCAACTATAGTCATCTAAAAAGCCCCTTACGCTAGCTTCACTGGCAATTTGGCTCACATCACTACTACTGATCCCATCAGCAATGGCAATAGCAATGCCCTTAGAGGTCAATAGTGGTTGCTTTGGGATCGTGGCGCCATGAAAATCTTGATTGATTTCCTTAATGCCTTTGTTGGAATATTGGCCTATTGAAACGGTGAGCTTTCGAGTCATATATTTTCTTATTAAGCTAAAAGTAATGGCTCATCAGCGCCAATCATAAATACTTGCTTTTAAGTGCAACTAACATTCCAAAACGTGGCCAGTGCGCAATGTTAACTCAGTCAAAAGGCTAACAAGTTATAGCGTTGCAGCATTACTATTGCCTAGCGGTAACTAAGTTAAACCAATGAAAGTCTGTGATGGCGCTCAGTTGGTCGTTTGCTTTGTTACGTAATGGTGCAGTGCGAATAATTAACGCACTTAAATAGATCGAAATAGCGGCTGTGACTGGCTTATTGGCTTTGGGGTTAAAACATTATCCATTAGCAATAGTTAATTTAACGGGCTGTGTTTTATATAACGGTTTATATCTTTAAAATCAGTATAATTATACTTAAGCTAATTAACTGTGGAACACGCTGTGCTTACAAAAATACTGGTAACCTTGTTAGTGATCGTCGCTTGTGTGCTGTACATACGCAGCGGTCGTGGCACAAAGAAAAAGCCGGCTTTAGTGTCAATGGGCAGTGATTCTTCACCGCTATTTTCAAAATTGATTATTTATCCGATGATCGCCGTTTCGATGCTAGTAACTGCAGCCTTTTGGGGCTGGTCATGGTATGACGATAATAAAATTGTGCAAGTGACCATTTCATCGCCTGTTGAAGCGATGTCGGCAACTTATTATGTGCGCAAAAAAGACATTGAAGCGCAGCGTATTACCACTGTGGATGGCATTCAAATTCGCTTATCTAACCAAGAGCGTATAACGGTAGCGGCACCTACTACGAAGTGATTTTCAGCTCGACTCGATGAACAAGTTATTTAGTTTTTCGTTTGCCATTGCAAACAAAACCTCATAAAGCGTTTGAGTAGTGGGCTTTGGTATTTGTCTTTATGTACTAGCAATCAGAAACAAATGGGCGGCATTACTGCCGCTGCAATACCTTATTGATATCAAGGCTGAACACTTGATTGCCATTGCAAACAAAACCTCATAAATCTTTTGAGCAGTGGATTTTGGTATTTGTCTTTATGTACTAGCAATCAGAAACAAATGGGCAGTATTACTGCCGCTGCAATACCTTATTGATATCAAAGCTGAACACTTGATTGCCATTGCAAACAAAACCTCATAAAGCGTTTGAGTAGTGGATTTTGGTATTTGTCTTTATGTACTAGCAATCAGAAACAAATGGGCGGCATTACTGCCGCTGCAATACCTTATTGATATCAAAGCTGAACACTTGATTGCCATTGCAAACAAAACGTCATAAATCTTTTGAGTAGTGGGCTTTGGTATTTGTCTTTATGTACCAGCAGCCAAAAGCTGCGCGGCATTTCAATTGGTTGTTTGAGTAAACTAACTCGGCCACTTTCTATAGCATATTGCGCGGCTAAGGTGGATAAGCAACCTAAGCCCAGCCCTGCTGAGACACTGCTAATTAACGCCTCTGTGGTATTAAGCTCAAAGGCCAGTTGCCAGTGTTTAAGTTGTGGTGCCAGCGTATTGATAAAGCATTCTCGCGATCCGGAACCTGGCTCTCTTAACACCCAATCATGATTGTCTAAATCGTTAATAGTTACCTTTTCAAGCTTAGCTAGAGGGTGCTCAGAAGCACTAATAACACACATGTTATCGGCACTGAAGGGCACAGAGAGGAGATCAGGGTGGTAATTATCTCGTTCAATTAAGGCGACATCTAGTTCAAAATCAAGCAGTTTTTGGCAAATAGTAGCGGAGTTTGAAATGAATAAACTTTGGCTGAAGTGTTGCTGTTGCTGGCGAAACTGGCTCAGTAAATAAGGGCTAACATGGTTGCCTATGGTGTCACTACTACCAAGCCTGAGTTTACCGCTATTGGCGTGCTCATCATCAAAGAGGGTATTGATTTGCTGGGCGCGATCCAGTAATTCATCGGCCAAAGGCAGCAGTTTTTGACCTTCTTGATTAAGGATAAGTCGATTATTTACGCGATCAAATAGTGGCTGTCCTAAGTGTTTTTCAAGCTCTGCTAGCGCCATGCTTACCGCCGCTTTTGATAAGTATAGTTTTTCAGCTGCTGCAGTTAAGGTGTTGTGCTGAGTAATAGCGTTAAATACATTGAGCTGCCGCAAAGATATCAGTATCGCCATGGTGTTATCATCCCCGCTTTTCATGGTTATCATTAGCGCTGACTTAGGTTTAACGCCAGTTTGCTTTTATTGTCAGTTGTTTTGTTGATGGCCTAATTATACGTTCAATTAAACTTAACGCATGTTTTAAATAATTGGATATATCTGAACAATTAGCAAGAGTAATATCAACTCAAGCTAAAAAGTTGAAACTCTTTTATTGCAATCTCTTTGATTGCTAACAAAGGGGTTTATCCGAGAGTTAAGTTGAGGCCACCATGATAAACATCGCTAAAGCTAAATTAATGACCGCTCCAACCCCTATGGCAGGCTTAGCATTGGCGATTGCTAGCTTAGGTTGGTGCTGGGAGAATCTCGCCGATTTTCAGGGTTATGGTCAATGGGGCAGCGCTGCTATTGCGAGCCTATTATTACTGGTGTTAACGCTGAAGTTTTTATTGCTGTCTCATACCTTAAAGGCAGATTTAGCGCACCCTGTGGTTGGCAGTGTAGTACCGACCTTTGCCATGGCCACCATGGTAGTATCTAACTCAGTTGGGCATTTTTACCCTCAAGTCGGTGATGCTTTATGGTTATTTGCAGTAGGGCTTCATATCGTATTTTTGATTAGCTTTTTATATCACCGCGCTAAAGCATTTGAGCTACATCATATGGTGCCAAGTTGGTTTGTGCCGCCGGTGGGGATTATCGTGGCCGATGTGTCTTTTTCAGGTAACCCGCAATTGACATTAATCGCCCATATCGCCTTGGTATTTGGCATGCTTGCCTATGCCTTGATGCTGCCGGTGATGATTTATCGTTTGATATTTATCCATGAAGTGCCTGATGCGGCTAAACCGACCATGGCAATTTTAGCGGCGCCAGCAAGCTTATCACTAGCGGGTTATTTAACGGTAACGGCTACGCCATCACCCATTATCATTGCCTTACTATTTGGCATTGCAGTGCTGATGACCAGTATTATTTATTTAGCCTTCTTTAAGTTACTAACCCTCCCTTTTAGCCCTGGCTATGCCGCGTTTACTTTCCCTATGGTCATAGGCGCGACAGCATTATTTAAAATGATCAGCTGGATGCAAAGCATTAATATGGCTGAGCAATACATTCAGCAAGTGCGGATACTGGCTATTATAGAATTATCGATAGCCACCGTGGTAGTGGTGTATGTGGCCGCGTGCTATTTACACTTTTACCAACCCCGAAGGGCAAAATCCGCGCAAGTTTAGCGCGGCTTAATGGTTAATGTGTGCTCAATAGTTTGTGGCAATAATGGCGTAGCTTGATTATTAACATATTGCTGATAGCCACTACGATAATAAGGCGATAACGGGTGGCCAGATTGCCCACCAGGAATGCTCATGATGGCATCTTGCTCATTGCCCGGTTGTACAATAAATCGCTGTGAGGCGCCAAATGAGGCACCTTGCACCGCTGGCATAAAGCTGTCGCCATAACCTTGTGCAGCAGGCATATCTAACCAATGGCTCAGTAAGGGCATCTGTTTTGAAAATGGGTGCTTAATGTCGAGCTTATTTACCTCACCCCAGCGTAAATCAGCTAGCTGATTATCTTGACTGTGCTGTTTAAGTAAGGCGGTTTTAGCCTGTTTGTAGGCGCTGATGGCAAATTCATCCCAACTTTGGAATTGCTTAGGTAGCCAGCTTTTAGGCTGCTGATTGATCAGTTGCCACATAGGCGTTTCTAAATAGCGCTTAATCACAGCTAAGCTGCTGCCTTGGCTTGTTAGATTAGTTTCAATCGGCGCAAAGCTTTGATCTATCATGGCGGCGCGAAAATGTTTTACTAAGCTATAGCCCACCGAGTCTGCACAGGCACAATCGCCCCATTGATTGATGAACTTAACATCTTCAGCGAACCGTTTGGGTTGTTGGCTTAGCAGATTAAGTAGGTATTGCTGCCAAGGCTGTAAAAATCGTGCTTGATTATCTAGCTGCAAATTAAAAAAATCAGTTTCAGTAAATTGCTCTTGCTCATGTAATCTGTCCCGAATTTGCGTAGCGCGGGCCCCAAGAGCATAGCCGCCATCACCGAATTGGGCTAAATCTTGGGTGGAGAGCACCCGTGAATTAGCGGTCCAAATACGATGGCTGAGTGGGTTAATGACACTTGGGACATTGGGTTGGGGTTGCTGCCAAGCTTGGGTTTGCACTTCAGTTGCTGTTTGAGCGACATTGGCAGGATTACTACGACTTGGTAGCGCGCCAGCTATCTTCCAGCCCGCGTTACCTTGGCTGTCTGCTAACAACATATTTTGTGCTGGAATACCGATACTGCTGGCTAATGCCATGGCTTGATCGACTGTGGTTGTTTGCTCTAGTTCAATTAAGCCCATATTAATCGCATAGTCTTGATGGGCGACCCATGATAGTGCGTAGTTTTTATCATTAACGGTTTTTACCGGGCCATTTTCACTGACTTGTACTGTATGCATCACTTCTGAGCTGGGCAGTTTAATCGGCTCATATTCAAGCGCTATTTCAGTGTTGGCGTCAATTTCAACCCAGTCAGCGGTGTCCACATAACTGTTGGTAAATCCCCAAGCGAGCTTGCCATTAGAGCCCACAACAATGGCTGGCGCGCCGGGTAATGAGACGCCAGTTATTTGCGTCGATGGATTGGTATTATTTGGGACATTATTGGTTTTAGCATCGCTAATGCTGGGGTAATTTAATTGCGCTCGATACCAGATAATAGGTACGGCAAACGATAAGTGCATATCATCAGATAACATTGCCCGGCCAGACTTGGTAAGCTCTCCGGTCACTGCCCAGTTATTGCTGCCGACCTCTAATGGGGCGGTGATTGTGCTGCTGTTTGCTTGAGCCAAAAGCTGGGGCTCAAGTGTTGGGATATCGCCGTCAAAGTAGGGGATTTGGCTATCATCAAGAGCTGCCTGATGGTGGCTTGTTTGGGTTAAAAATGCCAGCATATCGGGGCCAAAGGTCTGTTTTATTTGGGTTAAGGCCATATCTCGCTTAATGGTATTGCCTTGTAAATCAAGATACATACTAAATATGACCAATAAGCTGTCGGTTTCATGCCATGGTTGAGGACTTGATTGGGTGAGTAGGTATTCAAATGAGGACAGAGTTTGCGCCTTCAGTGCGGCATTTACCCCTTTAGTGTAAACCCTAAGGGTTTGCTTTTCTTTTGTGGTTAAGCCATCAAATATCATTTGTGCCCGTTTGCGTAGCTGATGAAAGCGGCGGTTTTTATCGCGCTCAAGTGCCTTTTTACCAAATATTTCAGCCAGTTCACCTGCGGCATTGCGTCGTAATAAGTCCATTTGAAAAAAGCGGTCTTGGCTGTGGGCATAGCCAAGGGCATAAGAGGCATCAAGGCGGTTGCTGGCGCTGATAATCGCCGTGCCGAGTTCATCACGTTCAATGGTGACAGGCGCTGTTATATCTTGGCTATTAAAGCTTGTATTTAAGCTGGGCATACTTAGGCGCAATACACTATAAATGGCTAATAACACCAGCATGAACAGTACGACTAGGCTGGTGAGCGTGTATTTGGTGACGTTAGATTGCAACACCTTGGTAAAGCTAATAGACATGGTTATGACCCTAAAGAATATTCGAGTCTATGATAACCAAGGTTACTAGTTTGTTAACAGCATTTTGTTGCTTATAGCAAAATAACTTAACGTTATAAAATAGCGTTTATAAATTAGGGTTAGTTAATCATTGCTGATTAATTTTGGCTTTAAATTTAGCGCGAGTTTCTTGATTGGCTTTACTGTACCAATAATCGAGCATTTCAGTGATTTCTGCCTGATCTTGAGCAATTGTCTTAGGTGTAATCGCTGTCGGAGTTAATGCTGGCGCAGCCGCGACAGTGGCAGGTGCTGCTGTGGTCGTTGACGCAGGAGTTATCGTTGCTGTCGAGGTTATTGTTGGTGCAGCAGTTAACGCTGGCTTAGTCGCGAGATTGGCGTTATCGACACTTAGCGGCGTAAAGCTCATGGCGGCAGGTTTATTGCTAAGGTTGTACTGGCTGAGCTCAAGCTCAAAATCGCGGCCTAATTGCAGCCCATCTTTTAGGAGTAAATCTTGTATAAACTCCACAGGTAGACCTTGGCTATTGCTAAGGGTTAATTGGGGCGATTTATTAAAGCTATTGGCGGCATTTCGATTGCGTATGCTTGGCAGTTTAAGGCGATAGGTATCATTACTGGCGCTAAACTTTACGATCACCGCTTCAGATTTAAATTGCGTTTGCATGCCGCTATCACGGTAATTAACCTGATAGCGAAATAGCAGCTGATTGTCACCTTCAACCAAAGTCACTTCATCAGTATCCAATTGTTGGCCATTCAATAGCAATACATCAACACTACTAGGAATATCTAATACGCTAGCGGCAAAGCTTGCAGGGCTGGTGATGACGACGAGGAGTCCGATGATAAGTGGATGTAATTTCATGGTGTTCTCATTATGGCTAGAAGTGGGTATGGTCACTATTGGCATTGAATGATGCTGAGCGAGCAGTGACTATTTGTTCAAAACAATGCTTAATCGTTCCATTAAGTTATAGCAAAGCTCGCCTGAGTTACAACTTAGGCATAACTAACTTTTAGGAATTTGATAATCAAAAAACTTGCGATGTTCAGGGCCTGCTAAGTTGGTGTTCACTTTATTAGGGTGCTTATATTCGCCCCAGCTTGCCACATGGGTGCCAACATTAAGCTGTGGAAACTCAGCAGTGGGGCTGTCATGTATACCAATGAAGTTGAGTAAAGTTTGCAGGCTATTGTTATCGCTAAGTTTTATCGATAGAAAGTCATCTCGATGCTTAAAGTAATGGTAAACAGCTTGTTGATGCGCAAGGTAGCAAGCTTTTAAACGCGCTTCATCTAGCAGATTATCAGCGTCTAACGGGCCAAAAGTTTGTTTGAAACAGCGCTTAAGGATCGGATGGAAGGTGCCGGTTTTATCGGCAAGGTTTGGCCTCATTTTTGTGAGCAGCATTTGTATTGACGCAACCCAAGTGTCGATAGGTCGGTCGATGTAGACAAATTTGGCATCGGGAAATAACTGATCTAACTGTGGGTAATCACAAAAACAGGGCACATCTGAAACCACATCGGCCACTTCAAAAGCGCGTTTGGTTAAACCGATATGGGCGACTTTTAATCCCTGTTCAAGTAAGGCAGCACTCACGCTGGTGGTGCCAGTTCTGGGCAAACCAATGATAAACACTTTGGACATGATTGCTCTCGATTAATACTCAAGAAACAATGATGTTAGGCTTGGGTATGGTGAGTTAAATGTGCGCCGAAAACGCAATAAACTAAGGTGGCTCCTTAGGTGCGGTACAAAATTTTTATCACATGCCAACCGAACTTGGTTTTAACTAAATGGGGGGTAATAAGCTCACCAGTAAAACAGACTCTATCGAATTGTGGTACCATTTGACCTTTTTTAAATTCACCTAAGTTACCGCCACTTTTTCCTGAAGGGCACGATGAATGTTTTCTTGCTAGCACATCAAATTTAGCGCCATTATCAAGTTGCTTGATTAAGTCTTCTGCTTGGGTTTTGTGTTTAACTAATATGTGCAGTGCTGCAGCGGTTCTGGCCATGGGGACTCTCCAATCAATAATGGCCAGATTATACCTTGTTTAATGGCAAAATTTGAATCGAATTTAATCGCCCGAGTTTGACTCTGATTTTTAGTTGAATTGATGGTATAACAGCTAGCTTAGTCCCTTTAAAACAGATGAGTGATACATGCCTCAACGACTCAGCAGCCCGTTAGTGGATCAGCCATTAGCCCGTAAGCAAGTGCAATTGTTTTACGTTTACGACCCTATGTGCAGTTGGTGCTGGGGATATCGCCCCACTTGGCTGGCATTAGCTGAGCAAATCAAGCTGCAGTTGCCTCAGGTGCAACTGACATACCTGTTAGGCGGCTTAGCCCCAGACTCCGATGTGCCAATGCCACTAGAAATGCAGCAATTTTTAGCTAACACCTGGCAAAAAATAGCGACGCAGCTAGGAACCCAATTTAATTTTGATTTTTGGCGTCAATGCAAGCCAAGGCGTTCGACTTATCCCGCCTGTCGGGCTTGCCTTGTGGCAAGGCACTATGGTTTAGAGCAGCAAATGCTGTTTGCCATTCAACAAGGCTATTATTTGCAGGCGCAAAACCCCTCAGATGACAGCACACTCATTGCATTCGCAAGCCAACTGGGTATTGATGAAGCAGACTTTAGGGCGAAATTAACCTCCAGTGCCACGCAGCAGCAATTACTGTCTGAGCTTAATGTTGCTCAGTCTTTACCTAATGAGGGTTTTCCGTCACTGGTATTGGCGATTGATCAGCAAAGCTATTGTGTTCCATTGGATTATAAAGACGTTAATGTCAGTCTAAAAGCGATTAACAAGCTGTTAGCTGAGTAACTATCAGTTATTTTTGGTTAATGACAGGCACAAAAAAACCAGTTGCAAGGCAACTGGTTTTTATTGCTCTTTATAGAGCGCTTACACTTGATTAACTAGTTTGACCAAATCTGGATTATGGACAATCTACATCAAGACTAAGTTAGTTATTCTACTGTGTGACAATCAGCACAATCAGTAATAGTTAGATCTGATGTGTGTAAATCAGTATCTAATTCGTGATGGTCAGTAAAACCATGACAATCATCACAAGTTGCGATGGTTGCTTCCATTTCTGTATGCTCTTCAACATTAATAGTATTGTGACAATCAACACAATCAACAGCAAAAGCAGAACCTGCAAACATAAGTGCAGCAATCATAGATAAATATTTCATAGTAACTCCATCATCAGTTAAGGGGCTTAATCGCCCATGCTAAGAACCTAAGTTGGCCTTAACAAACTGCGCATACTCAATGAACCAATATCTTAATGAAAATAAATCCGTTACTTTAAAACTAAGAACACTGAAAATTGGATAGCACATTTTTTAAATTAGTCTTTGTAATACAGCCTAAACTGCCTTACTCGAAGACTATCTTATCGATTTATGTTAATTGAAACTTAAAATTGCCCTTAAAGCTACAGTTTTGCATTTTCTAGCTTAGTTAATTCTCAAGGTTGTGATCTGCTTAATAAAATTCTAGAAAATTAAAATGTGTTAACCCTATCCGAGTTCAGAATTAACAGGGGGAAATTTTTGGAGAAAGCGGCTTAATCATTTAGGCGCGACAGATCTTAATCCATTTATCTGGTAGTGGATTAAGTAATGGCTGGAGCTGCGAAACATCATGATAAAGCCAGTTGTTAATCTCGGTAGACGGAATAAACAATGGCATGCGGTGGTGATACTGAGCGCATTTATCATTAGGGTTAATGGTAAGTGTAACCAGTTGATTTTCTTCAGGGTACAGTATGCCAGCCATAAACAATGGCTTATTAGCTGCGTGACTGAAGCGATACTTTTGTTTTTTAGTCTGGCGTTCATCGCGCCACTCAAACCAAGCACTACAAGGGATGATACAGCGCTGCTGTTTAAAGGCATTGGCAAAGGTTGCTTTGTCGGCCGCGGTTTCTCCTTGGGCATTAATAATGATTTTTTTAGACCAATTAGGTTTTATCCCCCAAAGGCTATTTATGACAGTTAAAGGCGGAATATTTGCCGAGTGACTTATTGTTGCAATTGCAGTGCTACTAGGGTCTGCGGCATTTATTGATGGGGTTGTTTCAGGGCAAGTACGAGTGATGCAGGTAACAGTATCTGTTGGGCGTAAATCAAGGTTTGTTTGTATCGACAGTGGCATATCAAACAAGTCATCAAGTGTTTGCTTCATGCCATCAAATAGCATTTCAATTCTGCCACACATCATTTCGGCCCCTTTTTATTTCCATTCACTTAAAGTAGCATTTTTTCCCATGAGTTTGACTAATGATTTGTGTCGAGTAGCTTTGAAAATTTGCTTAAATAGCATTCTCGACTTTAAAAATTCAAACGAGCGTATAAATTTTTTAAAAACTTTTTGCTTCAGCGCACACGTGTAAGTTTATGAAATGCTGGTATTATTTTTTAAATGTTACTTTGTTGTTGTAATTATTGGGTTTATTTTTAATTAGAATGTTTGATCTAATTTAATTTTTGTGACGTAATGCACACTATTAGTCTGGTCTGATGAGTGTAAAACTATGAGCTTAAGAACAACATTTAAAAAAGTATTGCCAAGTATTTCGACGACAGAACAAGAAGCGTTAGATGCCGGAGATGTTTGGTTAGAAGGGTCTATTTATCAGGGCATTCCTGATTTTGCCGCCTTACGTGACATTCCTGGGGCAACGCTGTCAGCTGATGAGCAAGCTTTCCTCGATGGCCCGGTGCAAACATTAATCGAAATGGTTGATGATTTTGAGATTCAAAATGGTAAACACTTACCAGACAATATTCTTACTTACTTAAAAGAGAACAAATTCTTCTCTTTAATTATTCCTAAGTCTTACGGTGGACTTGAGTTTAGCCCTTATGCTAACTCAACTATCGTAGCGACCATTGCTGCTAAAAGTTCTGCGGTTGCTGTTACGGTCATGGTGCCTAACTCTTTAGGTCCTGGCGAGTTATTAATGCACTACGGTTTAGATAGCCAACGTGACTTTTGGTTGCCTCGTTTAGCTAACGGCCAAGAAATTCCATGTTTTGCGTTAACAAGCCCTGAAGCGGGTTCTGATGCTGGTGGTATTCCTGATATTGGTACCGTCACCATGGGTGAGTACCAAGGCGAGCAAGTACTGGGTTTATCAGTAACTTGGGATAAGCGTTATATCACCTTAGCGCCAATCGCTACGGTACTCGGTTTAGCGTTTAAAGTTGAAGATCCACAAGGTTTATTAGGTGGCAAAGAACAGCTTGGTATTACTTGTGCGCTTATTCCTAAGGCGCACCCTGGTGTGCAATTAGGTAACCGTCATGATCCTATGGGCTGTCGTTTTTATAACGGTACTACCCGTGGTGAGAATGTGTTTATTCCAATGGACTTTATTATTGGTGGTCAAAGCAACATAGGTCGCGGCTGGCAAATGCTGGTTAGCTGTTTAGGTGCTGGCCGTGGTATTTCGCTGCCGGCTTTAGGTGTTTCAGTTAGCCAATGTTCATTTAAGTCTTCTGCTGAATATGCCGCTGTGCGTGAACAGTTTGGTTTATCAATTGGTAAGTTTGAAGGTATTCAAGAAAAGCTTGCAGATATTGCCGGTAAAACTTACTTGCAAGAGGCGATGCGAGTGCTAACCACTGAAGGATTAGGTTTAGGCTTAAAACCTTCTGTAGTAACAGCTATTGCTAAGTATCACATGACAGAGCTTGGACGTGATGTTCTTGATTCTGCTATGGATATTCAAGCTGGTAAAGCGATTCAACGTGGACCACAAAATACCTTAGCATCAGGTTATGTGGCGCAACCTATTGCAATTACCGTTGAAGGTGCCAACATTCTAACCCGTAACTTGATGATTTTTGGTCAAGGGGTGATGCGTTGTCATCCTCACTTACAAAGTATGGTTGAATCAATTCATAGTGATGCAAGTGATGCTGATAAAACCTTTAACCGTATTTTCAGACAAACCGTAGGTTACAGTGTTGGTAATAGTTTACGAGCATTCAAATTAGGCGTATTGCCATTTACTGCTCCTGCTTCATCTGCATTGCCTGAAGTTATTGGTTACGAAAAATCAGTACACAAGCTTGCATCTAAACTGGCTGTTTATGCTGACTTCTCGTTGCTTGTATTAGGCGGCAAGCTTAAACAGGCTGAAATGATCTCAGCACGTCTAGGTGATGTAATGAGTTACCTTTATGCGGCGATGGCATCGATTCGTTTTTACGAGCAAAAAGTGTCAGCAGATGAGCGCACGCAAGCTAAGCCATACTTTGATTACGCGACTCGTTGGGCGCTATGTAAAGCTGAAGAAGCACTACTAGGCTTCCTAGAGAACTTCCCATCTAAGCCGACTCGCCAGTTCATGCGTTTAATCACCATGACTTACTCAGCTAAAATGCCAAAAGTGAATGATGATTTGGTCAGAGAGCTTGCCCATCAAGCCCAGCTTGATACTGAGTTTAAAAAGCAGTTAACTCATTTAATTAAGCCTGTTGCTGGTGATGGTAACTACATTAATGAGCAAGCTTACTTAGCTAAAATGGCATGTTTACCTATGCTAGCTAAAGTGAAAAAGGCCCTTAAACAGCGTGTATTTAAAGCTGGGGTTCGTTTCTCGTTAACACTGGATGCCGCGCTTGAAGCTAAGGTTATTACAGCCGATGAGCATAAGCAGCTGCAAGATTACAACTTAAAGCGTGAACGTGCGATTCGAGTTGATGAGTTTGATTTTGATATGAACATAATTACCGATAAAGCGGATTTAAAAATCGCTAACTAATATCGCTAAAATCAGCCTTGTTTAGGATGTTAAAAGCCGCTTTTAAGCGGCTTTTTTGCGTTTAGGGCTTATGTTGGCAAGATTAATGTTTGATTAATTGTCGATTAAATTGTAACCGGCTCACAATTTTGTATTAAAGCTGTATTTTAAGCGCGTCTTAATCATCAAAGTTTGATCTTAGTTCGTTTTTTGCTCAGCGCTAGGGCGTATAAATTAATGATGGTCACTAACTTTGTGGAGGAATAATGACTCGTGCTTATAACAGCAAATTGGCGTTAATACTCAAGGTGACTTTTATTTGCTTGCTGCCCAGTGTTGGTCATGGTGCTGAGGCCATTGTGGGCGGCGTTGTGGGTTATGCCGATTATAGCGCTTCTTCTGTGGGGCTTTCTGATACTCAAGAAAGTGGCATTAATTATCAATATAGAACAGCGATAACGTTAAACCCAAGTAACCGTTTATACGGTGCTTATTCCTATAATTCTGATGATATGACTCAGCATGAAGGACTATTAGTCTCCTATGACCGACTGTTTTCGGTTGATGATGTACATGATATAAAATGGTTTATTGGTGCTTCTGCAGGGTTTAGCGGTAATGAAATTCAATTAACCGATTTAGATCGAAGTTATTAAGACTCTGGCAGCAGCTATGTTTATGGCGGACAAGTGGTTTTTCTATTTGATTTGGGACATGATTTTACATCTGAGATAGGTTTTCGTTATTTAAGGCATAATGTCACTTCTTCGATGGAATATAACAGTGCTGCGTTATCAGTTAATGATGCTGAGCAAATTTACTTCGGCATTGATTTTACCTTTTAATCGCTTGTAATAAAAAAGCCATATCAAAATGAATTGATACGGCTTTAAAACTAAGCGGGTTAACTTTTTTAGCCCACTTTTAATTTAGTCATCAATTAACTTGCTTTGATAAACTTGCCTTCAGAATCTTTAAAACTACCAACGGCTATGATAATAAAGTCGATTAGTGTCCAAATACCAAAACCACCTAAAGTTAATAGCATTAGGATACCAGTACCAATTTTACCTGCATAAAAACGGTGCGCACCGAACATACCTAGGAAAAAACATAATAGTAGCGTTGGTACGAATCCTTTGTCGCTTACTTGGACATCTGCAGTTGCTGTTTGTACTTCTGACATAAATAAATCCCTTAATTATAATTTTTGTCCTGGATAGGTAATCAACTTACCTTTCCCGTCCCTATAGCTTCCAACTAGAAGCATAAAAGTGACCACTATAGTGTGAATAACATCGATAACGATGAGACCTAAACCAAGTAGCGCGAGGGTGACGTCTTCAAACTGCATGAGTGTTAGCCCTACAATGGCTAAAGATAAATCAAATACACCATGGCTAATACGGCCGCAGTAAAAATGATGAATTCCTAGCACTCCGAAAATACCGGAGAGGATAACTGCTACAGCGTAGTTTTTTTCTGATTTGACAGAATCAGTCACTTTCAACCTCCTTGATGAAAATCTTAAAGCTTTTATATAGCAAAGGCTTACCTTTATCAATCTAAAGTTGTTAACAAATAAGTCAAATTGTGTCACAAATCTAGGTTTAATAAGAAATTTGAATAACGATAGGTTAAATCAATGAGAGCTTATTTCCGAGCTGCAGGCTATACATGAATGGTTTTTTCGATAATGTTAATGCTAATGTGAAAAAGTTGTAAATTATGATTAAGTTAGGCATGTTAACCTTCGGGTAAAATTAAAAATATAAGAAGGGTTATATGTCATATCTAGCAATAGCAGCAACTAGACGAATTCAATATTATTTGAGTCATAAAAAATCGTTTAACCTAGCGATTATAGTCGGTTTATGTAGCGTAATACCTTCAATACAATCAGCCGATTTTAAAGTCATCCACGCTGGCGAATTACTTTCCATTGCAGGTGAAAAAACCACTAAACAACAATCAATATTGATTAAAGATGGTCAAATCAGCGCCATCAACAGTGGCTATATTGAGCTTCCATCCAGCCAAATAACTGAAGCAGATACCCTTGAATATATTGACCTCAAAGACAGCTTTGTCATGGCGGGTTTAATGGATATGCACGTGCATTTACAAGGGGAGTTAGGGCCCAATAATGACAGCGAAGCATTACGCATGTCAGATGCCGATGTGGCAATGAAAAGTGCTTATTTTGCAAATAAAACACTGTTAGCTGGTTTTACCACAGTAAGAGATTTAGGCGCCAAGCCTGAGCAGATTTATGCGCTTCGTGATGCGGTTAACAAAGGCTGGTTGGCAGGCCCTCGAATTATTGCCTCAGGCGGCGTCTCTGTCACTGGTGGTCATGGTGATGTGGATGGGAAAAGCCCTGACTTACTGGATATGCTAACCTCTAAAACCATTTGTGATGGTCCCTTTGATTGCCGCCGTGCCACGCGCCGAGCGATAAAATATGGCGCGGATGTGATTAAGATTACCTCTACAGGTGGCGTGTTGTCAGATACCAATACTGGCACAGGCCAGCAGATGGCCAATGACGAGTTAAAAGAAGTCATTGATGCAGCGCATGCATTAGGGCGTAAAGTCGCCAGCCATGCCCATGCGGCTGAAGGGATTAATGCGGCTCTGAGAGCAGGTGTTGATAGCATTGAACATGGCAGTTACGCCAATAAAGAATCGATTAAGCTATTTAAAAAGTCAGGGGCTTACTTAGTGCCAACCCTGTTAGCGGGTGACACTGTGGTTCAAATGGCTAAAAGTGATGGCAACTTTATGTCTGAAGCAATTAAAGCCAAAGCGATTAGGGTCGGTCATGATATGCAAAACAACTTTGGTAATGCCTATAAAGCGGGGGTTAAGATTGCTTTTGGTACAGATAGCGGCGTATCACGCCACGGCGATAACGCGAAAGAGGCTGTGCTGATGAGTCAGGCGGGGATGAGCAATCAAGATATCTTAGTCAGTGCGACCATTAACGCTGCTGACCTTATTGATATGAGCGATACTCTAGGCACGCTAGCACAAGGTAAGCATGCTGACATTATTGCAATGAAAGCGAGCCCCCTTGAAAGTATTGATGCCTTACTTGATATTCATTTTGTCATGAAATCAGGTAAAGTACATAAGCAATAACCTTGGCTAATCATTATCACCAAGGCTCCCGAAGGAGCCTTTTTAATGGATGGTTAATTTAGTCAACCCAATGCAGTACATCACGAATAATCGACCATCGCGGCACTGGTGTGGTTGCGCCTTTTCCTAGCATCCAATAATCATAAAATTGTTGCTGGTGGCCATCGACTCGGCGCAGTTTTTGCCAGTTATTAATGTAGTTTAATAGTGACTGATTAGTTTGTGCGACAGCATAAGCCACAGGATAGCGATTTTTACCTTCTAAAATGGCAATGCCGTAGCCTGGGAAGAATAATGTCCAAGCTGAACCTGCTTCAGCGCTGATCACCACCGCATCGTATTTGGGCGCTTTTTGCCTAAAGAAATCTTTATAACCGTCAATTTTAACAAAATTAATATGAGGCAGTTTTTTCTTGGCATCGGCAATTTTATCATCATGTTCAACATAGGCGATGGTGGTATTTTCCATTTCGAGAATGGACTCATCAGTTTTGAAGCTATTAACCCGATGATCTTGAGTGGCAATGGCGATGTTAAGCTCTAGCACTGGTTCGCCATAACTAAGCCTGTCCATTTGTTTGATATCCATTGACAGCCCCGACATGGCGACATCAAAATAGCCAGCCTGTAATGACGCTGCGAGCTTATCTTTTTTGAACGGGATAAACTCTACCTCGACTTTCAAGTCCTCCGCCAACTTAGTGGCCATTGCAATATCAAAGCCCACTAACTGGCCGGCATTATTGTAGTAACTAAAAGGCACATTACTGGGAATGTAACCGACTCTTAGTAAGCCACGTTGGCGAATGGAATGGACGCTGGCGATTGCTTGAGTGGGCGTTTTACCGATTTCAGGGTATTGGCGAGTCACTTTCGTGGGCACTTTGTCAGCCACTTTCATGTTGGCGATCACCTCACTGGTGATATCAGGGCTATGTATAAATAATCCCATACCTATGCGGCAAACAACAATGGTGACCGCGGTACTGGCTAAAAGCCCAACCGACATTTTAATTAATTGCGGCGGACGAATTTTCAGTGTCCCTTGGAATAAGCACACGGTTAATAGGGTGAGGGCGAATAGGTTCATTACTGCGGCAATAGAGTTGAACTTGCCTGTGATAAAGCCTGACATGACAAATAGTTGGAATAAGTCTGAAGGTAGTTGCACTAAGTCCAACATAAAAGGAATGGCGACATACACACTACCAAATAAAGATAATAAGCCACTAACAGACAATGATGGCATAGCGCTGATATCAACAGGGGTGCCATTAAACCAGCCAGCAAAGTAGACAAACAAGATAACGGTTAATTTACCGATATTGGGGAAGGTAAATGCAATAGGCACCAAAATCTCAATCAGGGTGACGCCATCTTCAGTTAAGTTATTATGCTCACGCATAATTTGCTTACACTCAGCAATAATTACCGGAATAACAATAAAGATATTACCTGTGGCAAAGGCGGTAACTAAACTGGCTTTACTTATGTTAACCGTCTGCCTATAAGTGATTGGCGTTAATGACGAAACTATCCAAGGTAGCACTGCAAATGTGAGCAATAAGCACAAAGCAAAGTAACTAATAAGGTAAACCTGCATACTGGCAAATTCATCAACTCCCATAGTGCCAGCTGCCGATGCTGACATGGCAAAAATACCAATAGGCAACACTTTAACCAAGCCTTGGGTGATCCGAGAAAAGGCTTCTGTGATGGTATGCATGAAGGTTAACACCAGCTTTTTATTGTCGCCCTCCATACTAATTAACGCGAGACCCAAGGCAATACTGAATACCACCATGGCAGGAACATAGCCTTCCGCCATCGACTCAAACGGGTTTGAAGGAATATAGAGCTTAAAATAATTAATCGGCTGGGCAGGTTCGATAATACTGGTGCTGAAAAACGATGCTGATTCAATAAACGGAAAAGACAATGGCATTAACGCAGTGAGAACTAAACCGACTAACCACAGCAATAACATAATGGCGCCAGCGCGGCTAAAAATTAATATGGCCGTGCTTTTTTGCAGTTTGCCTATACCGCCAATAAGCGATACCACTATGTAAGGCAATACGGTCATTTGCATTAATAAAATAACGCCATTACCGATAGCGCTAAGCCAGCCTACGGACTCGCCAAAGAATATCCCCACAGCAAAGCCGACAAACATAGCCACTAGCATTTGGGTTGAACTGGTCATCGCAAGTAATTTTTTAAACACAGTTATGTTCCATTTATTATCTGGGCTTGAGGGTAAACTCACATTAACCGTTAGCAGGCTAATGTTTTGATAATGCTACAAAGTTGTTGCTCAAGTTTAATATTAACAGTGTTAGTTTGGATTAGGGATAATTTGTACAATAAATATCTTACTGAATTTATTTATATGCAGTGTTTTTGAAACGGCTAAAAAGCCACTGTAAATACAGTGGCTTTAAAGGGGAAGGGGGGGGAGTTTCAATACAGATATTCAGAGGCTTAATGTGCCACTGGTATCATTAAAGCGGTTTTAATTTGCCTTTAGCGTCATTAATACACTGGTAACCTTTACCGCGCATGAAGTCAGCGAGTTCTGTTTCAATACGCTCAAAGCAAGCTTCACCTTCTTTTTCAAAACAGGTCGCGATTTGTACCGCATCAGCACCGGCGAGTAGGTATTCAAAGGCATCGATTCCGGTTTTTATCCCGCCAACGCCAATGATTTGTACGTCATCATCCAGCAGTTCACGAAAGGCGCGCACATTGGCTAAACCGACAGGTTTAATATAATCACCACATAAGCCACCAAAGCCGCCTTTAGGCTTGATTATGGGTTGCTCAGTGTACGGGTCGATAACTAAAGTGTTGCCGATTGAGTTAATGCAGGTGATAAATTTTACTGGATATTTTTTGATGACATTGGCTGCTGCCACAAAATGTGACATATCAAAATAAGGCGCCAGTTTAATCCCAATTGGTTTATTGCCTAGCGCTGTTAGGGCAGCGAGTGCTTTGTCAGTTTGTTCAAAGTCATAGGCGACCTGCGCTTTACCGGGGATATTAGGGCAAGAGAAGTTAACTTCAATTAGGTCAACATCACTGTTTTGAAAGGCGCTGACCATTTCAATATTATCTTCAATGCTAAAGCCTGAAATGCTTACAACAACAGGTTTACCTAATGCTTTTAATTGAGGCACCATTGCTAAATAAGCTTTATAACCTAAATTGGGTAAGCCCATCGATTGAATCGAACCTAATGGTAAATCTTTATAGCGTGGCTCAGGATTGCCTTCGCGCGCTTCCATGGTACAAGATTTAGTGACCACAGCAGCCGAATGAGATTGGGCAATCGTGTGCAGTTCATCCCAAGTGGTGCACTTGGGGCCAGAGGCATTCATCAAGTAACTGTCTAAGCTAATACCAGCAATTTCAGTGGATAAATCGATGTTCATGAAGCGTCCTCTTGGTGGAATAAACAATAAAAAAGCATGTGTAAATTGCGAGGTAGTTTATGCAGCGGGACAATAGAGGTATTGATTAAAAACAATAAATATGACAAATGTGTGATTATTTTTTAAGAGTGTTAACTAGAGCGCATAAATGCTGCTGTTCTTTATGCGCTGTTCTTTATACCACCGAGTAAGGCAGCGATGAACTGTTGCTGTTAATCGCCACTTACGTTTATAGCTATTTTAATTTGTAAATGACCTCAACACGCTCCTCGACACTGACTTGACCGTATTGATAGCTTTCGGCCGTGTCACTTTGCATTGCCGCCATACGCATCATCACAGGTTGTACCGGCTGCTGAGTTAAGTAACGGATTTTCCAAACACCATCAAGCTCACGCTCAAACCCTTGGGCCAATGATTGGGCTTTTTGTTTGGCATCTTTAATAGCGGCTTGTCTTGCTTGTTCAATCGCTGCAGTTTCGTTTGATGATTTCAAACTGATATTTTGCACCTGATTAATGCCTTCTTCTAATGCGGAATCTAAAATGTCATTAAGCTTAGGCAACTGCTTGATGGTAACAATCACTTGTCTGTTAGCGCGGTAACCCACTAACTCTTTGGGTTGTTTCGAGGGGTAATGGTATTGCGGCTGAATGCTCAAATTAGCGCTAGATATCGCATTTTTATCGACTCCAGCATCCTTGAGTCGCTTGATGAATTTAGCGACGGCTTGATCAACAGCGACTTTAGCTTGCTTAGCATCATCTTTAGTTAGGCTGACTTGAACTGAAATTACCGCCATATCAGGGGCTATTTTTAAATGGCTCGTACCAACCGTTTCAATATGTGGAAAATTATAGTCAGCAGCAATAGCATTTTGAGACAGTGAACCAAATAGTAATCCTGTTGCTAGCAAACCATTCATTAAGGTTGTTTTTATAATGCGATGTGTTGATGTTGTCATGTCGTGCTCCAAACAATAAATGAGGTTGGTAGTAACCTTGTTATAGCTATAAACGAGAGCAAATTTGAAAAGGGTTAATTTATTGAATTTTATTTTTGACGCGATAAAACCTAATTAAGAAAAGTCAGTTTTTAATAAGCACTTTTTAGGCGTTTGGCGTTTAATGCAAAATATAGGCGTAAAAAAGCCTAGTTAAATTAATCGCTAGGCTTTTAGGTTAGGCATATTAAAAATGATTGCGGCGTTATTCTACTCGCTCACCATCAACCCAAGTTTCCAGCACCTTAGTTTTCCAAATATCTTCAGGGTTAATAGCAAAGATATCTTTATCAATCAGAATAAAATCTGCTTTACGCTTAGGGACAAGTTGGCCAATCATTTGCTCTTGATGGGCGGCAAAAGCGGCGTGGGTGGTAAATGTGGCTAATGCTTCGGTTAAATTCATGCTTTCGCGGCGATACCAGCCATCAACAGGTTGATTGTCGTGATCTTGACGAGTTACCGAGGCGTGCAGGCCATAAAAAGGATTTGGCGACTCAATGGGGAAGTCAGAGCCTGCGGCAATAATCGTATTGGCATTAAGTAGCTTACGCCAAGCGTAGGCGCCTTTTATACGGGCATTACCAATTCGGTCTAATGCCATGTTTTTATCACTTGTGGCATGGGTTGCTTGCATTGATGCGATAACATTGAGTTGCGCAAAACGTGGAATATCGGCTAATTGCAACACTTGGGCATGTTCAATTCGATGGCGTAAATGACGGCTGTTACTTGCGGCGATATTGGCTTGGTAGTGATCCAACACTATTTGATTGGCATTATCGCCAATGGCATGGGTATTGACCTGAAAGCCTGCATCCATCGCTTGTTGAATCGTATCGCCCAACTCTTTTTCAGAATAGAGCAATAAACCTTTATGGCCAGCTAAATCGCTATAGTCTTCAATCAATGCAGCGCCGCGACTGCCAAGGGCGCCGTCGGCGGATATTTTTACGCTGCTGATGTGTAATTTATCTGAGCCTGAAGCCATCGGCCCTGCCTGCATCATCTTGTCAAATTCAGGGTCTTGAGCATCTATCATGGCGTACACGCGAATTGGCAGTTTATCGGCATAATCAAGTGCCTGATAAGCCGCGATAGTGTCACTGCCAATACCTGCATCATGGACACTTGTTAATCCCTGCTTAGCCAGCGAAGTAAGAGCTGTTAGCAGTATCTCTTGTTGCTCGTCGATAGAAGGTTGTGGGATTTTAGTAGTGATCAGGCTCATGGCATTATCAATAAATACCCCTGTCGGCTGACCATCAGCATATTTGATAATTTCACCACCTTCAGGGCTGGTGGTGGCAGAGCTAATACCAGCGATTTTCATCGCAGCGCTATTTGCCCAGCCAGCATGGCCATCAATGCGAACTAACCATACAGGGGTATCGGGAAAGACTTTATCCAGTGATGCAGCCACGGGAAAGTTTTGTTGTGGCCATAACACTTGGTTCCAGCCGCGTCCTTGTATCCATTGCATTGTTGGTTGTAATTGCCTAAATGCTACAACAGTTTCAACGGCTTGTTGTTCAGTCACGCTGCCACGTAACTGGGCTCGCATCAGGCTTAATCCATAGCTTAAAACATGACCATGCGCATCGATAAGGCCTGGTAGTAAGGTTTTGCCTTGTCCATCAATTCTTACAATACTGGTGTTAGTACTGTAGGGAAGATGTTCATTTTCAAGGTAGATTTTTTCAATGACATCGCCGTTAAATTGTAATGCCTTAAACTCAACTAATTTACCATTACTGACAGTGTAGCCATTGATATTATTGATAAGTTTACTTTGGGCAAGGCTTGTTAACGGGGGAAGGCAAAGGCAAGTAAGTAATAGTAATTTATAGTTCTTAAGCATGATTAAACCGGTCCATGTTCTTATTATTTGTGTTTTTAGCGTATCTTAAATACAAAATGCCACACTGTTACCAAAATGTTAACTGCTTTGTTTTGAAAAGAGAC
Organism: Shewanella sp. 3_MG-2023; assembly: GCF_030548765.1. NCBI lineage: Bacteria > Pseudomonadati > Pseudomonadota > Gammaproteobacteria > Alteromonadales > Shewanellaceae > Shewanella > Shewanella sp. 3_MG-2023. The sequence continues at coordinate 28,907 of NZ_JAUOSH010000002.1, read as the reverse complement.
CTTTGATTCTAGGGCTGTAGCACTTTGGTGGTTAATATTCATCTCGAAAGCGCAATGCTCCCTCTTTATTTAGTAGGCCGTTGGCTAAACCTTGAATATCGATGGTTGCGATGAACTGGTATACTTTAAATTATGTAATAGGTTAATATATAACAATATTTATATTAATTAACCTTATCGGTTTCAGTGAATTCCAACGCCAATGTCTTTTATGGCAAAGAGCTTCGAGAACTGAATAAAATGAATCGAATGTGATTTTGACAACTGTTTGGGTGTGCTATGGATTATGTTGCTTTATTTTTGGTGCTGGTTGGAAGCATCGGGCTGGTGTTATCGTTACGCCCAGCTTATGCCATCTGTGCTTATTCTCAGTTTAGTAATAAAGGCTGGTTGACGCTGTTATTGTTAATTGGATTATTTATTGTCAGTTACCTCAGTTATTTATCTTTATTATTTAGCTCTACCAGTGAGATTGATTTTATACAATTAGTAGTGGCTGGTATTTTCTTCGCTGGCGGCGGGTTTGTGTACTTGGTGACGAACCTAAGTAAGCAAACAATTATGGATATTGATGTGTTATTGCAGCAAAAGCACCATCAAGCGAACCATGATTTGTTAACCACATTAGCCAATCGTCAGCACTTTTATCGCCATATGGATCAAATGTTAGCGCTAAAAAGTGAAGGTTTTTATTGCTTAATGTTAGACATTAACAATTTTAAAATGATTAATGACACGTTTGGGCACCCAGAAGGGGACCGAATTTTAACAGTGATTGCCCAGCGGATCTTGCAAGTCGTACCTGAAAATAGCTTAACGGCCCGTATTGGCGGTGATGAATTTGCGATTATTATTCCTGATACCGCCACTCTGAATATTTCTGATGTGGCGAAAGATATTGAAACTGCACTATTAATTGACATTCCTTGTGCTGGACATTTGATTGTCATTGCCGCCAGTATTGGAATTTCTCAGTATCCAGAGGATGGGCAAGATAGCAAAACCTTAATTAAGTATGCCGATATCGCCATGTATCACGCAAAAAAGAATGAAATGCCCCATCAGTATTATCAATCTCATCTACCGACAACCACACTACCTGAATCTGTTTTAGATGTTGAAAAGAGTTAAGGGATCATTATTCTTAAAACTAGAATCGCGAGTGGTGAATATCGCTCATTCTGAAGAACCTAGGGCTCCTATTAACCAGATATGTATTTACCAAGGTTTTTAAATTATTGCGGTTTTTTGTTGTTAAGGCTTTAATTGGATTAAATCTACCCGCTCAAGCTGATTTGCTCTCACATTGTGGTTAATGAACTGCTATTCTAGTGACGAGATCATTGATAGAGAATTACTATGGAAAAATCAGCTTTTTTAGATGCCATGGGCGTAACCCGTTGGCGCAGCGCTGATAGCCAAGGCAAGCCGTATTTAATTATTCATGATGACGGTGATGATATTAGCCAGCATAGTTTGGTTAAAAGCGTGTTGTCGCTATTACATATTGATGAGTCACAATGTGAGTTTGATACTGAAATGGTCAAAGGCATGCAGGTGATTTGGGATATGCGCAAAATGCGCGTCCGTCCACGAGTGGCTTGGATTATTACCGATCCTATTGAGGCGTTATTGCAAGGCCATCAAGGTAAGAGAGACCTGTGGCAACAGCTTGGTTTGCAGCTTGATAAAACGGCTTCGATTGATACAGATAAGTCAGCTTAGAATTTAGTTACTGACATTGACGATATAAAACAGTGATTATTTAAAGCTTCGATTATTTAAAGCTTCGATTATTCAAACTTCCACTATTGAAGAAACCTTATGACTTCAGCTTCTCCTCAAACAAGTTTAACAATTTCGTTATTATCTCCTGAAAACACAGCTGCAATGTTTGAAATTGAGTCTGCTGCACATTCTCACCCTTGGAGTTTAGCAAGCTTAGAAGACTGTTTTGGCCGCTTATATCGCGTTTATGGAGTCTTTGATAAAGATGAGCTTATTGGTTTTGCCATTGTGCAGCAAATTGTCGATGAGCTGACGTTATTAGATATTTGTATTGCGCCGAATCAACAAGGAAAGGGTCTAGGAAAGCAGCTACTTAATCATGTTATCTATGATGCTAAAGTGAAACAGGCAGTGGTGGTGATGTTGGAGGTTCGACAGTCTAATCTTGCTGCAATTGGCTTGTATAATACATTAGGTTTTGTTGAAGCAGGTCGCCGCACGGGTTATTACCCAAGCGTAACTGGCCGTGAAGATGCTATCTTGATGGATTACAGGTTATTGCCAGAATAAATGACTGAATGAATCATATGCTGAGTAAATTAATATTGTTAAACCAATAAAGAGCGTTAAATGAGAGAGTCGTTAAGAGCCAAAATAATCCAAGTGTGCGATAAAAAAATTGCCGCCAAAGGCGATAATGTTGGTTTATCATTTTATGCCTTTTTTGCCAATAAGAACGATGACCCGATATTATTGATGGAAGCTGCGACTTGGTGGATTGAAACTCATCAACTTGATCATTTCGTTAAAGCCCATGTGATTAAAGCAATGGTTCAAGCTGGTAAGTAATACTATTAATAACAGACATTAAAAACGGCGCTCTAGGCGCCGTTTTAGTCTCTTAGGAAGCAAATAAAGCTTACTTCACTTCTTTACCTTGCGCTTGTAAATCCGCATGGTAGCTTGAACGTACAAGCGGGCCACAGGCTGCATGGGTAAAGCCAATCTCGTCAGCTAATGCTTTTAGCTCATCAAACTCTGCTGGTGGCACGTAACGCTCAACCGGTAAGTGGAACTTACTTGGTTGTAAGTATTGACCTAAGGTTAACATCTCGACGTTATGAGCACGTAAATCACGTAATACATCGGCGATTTCTTCGTTTGACTCCCCTAAGCCCATCATTAAACCTGACTTAGTTGGAACATCAGGGTGACGGTCTTTAAAGCGTTTTAGTAAATCCAATGACCACTGGTAATTTGCCCCTGGACGCGCTTTACGGTAATGCATTGGCGCTGTTTCAAGGTTGTGGTTGAACACATCTGGTGGCTCAGTGGCTAAAATATCTAAAGCGGCGTCAATACGGCCACGGAAATCAGGCACTAAAATTTCAATTTTAATTTCAGGATTTAAGATGCGGATTTCACGAATACAATCAGCAAAGTGCTGTGCGCCGCCGTCACGTAAATCATCACGATCTACAGAGGTGATCACCACATATTTAAGCTTCATATCTTGAATGGTTTGCGCGAGTTTCTTAGGCTCAGCTGCATCAGGCTTTAGTGGACGGCCGTGGGCAACATCACAAAAAGGGCAACGACGAGTACAAATCGCCCCTAAGATCATAAAGGTGGCAGTACCGTGGTTAAAGCATTCAGCAAGGTTAGGGCATGAGGCTTCTTCACATACTGAGTGCAAACCGTTTTTACGCAGTGCTGATTTTATATCAGTAATTCGCTGGTTTGATGCAGGGAGTTTTACTCTTAACCAATCTGGTTTACGCAACATGGTTTCACGTTCAGATGGAACCACTTTAACAGGGATACGCGCGACTTTTTCAGCATCACGCAATTTAACACCGGGTTGTAATCTTTCAGGCCTATTCATTTTATTCTGCTAATCCTTGATGATGTACAAGTTCTTGGTAGCCTAATACTTGGCTTAATGTTTGAATCAGTTTGTCGCCAGCTTCAGTCACGGTTTGTGGGCCGCCTAAGGCTTTGCATTGCACCATTTCAAGTCCGGCATAACCACAAGGATTAATGCGCAGAAATGGTGCTAAATCCATATCGACGTTGAGGGCAAGGCCATGAAAAGAGCAGCCTTTACGAATGCGTAACCCTAATGACGCGAGTTTTCGCTCGTCAACATAGACACCGGGTGCATCTGCTTTGGCGTAAGCATTGACATCGTACATGGCGAGCATATCAACGATGCTTTGCTCGATATTATTCACTAATTGTCTCACACCGAGTTTACTTCTTTTTATGTCAATGAGTGGATAGACAACCAGTTGGCCGGGGCCGTGATAAGTGACTTGTCCGCCGCGATCCACTTGGATCACTGGGATATCGCCAGGATTGAGAATGTGTTCACTTTTGCCTGCTTGGCCTTGGGTGAATACCGGTGAATGTTCAACTATCCATAGCTCGTCGTTGCTGTCACTGTCGCGATTGTCAGTGTAACTTTGCATGGCATGCCAGACCGACTCGTAATCTTGGCGGCCAAGATGCCTGATATGTAACGTCTGAGTTTGCAAGGGCAAGCTCTCCCTCAAAAAAGTTGGCTTATTATACGCACCTATCACTGAAATAACATCAAAGTGATAGGTGGATCACGTTTTATACCATTTTGAGCGGTGTTAAAGTACGCGGTTTACACCTTCAATTGCAGCAAGATCTGTATAAACTTGCTCAATATGTTCTTTACTGGTAACAGTAATACGAATTGATACTGCGTAGTAGGTGCCTTTGCTTGATGCTTTGACTGTTGGCGCATAATCGCCAGGTGCGAGTTTTTGCGCTACAGCAACGATGCGATCAGCTAAGGTATCGTCAGCATTACCGATGACTTTGAATGGGCATGAATTTGGAAAATCCATTAGTTCGCCAAAGTTTGTTTCTAACATGTGTTTGCTCTCTACGGTTGAATGCGCCTGTTTGTAGATATTACAGCAGGTACAGTTGAAGCTGTTATCACTTCTATATGGGGTAATTATACTGTAATACAAGTCTGCGAGCAGCGTTTGATGGTCATTTTTACTGCGCCATTGTAATTTATTACCTAAGGCGTTAGTTTTGCGCTGCTGCTTCGATAACAATAAAGCCACCCGAAGGTGGCTTTATTGTAGATATCAGTTTGTTTAACTGACCATTTTGCTAATTATTTAGAAAATAGCTTAGCTTATTATTCACCAAACCAGCCTTCAAACATTTGCTTGAAGTAATCCATCAATTTGCTAAACCAGCTGCCTTCATTGACTTCATTTAAAGTGACTAATGGGAATTGAGCTATGTCTTTGCCATCTAATTGGAAGAAAACACGGCCAACAGTTTCGCCTTTCGCTAACGGCGCCGTTAGTGGCTTAGTTAGCTCAAAGTTTGCTTTTAAGTTTTTAGCTTGACCGCGATTAATGGTAATAGGCGTGTCGGTAACGACACCTAAATCAACCGTTTCACGATCACCATACCAGATTTTTTGGGTAACAAAGGTGTCGCCAGCTTTATATGGGGTAATGGTTTCAAAGAAACGGAAACCGTAGTTAAGCAGCTTTTTGCTTTCAGCTTTACGGGCTGACTCGCTGTTAGTACCCATCACCACGGTAATGAGACGCATACCGTCATTGGTTGCTGAAGACACTAAGTTGTAACCCGCACCTGATGTATGGCCAGTTTTGATGCCGTCAACATTAAGGCTGTTATCCCACAATAGGCCGTTACGGTTATATTGTTTAATGCCGTTAAAGGTGAAAGATTTTTCTGAATAAACACGGTATTCATCTGGCACATCACGAATTAACGCTGCGCCTAGCAATGCCATATCATAGGCGGTGGTTTTGTGATTATCAGAATCTAAACCATGTGAGTTTTCAAAGTAACTTTGGGTCATGCCCAGTTGCTTTGACCATGAGTTCATTAAGTCAACAAAGCCATCTTCGGTGCCGGCGATATGTTCTGCCATTGCCACACAGGCATCGTTACCTGATTGAATAATAATGCCGCGGTTTAAATCTTCGACCGTGACAGTTTTACCCACTTCAATAAACATTTTTGACGAATCTGGGAAGTTTTTAGACCAAGCTTTTTTACTGATGGTTACTTCATCATCTAAAGAAATATTACCGACTTTAACTTCATGACCAATAACATAACTGGTCATCATTTTAGTTAAGCTAGCAGGGTTAAGTGATTCATAGGCATTGCTTTCAGCAATCACGCGCCCTGAATTGTAATCCATTAGAACATAAGCTTTAGCGGCGACAGTCGGCGCATTAGGCATAACCATAGGTGCATTAGCTGCGTTGGCTGCTTGAGATGAAAAAGATACCGCAGAAAGCAACAGCAAAGATTTTAGGGGAGTGTTAACAATATTCATCATTAAATTGGCACATCTCTGGTCAATGTAGAAGGTGACGTCGTTTAGGGTTTATTTTTAACTTACCGTGTTTGATGTGCTAGTGAAAGCACCAACAAACGCATTTATCAAAAATAGCATAAAAACCAAGCAAGATTATTACTTTAAAGCATCTTTAGTAGGTTTAAATGAATAAACGACATAATTAAAAACATTATATCATTAGTCGCTGACAATTTGACATTAAGCTTCATTAACATAAATAAACTGTCAGGCAGGCTAATTTATTATTTTTCAAAAACTGGTTATTTTTTAGGGTACATCATATAGCTATTAGGGTGGCCATCTTGTTTTAGCTGCACTAATACTTTATTCGCTAAATAACGCTGTCCAATTGGCCCGAGTTGTAGGCGATAAAAGCCATTAGCCGCTTCAACTTTTGCCGGCACTTGGTACTTTTGTTCAAGCTCTTTTGCCAGCACATTAATCCGCAGCAGATCTTTAGAGGCCACCACTTGAATAAAATGCACGCTGGAGTCTTTTAGTTCATCTAGTGCCATTGATTCTGGTGACTCAATATGAATGGCTTCAATGCTGACTTTAGCGGTGCCTTGCTGCAACATACCAATTTTGTAGGCCGCTGCGTAGGATAAATCAATGATGCGCCCTTCATGGAATGGGCCACGATCATTGACTCTGACAATCACTTGTTTGTTATTAGCCTCATTAGTGACTCGCACATAACTTGGTAATGGCAAGGTTTTATGGGCTGCTGACATGGAGTACATATCATAGGTTTCGCCGTTTGATGTTAGGTGACCATGAAACTTTGACCCATACCAAGATGCGCCGCCCGTTTGTTTAAAACCTTTCGCGCTCGACATCACCTGATATGACTTGCCGCGCACAGTATAGTTTTGCTGGTTTCCTTGGCGACTATAGGGCTCATACTTTGGGTGGGCATCTTCAACCTTACTGACATCGGGGGCACTTTTAGGGGCGCGATCATCTTTGAGCTGATAGCGGTCATCTTGGCTAGTTGGCGTCGGTGAACTTGAACACGCAGCCAATGCACCGCACAACCCAACCACGGCGAGACTAATGAGTGACTTTTTTAGCATGTCATATTTAATGTGACAGTTTATTTGACCGTTCATGTGAGTGCGCATCTTATTTGTTGTCATGTGCAGGGGCTGCACCTGAGTGGTACGCAGCTGCTAATTGCTGGCTAAATTGATATACCGCCATGGCATATAGTGGGCTGCGATTGTAGCGGGTAATCACATAAAAGTTATTAAGCCCTAACCAGTAGTCTGTTGCTTTGGGTTGCTCAAGTTTGATCAGTAATGCAGATTGCGAAGCATCAATATCTTTGGCAGCCGCTAGGGATAAACTTGGGGTCAAGATATCAGCCACAGTTTGTGTCGGCTTACCTTTAAGCCATACCTTGGCTTTAGGCGCGGTTTCAACGGTGTGATTTAATTTAAGGGCAACAGGTGCGCCTTTTTTCCAGCCGTGTTGGTGGAAATAATTAGCAACACTACCAATAGCATCCGGCTTACTATTCAATAGATCTCGGCGGCCATCACCGCTGAAATCAACCGCGTAGTGACGATAGCTTGAAGGAATAAACTGGCCATAACCCATAGCGCCAGCGTAAGAGCCTTTAAGGTTGTCATTATCTAATTGCTCTTCTTTAATTAATGACATCAGGTTGCCAAATTCTTTCCTGAAAAAGGTGGCTCTAGGAGGATAGTAAAAGCCTAATGTATACAGCGCATCTTGTACTTTATAGTTACCCATGTAGCCGCCGTAGTAGGTTTCGATACCGATAATGGCAACAATGATTTGCGGGTCAACTTGGAATTTTTCTGAGGCCTGCTTGATGGTTTCAGCATTTTGTTGCCAAAAGGCTAAGCCTTTTTCTAAACGGGAGTCAGTTAAAAAGATGGGATAGTATTGGTGCCAAGGTTTGGCTTCCCAAGGTTTGGAAATAGCATCAAGTACGGCTTGATTATGATTAGCAGATGATAAGAATTGCTGAACTTCTTGTTCGGTAAAGCCCTTGCTCACTTGTTCAGTGATAAAAGCCTGTTTTAGTGCGCTGACTTCTTGCTCTGTTGGCGGCGTTGGTGCAGCAAAAGAGGTTGTTGAGCTGAGTAATAATGCCAGTCCAGCAGCGATTTTAGTTATTATTTGCATTTAAGCTCCGGTGTTATTGCGCTGCCATAAGGCGAATTTAATCTACCTTTGTGGCAGCGTTGCCATATTTTGTTATGTCATGTAGCTTGACGATGTTTATCTATCAACAAAGCGTCTATGGGTATGAATACTCATCAGAATGCCAAAACCAATCATCAATGTCATCATTGAAGTACCACCATAACTGACTAAGGGTAAGGGCACACCTACTACAGGTAAAATGCCTGATACCATACCAATATTGACGAAAATATAAACAAAGAAGGTTAAGGTAATACTGCCTGCCAGTAAGCGAGCAAAGGAGGTTTGCGCTCGCGATGCGATAACCAAGCCGCGGCCGATGATATACATATACAGGGCAAGTAACAGTAAACTGCCGATCAGGCCAAACTCTTCACCGATAACAGCAAAGATAAAGTCGGTATGGCGCTCTGGTAAAAACTCAAGTTGTGATTGTGAGCCTTGCAGCCAGCCTTTACCCCATAGACCACCTGAGCCAATGGCGATTTTCGATTGAATAATATGATAACCCGCGCCGAGAGGGTCGCGCTCAGGATCAAACAAGGTCATCACCCTAGTGCGCTGATAGTCGTGCATTAAGAAGTACCACAGTACCGGTAAAAAGGCTAAAACCGCGGTCACACAACTGCCGACAATTACCCAGCTCATGCCTGATAAAAACAGCACAAAAATCCCCGAAGCGGCGACCAAAATTGAGGTGCCTAAATCAGGTTGCTTAGCAATCAGTAACGTAGGAATTAGCAGAATAACCAAACCACCGGCTAAATAACGTTTTTTCGGTGGTAGCGGAAATTTACTGATGTACCACGCCATAGTAATAGGGAAGGCGAGTTTGATAAGTTCTGATGGCTGAAACTCCATAAAGCCTAAGTTTAGCCAGCGCTGTGCGCCCTTATTAATGGTGCCAAAAAAGTGTACCCCTAGCAGTAGGATGATACCTGCCACGTAAATGGGTAAAGCCCAGCGCCTGAGAATTTCAGGGTTTATTTGGGCAAAGATAAACATGACAAATAATGACAAGCCAAAGCGGGTTAATTGCCTTTCCATCATGGCAAAGTCTTCACCGCTGGCAGAATAAATCACAAACAAGCCAAAAATCATTAGCGCGAGTAGGCCCAACAATAACGGTAAGTCTATGTGTAGTTTTTGCCAAATAGTCTGTTTGTGTGGGTGGTGTGAGGTATTCATTGTTCCACCATCCATTGATCTCGTAACATGTATTCATCCAATAGCGCCCGGGCGACAGGTCCAGCATTGACTCCGCCCCAGCCAGCATTTTCAATAACCACCGCGAGAACAATCTTAGGGTTTTCATAAGGCGCGTAGGCAATAATTAAGGCGTTATCTCGTAAAAACTCTGACACGGTATCAGCATCGTATTTTTCATCTTGGGCAACACTAAATACCTGCGCAGTACCGGTTTTCATTGCTGCGGTATATTTGGCATCAGTAAAGCGAGACTTATCAGCCGTTTTTCGCATCGCTTCGTTAATGATTTCCCAGTTATTATCATCGTTTAATTTTATTGGTTCACGCTCATCAATCGGGGTATCGATTTTAGCGGTGTCATCTTTAAATGATTTTAATAAATGCGGCGTATAACGGGTGCCGTGATTGGCTAAAATGGTGGCGGCATTAGCAAGCTGTAATGGTGTAGAGGTCCAGTAGCCTTGACCAATACCCACCGAAATCGTATCACCAATATACCAAGGCTGATTGTAACGCATGCGCTTCCAATCTTTTGATGGCATGATGCCGTTGGCTTCTTCGTAGATATCAATGCCACTTGATTCGCCAAAACCAAATTGGTTCATGAAATCAGCAATCTTATCGACACCGACTTTATAGGCTAAGTCATAAAAGAAGGTATCACAGGAGTCCATGATGGCACTGTATACATCAACCCAGCCGTGGCCCCAGCGTTTCCAGTCGCGGTATTTACGTTCGACATTGGGGATTTGCCAAAAGCCTGGATCCCAGATGCGGGTTTTTTCGCTAATGGCTTTTTGTTCTAAGCCCAGTAGTGCAATATGCGGTTTTACCGTTGATGCTGGTGAGTATTGGCCTTGGGTTGCACGGTTGATAAGAGGGCGTGATTTATCGTTTAGTAGTGCGTTATACGCCTTGCTGCTAATACCGTGAACAAATAAATTAGGGTCATAACTTGGGCTTGATACCATCGCAAGTACGCCGCCATCTTGTGGATCGATTGCAACCACTGAGCCGCGGCGACCATCTAATAGTTCCATAGCTTTTTGCTGTAGTTTTAAATCTAAGGTGAGGTAAATATCTTGCCCAGGCGTTGGCGGGGTCACCTTCAAGGTGCGGATCACGCGGCCACGGTTATTCACTTCTTCTTCAAGGTGACCAGGGGTGCCTAATAATAGGCTCTCATAGAACTTTTCAATCCCCTGTTTGCCAATATCATTAGTGGCGGCGTAATTTTTCCAGGTACCCGATTTTTCAAGAGATGCGCGATCACGGGTGTTAATTTTACCCACATAACCCAATACGTGAGTCATCAAATCTTCATAGGGGTAATGGCGTTTAAGGCCTGCTTCGACTCTAAAACCGGGGAATTGATGTTGGTTAACACTGAATGCGGCAACTTGCTCTTCAGTTAATCGGCTTTTGATGGTTAATGGTTTAAAGCGGCGATGATAACGTAATCTTTCAGTGATACTTTCACGCTCTTCTTCAGTAAGGGCAATAACCTCATTGAGTTTATCTAGGGTCGCAGTAATATCTTTAGACTTTTCTGGGATGACTTCTAGGGTATAAAACGGCTGGTTTTCAGCAAGCAGTTGGCCGTTACGGTCGTAGATTAAGCCGCGACTCGGGGCTACGGGCACAACGCGGATACGGTTGTCATTAGAGCGGGTTTCATAATCAGTGTATGAGACAACTTGCAGTTGATAAAGGTTAGACAGTAAAACACTGATGAGAATAAACACGCACAGGAAAGTGAACAAAGCACGACGTTTGAATAGCGACGCCTCGGCAGCGTGGTCGTGCATGGCAATGCGCTTTTTTGGCGACACTTAAGCTTTCTCCGATGAGATTCAGGCTAATAAATTCAGATTTGTTATATTAGCTGAATTAGCTTTGCTTTTACCAGAGCCTTGACCAATAAGGTTTACTCTCTATGGTAGGGGTGGTTGTTATTTATACTCCATGCTCGATAAAGGCTTTCGGCAACCAGTACTCGAACTAATGGATGGGGCAAAGTGAGGGCGGATAAACACCAGCTTTGGCTTGCAGCAGCTTTGCATGCTGGCGCAAGACCTTCAGGACCGCCAATCAATAAACTGACATCACGGCCATCAAGCTGCCATTTGCTGAGTTGCTCGGCAAGTTGTGGGGTTTCCCAGTTCTTACCAGGCAAGTCTAGGCTTACAATGTGATTGCCTTTGGGTACTGCTGCTAGCATTAGTTCGCCTTCTTTTTGAAGAATGCGTGCTATATCAGCATTTTTACCGCGCTTTCCTGCGGGGATCTCAATCAACTCTAACGCCATATCACGAGGAAAACGACGTTGGTATTCTTCAAATCCGCGGGTTACCCAATCTGGCATCTTGGTGCCAACAGCAATCAGTTGTAACTTCATTATGCGTTGTTTTCAGACCATAGTTTTTCTAGATCATAAAACTCACGTGTTTGGTCTTGCATTACATGTAAGATTACGCCACCTAGATCAACCAGTACCCATTCACTGCTCTCACGGCCTTCAACACCTAATGGTTGTAAGCCTGCAGTTTTAGATTCAACGATCATATTTTCCGCAATTGCGCGAACGTGTGTTTTTGATGTGCCAGAGCAAATAACCATAAAATCAGTGATTTGTGATTGTTCTGCAACGTCTAATACCACAACGTCTTTGGCTTTCAGGTCATCGATTTTATCGATAACAAAATCTTTTAATTCCGTGCTCTGCACGTCACTTACCTCGATATATAAAAATAACGGGGCATTATACGCAAAATACCTATGCGAGCGCAATTGAAGCTGAAATTGATTTTAACAGCAGCGATTTTTGAGGCGGGAATTACGAGGGGTTAACGGTAAAGTTGATGTTGTAAAATATAGGCTTGGATGCACGCTGGGAGTTTTTTATTTAATGAGCCTTTTGCTAATTTCAAAGAGCCATCAGCGGAAAAATGAGTGCTTTGTGCGAGTAGTTTAGTGCTTTGGGTGGGTAAGTGAGTTTCGTTAGCCATTAACTGAGTCAGCTGCGCCCTTATTTCAGTAGAGGAGATATCTTGCAAGGTCACTTCAACTGGGAATATATTGCCAACTTTAGCCTCAATCGACTCAGCTTGCTGACAATCTACTTGCTTTTGTTTAAGCAGTTGCATCATCGGATGGTCATGGCTCGCTGACCAACCAGGGCGGCGACAAACCACCAAATGGCACAGGGCAAATAATTGCTGCCATTGATACCATGACGCTAGCTGAATAAAAGAGTCTGTGCCCATTATGAAATAAAATTGATGCTGGGGATAACGCTGGGTTAATAACTCAAGAGTGGTCACAGTGTAAGATGGACTATCACGATTAATTTCGATATCACACACTTCAAGCTCATCATATTGCTGACAAACTAACTCAGCCATAGCTAAGCGTTGCTCACTGCTAACTTTAGTGGTTTGTTTGTGAGGCGGGATATGATTAGGCATTAGCCAAATTTTGTCTAAATTGAGCTGTTGTTTTACTTCAATGGCAGGTTTGATATGACCATAATGAATGGGATCAAAGGTGCCGCCTAAAATCCCAATCTTCATGTTTGCAGTTCTATATGGGCTAATCGTCTGTGGGCATTAGGATCAAATAACAGACTTAAATGGCTGATAGCGGTCCAATCTTCTACCCCATGCTGCTTGAGGTTGCGCTCAATTTTTGAGGCAAAGGCTAGCATGTGTTCGATTTGACTGAGGCTCAGTCGGGTTAATGCCGCTTGATAAAAGGGTTTACGCTTATCCCAAATACGATGTTTAGACCATAAACTATTCAGTTGCTCGCCTTGCTCTACTGCAGATTTTAAACTGAGTAATACATTTAACTCTTTAAACAATGCCCACATTAGAATTGGCATCGCAGTGCCTTCAGCATTAAGCTGTACCAACATATGCTGGGCATGTTTTTGGTGGTTTCCTAGTAGCGCATCGGTTAACTGAAACACAGTAAAGCGCGACTGATCTTCAAAATAATCGTTTAAATGATCGCTGTGGATTGGCTTATCAGGGCTGAGTAATTGCAATAATTGCAAGGCTTGCTCAGCAGCCAACAAATTACCTTCAAACAAGTTAAACAGCATGGCTTTGGCGTCCATCTGCACCTGTAACTTGTAAAAATGAATGCGATTATCTAACCAGCGCTGGAACTGTTTCCCTTCAGGGGTAGCGCAAGGTAAATAAATACCGTCGTTATCAAGGGATTTAAACCATTTGCTTTTGGTTTCAGCAGATATCTTTGGCCCATGGATAATCAGAATAATATCCGGATTAGGATTTTGCATCATGGCTGTTAACGCTGCCGAACCTTCGGTGCCAGGTTTTGCTTGGGGAAGCGTCAACTCGATGATGCGGCGACTGGCAAATAAACTCATTGATTGCCACTCTTGTTGCAAATCATTCCAGCTAAAGCTGTTGTCTTGAGTTAAATGTACCCGCTCTTCAAAACCTTGTTTTTTAGCCGCGCTGAGAATTTGTGCTTTGCAGTTTTCAATTAACCATGGGTCGTCACCAAAGAGTAAATAACAACCATGGAGTGTTTTGAGATGCTGATTTAATTGATCTGGGTAAACCCGCATCAATTCACCTCGATTGAGGCCAGAGTTTGGATAATATTATCAGCCGCTTGAATACGCATTTCTTTGACTAACATTTCCATTTCTCGGCTTTTTGCGAGTGCAGTACGCGGATCGTCTTGATAATCACGGCGAATTTCAGATACGAATCGCTGTGGCTCGCTGCCTGGTATCATCACAGCGTAATTAACCACATAAATAAGCTCATACTCAGCTACGTTACCCGTAGGATATAAAGACAGGGTAGCACGCTCTAGGGAGTCATTGATGAGGCTTAAAGTGGGTGTTTCATCTGATGCGGGTACGGTTGCCACACGGTGAATACGTAAGCGTTCATTAACTAGACGGGTCAGTTCACTGTATTGGTCATTGGAACGCAGGTGCAATTCTTCAAGTTCGGCAGGAATTGAATAGCTACGTTGTAATTTAAAGCCGCAACCAGCACTGGTCATAATGACGAGCGCCAACAAGGCCAAGTTAATGCGTTTAATTAGCATCACTGTTTTTGGCATCCTTTAACTGTACATGCATAAGATGGGTATTAGGTTACATCTTTAACTTTATGAAGGTGACGAATGACGAGGCTAATTGCTTGTCATTTGTCACCTTCAAGCTATCGTTACTTATAAATGATTAATTAGCAACGATGTTTAGCAGTTTGCCTGGTACATAAATCACTTTGCGTACGGTGACGCCATCAGTGAATTTTTGTACGTTTTCATCAGCTAAACCTAGGGCTTCTACTTCTTCTTTAGCAGCATCTGCAGCTACTGTGATTTTAGCACGCAGCTTACCGTTAACTTGCACGATAATCAGTTTGCTGTCTTCAACTAGTGCTGACTCATCAACTGTTGGCCATAGGCTATCTTCGATATCAGTTTGGTTACCTAAGGCTGTCCACATGCTGAAACAAGTATGTGGGATGATTGGGTAAAGCAAACGTGTTACTGCTGATAATGCTTCTTGCATCAGGGCTCTGTCTTGCTCATTAGCAGACGGGGCTTTTTGCAACTTGTTCATCAGTTCCATGATAGCGGCAATGGCGGTATTGAACATTTGACGGCGTTCAACATCATCACTGACTTTAGCAATGGTTTTATGTAATTCACGACGAAGTGCTTTTTGATTGTTATCAAGTGCTTTAGGGTCAAGTTCAACCACATCACCTTGAGCGATATGATCATGAGCTGTTTTCCAGAAACGCTTAATGAATCGATGTGCGCCTTCAACGCTTGATTCTTGCCACTCAAGGGTTAACTCAGGTGGGGCTGCAAACATCATGAATAAACGCACGGTGTCAGCACCGTATTTATCAACCATTTCTTGTGGGTCGATACCGTTATTCTTAGACTTAGACATCTTGCTCATGCCGGTATAAACCAGTTCATGACCTTCACTGTCTACCGCTTTTACTACACGGCCTTTATCGTCAGTTTCTTGTACTGTAACGTCAGATGGTGAAACCCAAACGCGGGCGCCTTTCTCGTTGTTATAGTAATAAGCATCAGCCAATACCATACCTTGAGTCAGTAAGCGTTTGGCTGGCTCATCAGAGTCAACTAAACCAATATCACGTAGCAACTTGTGGAAGAAGCGGAAGTATAGCAAATGCATACAAGCATGCTCGATACCGCCAATATATTGATCCACTGGTAACCAGTAGTTTGCTTTAGCAGGATCAAGCATTTGATCTGCATGGGGGCTACAGTAACGGGCGTAATACCAAGATGATTCCATAAAGGTATCAAAGGTATCAGTTTCACGCAGTGCTGGCTGGCCATTTACCGTGGTTTTAGCCCACTCTTTGTCAGCTTTTATCGGGCTTTGAATACCATCCATTACCACATCTTCAGGTAATACAACCGGCAGTTGCTCAGCTGGTGTTGGCATTACGGTGCCATCTTCAAGCGTAACCATAGGGATAGGAGCGCCCCAGTAGCGTTGACGCGATACCCCCCAGTCACGCAGACGGAAGTTCACTTGACGCTTACCTTTACCTTCAGCAGTCAGTTTGGCATCAATAGCATCGAATGCAGCTTGGAACTCTAAACCGTCAAACTCACCTGAATTAAATAGCACGCCTTTATCAGTAAAGGCAGCTTCACTGATATCCACATCGCTATCAGCAGGCTTGATCACAGCTTCAATGGTTAAACCGTATTTTTTAGCAAACTCATAATCACGTTGGTCATGGGCTGGAACTGACATTACTGCGCCAGTACCGTAGTTCATTAATACAAAGTTACCGACCCAAATAGGCACTTCTTTGCCGGTTAATGGGTGGATTGCATTAAGACCGGTCGCAACGCCTTTCTTTTCCATTGCAGCCATAGCCGCTTCGGTAGTATCAACGTTTTTACATTCTTCAATGAATGCAGCAAGCTCAGGGTTATTCTTTGCTGCAGCTTCAGCAAGAGGGTGACCACTGGCAATTGCAACATAGGTTACGCCCATCACGGTATCAGGACGAGTGGTATAGATATCAAAGCTATCGTCACTGCCAGCAACACCGAAAGTCATTTCAATCCCTTCACTGCGGCCAATCCAGTTACGTTGCATCGCCTTAACTTGCTCAGGCCATTCATCTAACTTATCGATATCGTTTAATAGCTCTTCAGCGTAATCGGTGATTTTAATGAACCACTGAGGGATTTCTTTTTGAACCACCTCAGTGTCACAACGCCAACAGCAACCGTCTTGTACTTGCTCGTTAGCCAGTACTGTTTCATCGTTTGGACACCAGTTAACTGAGGCGGTCTTTTTGTAGACTAAGCCTTTTTCAAATAACTGGGTGAAGAACCATTGTTCCCACTGGTAATACTCAGGGGTGCAAGTCGCGATTTCACGACTCCAATCATAACCAAAGCCTAATAGCTTAAGTTGGTTCTTCATGTAGTCGATATTTTCATAAGTCCATGGCGCAGGCGCAGTCTTATTATTGATTGCGGCATTCTCTGCAGGTAGACCAAATGAGTCCCAACCGATAGGTTGTAACACATTTTTACCTTGCAAACGTTGGTAACGAGCAACAACATCACCTATGGTGTAGTTACGCACGTGTCCCATGTGAAGTCGGCCTGATGGATAAGGGAACATAGAGAGACAGTAAAATTTCTCTTTGTTTGCATCTTCAGTTACTTCGAAGGTTTTTTTGTCTTCCCAGTGCTTTTGCACCAAGGCTTCAATTTCTGAGGGATTATATTGCTCTTGCATCACTCTATTCCGGCCAATGCCGCCCATTGTTTGATCTAGCGCTAAAAAGCGCGAGTAAGATCTGCATAGAATAAACTAGAAGTGATGCATTAAAAAGGTTCAGATGAAGGAGTATTTACTATGAGTGGACGAAGTTCAGCGTTATTAGCACTATATAAGACGCTTTTTGAGCAAGTTAAGAAACAATATGATGAAGATAACTCATTGACGGCAAAGAGCCTTTTTGCTTCTGTGACCCAGTGTAAAGATTATTTGCAATTAAAGTCAGCCGCCGATGCCGAGGAGCTTGCTTTAGCAGAAGATTTTTTAAAGCGTGACATCGCCAGCTACATAAAAGAGGAAAATGCCGATAACCTCAGTTTTAGCCCAACTGTCATTGGTATTGAAAACACCTTATGGCACTGGCTGGGTGAAATTACTGATCGCAGCCAAGTAGAGTGGCATGAAATTGCCCAAGACTTTAAGCATCAGGGTTTTTATATGTCAGGGGAGGTGATTAACCAAGGTAAAGTGATTTGTACTGAGTGTAATCATGAAATGAAAATTGAATTCCCCAGTATTATTCCAGATTGCCCACAATGCGATAATGAAATGTTCACTCGAGAAGCGCTAACGCCTTAAAGCGCTGCCTATTTCAAACAATAGCACGATTTTAGAGATTGTTTGAGACAGTAACTATGCTAGCTGACTTAAGTGGCATAGTGCTTTACGTCTTATGTTTATGTAATAGTGTTTTACGGCTTATGTTTATGCAATAGTGTTTTATGGTCAATTTTTTATCGATTAACTGAGTTTAAAGCGCATATTTAGCAACCCGAGGTGCTAACTTGGTATGTTGGCGGGTTAGCTTCACTACTGGCCTGGGTGTACAAAAAATAGCAGTTGTCATCACGCACTTCACCATCGTCATTGAGATCATATCCAATATAGGTTTCAGGTGCACCTCGATATTGGATTTCCCAATCGTCCATCGACACAATCCATTTTTCGATATCAGTATTATCAAGATAACCGTTTATTAAACGGGTATTGAAACTGCCATCGCCTTCTAAATCGATATCGGTTAAATCATCACGACCTGGAACACTTCGGGTAGAAATACTGGGCATTTGCGTGCGTGCATAAACGAGGGTATTAGCTGCTTTAACGCTGCTCTGTAATTGTGATAATGCGTTAATTCGGGCTTCAGTGGCAAAGTTGATAAACTTTGGCGCAGCAATAATGGCAATGACGGCCAAAATGATAATGACCACCACTAACTCAATTAATGTAAATCCATTTGGATTGAATATATTTGGCTTAACTGGCAATGCTTGCTGCAATCATGGCCTCCTTGCTATTTTTTTCTGCCTTTGTTTAATAATAGTTGATATATAAAACTAAATAAAATTATCAAGCTACATAATATGAGTAACGGTGTTTGGCCTATTCGCTTAAACCAAGTTTCACCGTCATATAAGGCAACGTCAGCCACTAATACTCCAGATTTGAACTGTGGCAGTTGGTGAGTAATACGGCCTTTAATATCGACCACAGCGGTAACACCGTTGTTGGTGGCTCTGACTAAGGGGCGCCCCAACTCAATTGCGCGCATTTGGGCTATTTCCATGTGTTGCAGTGGCCCGATAGAGTCACCAAACCAGGCATCATTAGACACTGTGAGTAAAAAATCAGTGTCTTTATTCACATTGGCGCGTAATTGCTCAGGAAAGACGATTTCGTAGCATAAAGCCGGTGCCACTTGATAGCCTAAAGCATTAAGGTTTTTTTGCTCATAGGTGCCACGTGCAAAAGATGACATGGGTAAATTAAAAAACGGGGCTATTGGGCGTAAAAGGCTTTCAAAAGGGACAAACTCACCTATTGGTAATAGATGATGTTTCTTGTAATCATTAATGCCACTTCCAACGTAATCGCCCTCAGTCTGCTGAGGATGATAGGCATTGCCCAATACAATTAATGAGTTATAAAAGTCATTTTGTTGCATGCTAATAATACCGGTAATGATGGCGCTATTATTTAAATTAGCCACCTTGTCGGTATTATGTAAAAAGTCTGCCACCATAGCTTCAGGCGCTGGAATCGCGGCTTCAGGCCAAATGATGATATCAGCATCAAAATTAGGCCGACTTAAATCCATATACTTGAGTAAAGTTGGCCATAGTGCGTCAGGCTCCCACTTCATACTTTGCTCAATATTGCCTTGTACTAAAGCCACTTTAACCGTTTCATTTCGTGGGCTTATGTCGGAGATGTGCGGCGCAAGGTAAGTGCTGATAAATATCAAAGAGAATATGATGATAACACTGGCAAAACGTTGATATAACACCAGTGCGATACTGCCACAAACCAGTGCGATAACATAACTTAAGCCTAATGCGCCAATTATACTGCCAAGCTCTGACAATGGCCCTTGGGTTTGACTGTAGCCTGCCCATAACCAAGGGAAACCTGTGAGAACCCAACCGCGCATCCACTCGGTAAATACCCACAGTGCGGGGAATAACCCTAAGTAACGAAAATAAACTTGCCAGCCTTGAGTTTGCTGATATTGGGACAGTTTCGCAGTGAGATAACCTGCTAGCGCTGGAAATAAGGCCAGATAAAGCGCCAATATTGCCATTAATGCCATTGATACTATTAGCGGTAAACCACCAAAGGTATCAATGCTGACATGTACCCAACTAATGCCAAATGCAAAACAGCCAAAGCCGAAGCTTAACCAATGAAAGAAGTTTTCTTTCGGGGTTAGGCTGCGACTTTGCCATAAAACAAACAGCATTGCTGCGGGGTAAAAAGCCCAAATAGCGTAGGGGGCAAAAGCAAGTGTGGTTGAAGCACCTGCAACAAATGCAGTCACCATTTTAATCATTGATGACTTGGAAAGTTTATTTTTTAGCACAGAGTTAGTCGTCGAGTTCTTCTAGCAGTTTTTGATCGGGTAACTTCACACTAAGTTGAATTAAACGTCTGGTGTCAGCATTGGTGACTTTAAACTCGATATTATCGATAACGACAGTTTCATTTCGCTCTGGTAAGTGACCAAATGCGTGTGAAACTAAGCCGCCTACGGTATCAAATTCTTCGTCGCTAAATTGGGTGCCACAAGCGTCATTAAATTCATCAATCGGTGTACGTGCTTTAATCATAAACACGGTGTTACTGATCTTTTTGATTTCGGTATCTTCTACTGAACTATGATCGAACTCGTCTTCGATTTCACCGACGATTTCTTCTAAGATA
Source organism: Shewanella sp. 3_MG-2023 (assembly GCF_030548765.1). Lineage (NCBI taxonomy): Bacteria > Pseudomonadati > Pseudomonadota > Gammaproteobacteria > Alteromonadales > Shewanellaceae > Shewanella > Shewanella sp. 3_MG-2023. Next base: position 8,343 of record NZ_JAUOSH010000002.1, on the reverse strand, counting down.
TCTTCAATCGTCACTAGGCCGGATACACCGCCATATTCATCGACCACGATGGCCATATGATATCGCTGGGAGCGGAATTCTTTTAGCAGTACATCAACGCGTTTGCTTTCAGGCACAACAACCGCAGGCCTGATGACTTGATGCAATGAGAAAGGTTGAGCTGATTGTTTGAAACCATATTTAAGTAAATCTTTTGCAAGCAAAATACCTTCAATATGATCTTTATCCTCGTTGACCACAGGAAAACGGGAGTGTGCAGACTCAATGACTGTTTCTAGTAGCTCTTCAACAGTGCTATCGATTTGCAATGTGACTATTTGGCTTCGAGGGATCATGATGTCGCGTACCCGCAACCCTGATACTTCTAATACGCCATTCATCATTTCGCGGGTGTCTTCAGTAATTAAAGAGCGCTCTTCTGCGCCAGCAATTACATCAACTAAGTCTTCGCGATTTTGAGGTTCGCCCTGAAACATCTGACTAATTTTGCCAATCCAGTTCTTCTTACGGGCGTTGGTACTCGGTGGGATGTCGTCACTCATAATATTTTACTAAATCAAAATCAGCATGTTATATGCAGTCGTCTGATTTATTTACGCTTCCTTATATGGATTTGAAAAACCTAAGCCTTCAATGAGTTGAGTCTCTAATGACTCCATTTCTTCAGCTTCATTATCGATAATATGGTCATAGCCTAGTAAATGCAAGCAGCCGTGAATAACCATATGGGCCCAATGTGCGACAAGGGGCTTATTTTGTTGATTTGCTTCAAGTTCTACCACCTCAGCACTAATGATGAGATCGCCTAATAGCGGTAACTCAATCCCTGGAGGCGCTTCAAAGGGGAAAGACAATACATTAGTCGGCTTGTCTTTACCACGGTAAGTATTATTAAGTTGCTGGCTTTCAGTATTTTCAACAATTCTGATGGTCAGTTCAGCTTGCGCCATAGTGTTACCAAGGGCTGTCGCTACCCATAGCTCAAATTCACTTCGGCTGGGGAGCTTACTGCTGTCAGTAACGGCAATTTGCAGATCTAAATCAAGTTTAAGACTCATTATTTATTGCTCCGTCTTTACTGATCTCGTTGGCGTTAACGTCCACATTGGCCATTTGTTCATTAAAGGCCGTTTGACGTTGTTTATACTGGCGCTCTTTTTCAGCTTTTTGTGCTAGCTCTTTTGAATCAAAGGCTTCATAAGCTTCGACAATTCTTGCCACAATCGGGTGACGCACCACATCTTGAGACATAAAGAAGTTGAAGCTGATTTCATCGACCTCACTCAATACTTCAATGGCTTGGCGAAGCCCTGATTTTTGACTGCGAGGCAAATCTATCTGGGTAATATCACCGGTGATCACCGCTTTCGAGTTAAAGCCGATACGGGTTAAGAACATTTTCATTTGCTCAACGGTAGTATTTTGGCTTTCATCCAATATAACAAACGCATCATTTAGGGTTCGACCACGCATATAGGCTAAAGGCGCGACTTCAATAATATTACGTTCAAGTAGCTTTTCAACTTTCTCAAAGCCCATCATTTCAAATAAGGCATCATAAAGCGGGCGTAAATAGGGATCGACTTTCTGACTTAAATCCCCTGGTAAAAAACCTAATTTTTCGCCAGCCTCAACAGCTGGGCGGGTAAGGAGTATTCGTCTTACTTCTTGTCTTTCAAGGGCATCAACAGCTGCGGCAACTGCTAAAAAGGTTTTACCGGTACCGGCAGGTCCCACACCAAAGGTAATGTCGTGTTTGGCCATATTCGCCACATACACAGACTGGTTTGGATTGCGAGGTTTGATGATGCCGCGTTTAGTTTTGATATGCAGGGTGTCATCTTCAGCCGATGATTCAGCTTCGAGGTTAATGACCTCCTGAATGGCTAAATGCACTCGCTCTGGCTCTAAATCTGGGGTGCTACCTTTAACAGTTTGGGTTTCAATGTATAGCTGTTTCAGTAAATTATTAGCATTAAAGGCATGTCTTGGCAGGCCAACGATTTTGAAATGATTATTCTTATGGATAATCTCAACACCTAAACGACGTTCAAGCTGTTTAATGTTGTCATCATATGGACCACATAATGAGGCAATTCTTCGAGTTTCAGCAGGCTCGAGGTATAAATTCATGGTAGTAACTTTAGTGGACAAAAATAATGCTCCAAAAGAAAAAGAATGCGAATAGGTATAAAAGTTAAAATACCACGGTATTAACTGAAAAGCACAATAAAGGCGGCTCGAGGCCGCCTTTATTAAATAATGATAAACCCGTTTTATGGCTAAATTAGCTGCCTGGGGTAAATTGGCTTACACCAATATCATCATCAGTTTTGTGTTTGGCTACGATATCTGACGGACGTAAACTTCGACGTAAATCCATCTCGTCTTCGCCACGAATAAATACGCCGCGCAGCGAGTTTGTATATACATCAACAATTTCAACATCCACAAAACCGCCAATACACTTAGGATCAGCTTCAAAGTTCACTACGCGGTTATTTTCAGTACGGCCGCGAAGCTCCATAGGGTTCTTAACTGAAGGGCCTTCAACTAAAATACGTTGAACAGTGCCTAACATTTGGCGGCTGTAGCGCATGGCTTGTTGGGTAATACGGTCTTGTAAAATCGCTAAGCGCTTTTTCTTTTCTTCCATGGTGACATCATCTGGCAAATCAGCCGCTGGTGTTCCTGGACGGGCGCTGTAGATAAAGCTAAAGCTGTGGTCAAAACTGACATCTTCAATCAACTTCATGGTGTCTTCAAATTCAGCATTTGACTCACCAGGGAAGCCGACAATGAAGTCGGAACTGATTTGGATATCAGGGCGCGCTTTACGTAAACGACGAATAATTGATTTATATTCAATTGCCATATGACCACGTTTCATATTAGTTAGAATGCGGTCTGATCCCGATTGCACTGGTAAATGTAAGAAACTCACCACTTCAGGGGTATCTTCATAAACATCGATAATGTCTTGTGAAAACTCAATGGGGTTACTCGTTGTGTAACGCACACGGTCGATACCATCAATTGATGCCACTAGACGCAATAACTCTGCGAAGGTGCAAATATCATCATCATGGGTAGCACCGCGAAACGCATTCACGTTTTGACCAAGCAGGTTTACTTCACGTACACCTTGTTCAGCAAGTTGTGCGATTTCTAAAATGACATCATCAACCGGGCGGCTAACTTCTTCACCGCGGGTGTACGGCACTACGCAGAATGAACAGTATTTACTGCAGCCTTCCATAATAGACACAAACGCCGATGGACCGTCAGCGCGAGGCTCAGGTAGGCGATCGAATTTTTCAATTTCAGGAAAGCTCACATCAATAACTGCTTTATCGCCATTATTAATTTGGGTGATCATCTCAGGTAAGCGATGTAAGGTTTGTGGGCCAAAAATAATATCAACGCACTGAGCACGTTCTTTAATGGCTTTACCTTCTTGTGAGGCAACACAACCACCTACACCGATAATTAGATTAGGTTTTTTGTCTTTGAGGGTTTTCCAGCGACCAAGCTGATGAAACACTTTTTCCTGCGCTTTTTCGCGAATTGAACATGTGTTTAGTAGCAGTACGTCTGCTTCTTCAGCATCCTCAGTCAAGGTATAACCTTGATAATCGTCCAGCAAGTCAGCCATTTTAGATGAATCATATTCATTCATCTGACAGCCCCAGGTCTTTATGTGTAGTTTTTTACTCATCAGTTACGCCGTTCTATTACCACAGAAAAATAGCCGAGTATTTTAACTGCACAAAGGCTCGCTGGCTAGCCTTTGTGCACACTTAAGCGGCATTATTCTGAAATGACTAATACCCCTATATTTTCAGGGTGTTTATCTATTTGGGCTAACTCATTTGATTGATTGGTAAAATAGCCAAATTGTTTCGCCATTGTGACGTTATCTTGTCTTGCTTGAACAATTATTTTTTGCGCTAGCTCTCTATTAAACTGCGTAAGCATTTCCGTGGTTTGTTGATATAAGGCATAATCGAAGGATGAACGGTGAATAACCGTAATGGTTTCCATCGGTTGTACTTCGGCTTGTGCTGTCATTGGCATAATGGCTGCGCCAGCAACAAGCCCTGCAAGTAGCGGCATAGTATAGAGTGACTTAGTAAACTTTTTTACATAACTCATTAACGTATTACGGCTGCTTGTTAGTGATTTAAGGGTTCCATTATTAGATTGTACATAGGTGCTTTGACTGAACATACTATCCTCTCTTACCTTGACATTTAAGGGGTTGGTTGCAAGGCATGTCATACTAGACAGTCTCAGTATAAGGTAAGGTTTGGTGGTTAAAGTTTAACCAGTGTAAGCAAGTGTTGCTCAAACTCAAGATAGCAACATATCGACACAATCGAGGCGTTACAGACACCTTTGTACATAGTTTCAATGACACTTATTGGCACATAATAGTAGCCGCTGTCATGGCGTTTCAGTATTACAGCTTTTTTAAAGGTAAATAGACAATGCATCAAGCATCGAATGTAGTTGAACATGATGTCGTCATCGTTGGCGGTGGTATGGTGGGCGCAGCTGTAGCTGTAGGATTAGGTCAGCTTGGCTTAAATGTTGCCATGGTTGAAGCATTCGCGCCTAAAGCCTATTTACCTGAGCAGCCGTTAGATTTGCGCGTATCAGCTATTAGTGTGGCCTCTGAGCAATTACTCGAACGCTTGGGCGTAATGGAGCAATTACGCACTATGCGTCATGTGGCCTATAAAGGTTTAGAAACCTGGGAGCTCGATGATTGCATTACCCGTTTTCATGCTGATCAGATCGATGAATCACATCTGGGCTATTTTTTTGAGAACCGCTTAATTCAACTGAGTCTGTGGCAGCAAATTGAAAAGATGGACAATGTGCATTGTTATTGCCCTGATAGCGTTGCTAAGTTCGAGCGTATTGAAATGAGCAATAGTGACGTAAAATCATTGTCTCAAGGAATGAAAGCGACCCTTAAAAGTGGCGTTGAATTACATGCATCATTATTAGTTGGCGCAGATGGGGCTAACTCACAAGTAAGACAATGGGCCGGTATTGGTATTACTGGCTGGGATTATGCTCAGTCAGCCATGCTCATTAATGTTGAAACTGACACCGCGCAGCAAGACATAACTTGGCAACAGTTTACCCCTCAAGGGCCACGCTCATTACTGCCATTACCGGGTAATAACGCCTCATTAGTATGGTATGACAGTAATAGTCGCATTAAGCAGCTTATGCAGCTCAATCATAAACAACTGGCTGAGCAAATTAAGCTTAACTTTCCATCAAGGCTTGATGAGAACTTTACCGTTATAGCTAGAGGCAGTTTCCCGCTCACAAGACGTCATGCCCAAGATTATTGCCAAGATAATATTGTGATTTTAGGTGATGCAGCCCATACCATTAACCCGCTTGCAGGGCAGGGCGTCAATATTGGTTTTAAAGATGTCGATGTATTGATTGCAACCATTGCCGATGCAGTAGGCAATGATAAACCTTGGTGGACAGCATCTTGTTTAAAGCAGTATCAATGCAAACGTTATAGCGATAATTTATTGATGATGTCAGCAATGGATGCATTCTATGCAGGCTTTAGTAATGATTTATTACCAATAAAACTGTTAAGAAATGGGTTGTTGAAACTGGCAAACTACGATAATCCGATCAAACAGAAAGTGCTTAAATACGCATTGGGTTTAGCGTAACTTATTCTATTTAATCAGCAATCACGCCTTCCCCCACCACGCAATTTCTAATGGCGGTTAACTATATTCACTGTGAACTTTTTCACAGTGAGGTTATCCCCATTCTGTCTAATTATCACAGTGTATTTGTTGAGTTCAGTTTTGAGTGTTAAAATGCCGCGCTTTAGCGCCTTCAAATCACAAAATCTTAGTCTATAACTATTAAGATGGATAAATGATATTGAAGATAACGCAGTCATTTAACCACTGAAATTGAGTGCTAATGAGTCAAATAAAACTAATTGTCGGCCTTGCTAACCCAGGTGCAGAATACGCCCACACTCGTCATAATGCGGGTGCATGGTATGTACAAGAGTTAGCGCGTTTATGTGGCGCCACCTTAGCGCCAGACAGTAAATATTTTGGCTTAACCGCCAGAGTCACTATTGATGGTAAAGATGTGCGTCTACTTATACCTACTACGTTTATGAATTTAAGCGGTAAGTCAGTGGGCGCATTAGCGAACTTTTTTCGTATTTTACCTGAAGAGATATTAGTGGCCCATGATGAGCTTGATATGGAGCCGGGCGTTGCCAAGTTTAAATTGGGCGGTGGTCATGGTGGTCATAACGGCTTAAAAGATATTATTGCTAAGCTTGCCAATGAAAAAGGCTTTTACCGATTACGTATTGGTATTGGTCACCCTGGAGATAAAAACCGCGTCAGTGGTTATGTCTTAGGTAAAGCGCCAGCGAGCGATCAAGAAAAGATGGACGCAGCAATAGATGAAGCGGTGCGTTCAACTGAAATATTGTTTAAACAAGACATGGCGAAAGCGATGCACCGATTACACACATTCAAAGCGCTCTAATTAGCCGCGCTTTGATTATTGATTTGACACAACTTACCACTTCCTAGGTGAGTTTAATTATATAAAGGTAAAAATATGGGTTTTAAATGCGGCATTGTGGGTTTGCCAAATGTTGGTAAGTCAACACTATTTAATGCGTTAACTAAAGCAGGAATCGAAGCTGCTAACTTCCCGTTTTGTACCATTGAGCCAAATACGGGTGTGGTTCCAGTACCTGATCCACGTTTAGATGCATTAGCAGCGATTGTTAATCCAGAACGTATTTTACCGACTACAATGGAATTTGTGGATATTGCAGGTTTAGTTGCTGGCGCATCAAAAGGTGAAGGTTTAGGTAACAAGTTCCTAGCTAACATTCGTGAAACGGATGCCATTGGTCACGTTGTACGTTGTTTTGAAGATGACAACATCGTTCATGTTGCTAACAAGGTTGACCCTGCAGGCGATATTGATGTTATCAACACTGAACTTGCGTTAGCGGATTTAGACAGCTTAGAGCGTGCTATCTTCCGTCAGCAAAAGCGCGCTAAAGGCGGCGACAAAGATGCTAAGTTTGAAGTAGAAGTACTTGAAAAAATGCGTCCAACTTTAGATGAAGGCCAAATGCTGCGTTCATTAGAGTTAAGCAAAGAAGAAATGGCTGCAATTGCCTACCTTAACTTCTTAACCCTAAAGCCAACCATGTACATTGCTAACGTATCTGAAGATGGATTTGAGAATAACCCACATTTAGATGCTGTTAAAGCCATTGCCGCGACAGAAAACGCCGTGGTGGTTGCAGTATGTGCCGCTATTGAGTCTGAGCTTGCTGAAATGGACGCTGAAGAGCGTGATGAGTTTATGGCAGACCTTGGTCTTGATGAGCCAGGGCTTGATCGCGTTATTCGTGGTGGTTATGAATTATTGGACTTACAGACTTACTTTACTGCAGGTGTAAAAGAAGTAAGAGCATGGACTGTGCCAGTAGGCGCCAGTGCGCCACAAGCTGCTGGTGTGATCCACACCGACTTTGAGCGTGGCTTTATTCGCGCCCAAGTAATGGCCTATGATGACTTTATCGAGTTTAATGGTGAAGCAGGTGCTAAAGAAGCAGGTAAGTTACGCGTAGAAGGTAAAGCTTATATCGTTAAAGATGGCGATGTAATGCATTTCTTATTCAACGTATAAATAGTATTTGCAGACTTTAATTAGTCAAACAAGCGGTCGAGGTTAACTTTTTTGGTCAAATATGCCGATTTGCTACGCAGTTTGGTGAACTTATAGCCGAACAGTGCCAATTGATGAAAATAGCTAAAAAAAGCAGTTGACCTCGATACGCTGAATAAGCATAATACGCCCCGTCCTCACGACGAGGGCAACGAAAGATAAAGTGGCAATGTAGCTCAGCTGGTTAGAGCACAGCATTCATAATGCTGGGGTCGCAGGTTCAAGTCCCGCCATTGCTACCATCTTCTCAAGATGTCAAACTAGAGATTCGCTGGTTAGTTAAGGCCGCAAGGTTTTAGAAATATGACTGGCTACCTTCTCAAGGTTAAATGAGCATCGTGTTCTGGATGTTAAACAGAGTCAGTGCGGGAGTGGTGGAATTGGTAGACACGCCAGATTTAGGTTCTGGTGCCGTAAGGTGTGAGAGTTCAAGTCTCTCTTCCCGTACCATTATATAGAAAGGCTGGCATTAGCGGGTTTTTCGAAAAAGCTTTAGATTGGGATATCGCCAAGTGGTAAGGCACCGGGTTTTGATCTCGGCATCCCCAGGTTCGAATCCTGGTATCCCAGCCA